>JAJYXT010000052.1 GCA_021801645.1 bacterium
CCAGGTCGGTGTCACCTCGGCATCCGGCCAGGACACCAGTGCGCAACCCTGCTCGGCCTCACCTGGGCACCGGCCCAGATGGGTGTCCCTCGGGCGCGGCTTCCACCGCAACGCCCATGCCACCGCGATCGTCCCTCGTGGCGACTTCGGCCCCAGGGCGCTCGGCTACGCCCCGCTCAGAGTCCCTTAGAGTTGCAGAGACGCTCGCTGCGAGTGGTAAGGGGGAATCCCGGCGGCTGCCGCCGGGTGGAATCACCCGGGTGGCCGAGGCACGGGAACGGAAGAATCGACGTCATGGAGGAGCCCCGCCCGCGCGTCACCTTCTCTGAGAGGCCGATCCTCGTCTTCTGGGAGACCACCGTGGCCTGCCCTTTGAGCTGCCGGCACTGCCGGGCCTCCGCGGTGCATCACCCTCTGCCTGGTCAGCTCAACCCCGCCGAGTCCCTGGACCTCGTGGAGCAGGTCGCGGAGTTGGGCCAGCCACGTCCGGTCCTGGTGATGACAGGCGGCGACTGCCTCGCCCGCCCCGACCTCCGGGATCTCGTCGCTCGCGCCCGAAGCCTCGGCGTGCCCGTGGCCCTGTCGCCCTCGGTATCCCCCCAACTGGACCGCCCCACGATGGCCGAGATGAAGAGCCTGGGGGTGAAGGCGGTCTCGGTGAGCTTGGACGGCTCCATCCCAGCGACCCACGACCGGGTCCGCGGGGTCGACGGCCACTTCGAGGCCACCGTGGAGGCGATCCGCTGGCTGGTGGAGATGGGCTTCCGACTCCAGGTGAACACCACGGTCATGCGCTCCAACCTCGAGGAGCTGGCGGACGTGGCGGCTCTTCTCCTCCGCCTCCGGGTGCCGATCTGGGAGGTCTTCTTCCTGATCGAGGTGGGAAGGGGGGAGGACCTGCGCTCTCCCACCGCCGAGGAGAACGAGGAGGTGTGCCACTTCCTCTATCAGACCTCCCGGCATCCTCTCCTGGTCCGCACGGTCGAGGCCCCCTTCTTCCGCCGCGTGGTGGCTGAAAGGCGCGCCGGGGTGGCCTTCACCGGCCCCCTCTACCAAAGGCTGCGCGGCCGGCTCCGGGAGCTGGCGGGAGCGGGCGGCAGGCCCCCCCGACCTCAGACCGTAGGCACACGGGACGGCATGGGGGTGGTGTTCGTCTCCCATGACGGCCTGGTCCGCCCCTCCGGATTCCTCCCCATGGCCGTGGGGGACCTTCGCCACCAGCGGCTGGCCGAGGTGTACCGGGAGAGCCCACTGCTGCGCAGCATTCGGGCGGCCGAGTTCAGCGGGCGCTGCGGCTCCTGCGCCTACCGCCAGCTGTGCGGCGGCTCCCGGGCCCGGGCCTTCGCGGATGGCGGTGATCCGCTGGGCGAGGACCCCGGCTGTGCCTATCGCCCGGCCGCCTGAATCTCTGGTCCCGCCGATAATCGGGGGATGTTGGGTGCCCGCCGCGATCCCCTGAGGAGCGGAGAGGCAGCCCGCGGGATGCTGCTGGGCATGGCCGCGGGCGAGCTGCTGGGCGGGGACGCCGCCCTGCCGCTCACCTGGCATGCCCTCACCCTCGCGGAGAGCCTGCGAGAGGCGGGGCGCCTGATCCCCGATCGCGTGGTCGCCGCCTGGTTGGAGCTCCCATCACTGCACCGCTTGCCGACCGGCTCCACCACGGGCATCGCCCTCCGGATGGCGGCCCGCGGAATGGAGTCCGAGGAGCTGGGCCCGGCAGCGGCCTCGGCGGCTGGGCCGTCGGCGCTGGACCTGCCGTTGGTCCGGGTGCTCCCGGTGGCGCTCGCCGCCTCCCGCAGTGGGGCAGCCACGCGCACCTGGGCACAGTTGGCTGCCGGGATCACCCATGGGGAGCTTCTGGCCCAGCTCGCAGCGGTGGCGACGGCCCTTCTGGCACGTGACCTCCTGACGATGGACCTCGAGGACAGCCTGGTGCGAATGGCCCAGGCGGTGCGGGAGGAGGCGCCGGAGGCGTTCCAGCGGCGGCTCCGGCCACCCGAGCGCGGGGCCGGCGTACCGGAGGGAACCGACGCCCCGGACGTCCTGGAGGCGGCTGTGGCCGCCCTGGCCGGGGCGCGCACCTGGGCCGACGCGGTCGACGCGGCCAGCTCCCGAAACACCCCTGGGGACCAGCTGCCGGCTCTGGTGGGAGGGCTCGCCGGTGCTCGCTGGGGGTTGCGCGCAGTGGATCAGGAGGTGCTGGCGCAGCTCCCTGGCGACCTCCCCTCCCGCCTCCTGGCCGCGGCGGAGCTGCTGGGCACCGGTCCGGTGGAGTCTCCGCTCGCCCCGTCCGGCTGGACGTGGCCAGACCCTCGATGAACCGCTCCCTGCTGGTGGTCGACGGGACCAACGTCAGCTGGGCCTGGCCCAGGGCGCGCCCGCTCATGGTGGCGGGCCGGCATCAGGACGCCCAGGCCCTGCTCATCTCCTACGCCCAGAGCTCGCCGCTGCTCACCCAGCACGACGAGCTGGTCATCGTCTTCGACGGCCCGCCCCACCGCCTCCTGGGCGTGCGCAGCCCCCGGGTGCGCGTCCTCTACCCGGACCCCGGCACCTCCGCCGACCACCGGATCATCGAGCTGGTGGAGGTCCACCGCCACCGCGGCGCGCCGGCGCGGCTGGTCAGCAGCGACCGGGCACTCCGGGATGCCGTGCGGAGCCTGGGGGCGACCACCATGGGGGCGATGGAGCTGATCTCGGTGATCGATCGCCGGGGAGCTGCCGCCCCGGGCCGCTCGGCCCGGGCGCGGCTGGAGAAGCCCCTGCCGTCAGCCGAGGACACCCGTGACTGGCTGCAACGCTTCAGCCACCATGAGAGGCGGCGCGGTCAGAAGGAGGGGGACTCCCGGTAGGTCCCGAAGACCTCCTGGAGGGCGGCGATGATCTCACCCTCCGTGGCCAGCGCCCGGCAGCTGTCCAGGATCCGGGGCATGAGGTTCTCCGACCCGCGCGCCGCCTCCTGGAGCCTCTCCAGTGCCAGCGAGACCGAGGTGCCGTCGCGTCCCTCCCGCAGCCGGCGCAGTGTGCCCAACTGCTCCTCCTCCACCTCAGGCCCGATCCGCAGGAGGTCGGGGCCGTCATCATCGGCGGAGAGGAAGGAGTTGACCCCCACCACCAGCCGGTCCCCCGAATCCAGCTGCTGCTGGTAACGGAAGGCGGCGTCGGCGATCTCGCGCTGGAAGAACCCCTGCTCGATGCAGGCCAGCACCCCGCCCCGGGCGTCGATCTCCTCGAAGTACCGCTCCGCCTCCTGCTCCATCCGGTTGGTGAGGTCCTCCACGAAGTAGGAGCCGCCCAGCGGGTCGATGGTCGCCGTGACGCCGGACTCGAAGGCGATGATCTGCTGGGTGCGAAGCGCGATCTGGGCCGCCTTGGCGGTGGGGAGGGCCAGGACCTCGTCCATCGCGTTGGTGTGCAGCGACTGGGTGCCCCCCAGCACCGCGGCCAGTGCCTCCAGGGCGGTGCGGGCGATGTTGTTCTCCACCTGCTGGGCGGTGAGTGAGCAGCCGGCGGTCTGGGTGTGGAAGCGCAACAACCAGGAGCGGGGATCGCGGGCCCCGTACCGGTCGCGCATCCGCCGGGCCCAGATCCGGCGGGCCGCCCGGTACTTCGCCACCTCCTCGAAGAAGTCCATGTGGCTGTTGAAGAAGAAGCTGAGCCGGGGCGCGAACTCGTCCACCGCCATCCCCCGCTCCATCCCCGCCTCCACATAGGCGAAGCCGTCCGCGAGGGTGAAGGCCAGCTCCTGCACCGCCGTGGACCCGGCCTCGCGGATGTGATATCCGGAGATCGAGATCGGGTGCCAGCGGGGGACATGCTGGGCGCAGAAGGCCACCACGTCGGTGACCAGGCGCAGGCTGGGCTGGGGCGGGAAGATGTACTCCTTCTGGGCGATGTACTCCTTCAGGATGTCGTTCTGCAGGGTGCCGCCCAGCCGGTCTGCGGGCACGCCCTGCCGCTCCCCCACCGCGATGTACATCGCCAGCAGGATGGCCGCCGGGGAGTTGATGGTCATCGAGGTGGTGACCCTGGAGAGGTCGATGCCGTCGAAGAGCCTCGCCATGTCCTCCAGGGAGTCGATGGCCACCCCGCAGCGGCCCACCTCCCCCTGACCCAGCGGGTCGTCCGAGTCCCGGCCCATGAGGGTGGGCATGTCGAAGGCCACCGAAAGCCCGGTCTGGCCCTGCTCCAGGAGGAAGCGGTAGCGCTGGTTGGTGGCCGCGGCGGTGCCGAAGCCCGCGAACTGGCGCATGGTGAAGAGCTTGTCCCGGTACATGGAGTCGTACACCCCCCGGGTGTAGGGGAAGGAGCCGGGGTAGCCGATGGTGGCCGCGTAATCCTGGCCTGAGAGCGAGCTCGGGGTGTAGAGCGGCTCCACCGGCATCCCGGAGAGGGTCTCGGGAAGGGGAAGGAAACCCTCCGGGGCCCGCCGCTGGCGCGCCGCGCGATAGCGCTCGGCCCAGCGCCCCAGCTCCTCCTCGTCGTCCACCATGCCAGCCGACTTCTGTTCCAGCATCACTCTCAGCTCCTCTGCACGGAGGGCAGGGCGTCTGCCATTGTGCGCTCCTCGGTGGCGATCCGGGAGAGCAGCGCCTGCGCCAGAAGCTCCGGCTGGGCCAGCTCCGGCTGGCCGCCCAACAGCTCCGGGCCCTCCGCGGCCAGGATCCGGCGTGCGGCCCTCGCGGAGCGCGCGGCCACCAGCCCCACCAGCTCGTCCAGGATGCGGCGCCGGGTGCGGTCCGCCCCCTCCCCGGATGCCTGCAGATGAGCCGCGTGCTCCTCCACCGCCTGCGCCAGCTCGGCGACCCCCTCCGGTCCCCGTTCCGCGACGGTCTTGACCACCGGCGGGCGCCAGGGACTCGGAGGTGAGAGCCGCACCATGTCGCGCAGCTCCCGGAAGACGCGGTCGGCCCCCGGGAGGTCCGCCTTGTTGACGGCGAAGATGTCGGCGATCTCGGTGATCCCGGCCTTGATCACCTGGACCGAGTCGCCCGCCGCCGGAGTCGCCACCACCACCACGGTGTCCGCCAGCTCGCAGACCTCCAGCTCGGACTGCCCCACCCCCACCGTCTCCACCAGGACCATCTCCCACCCGAGGGCGTCCAGCAGGCGCACCGCCGCCGAGGTGGCGAGGGAGAGCCCGCCGAGGTGGCCGCGGGCCCCCAGGCTCCGGATGAAAACCATGGGGTCCAGGGCGTGCCCCTGCATCCTCACTCGGTCGCCCAGCAGGGCTCCGCCGGTGAAGGGGCTGTTGGGGTCCACGGCCAGTACCGCGACCCGCCGCCCCTGCGCCCGCCAGACGGTGGTGAGGGCGTCCGCTAGGGTGCTCTTCCCGGACCCCGGGGAGCCGGTGAGCCCCACCACCTTGGAGCCCGGTCCCCGCCTTCCGCGGCGCAGATCGGCGATCGCCTGGAAGATCCCCGGGTCGCCCCCCTCGATCAGCGAGATCGCCCGGGCCAGCGCCCTCGTGTCGCCCCGCCGCAACGGCTCCAGGTCCACCCCCTCATGGTATGGCCCTGAGTTGGCCCGGTCCCGGGGACCGGCCACAGCCCACGCCCCACCATCCCGGGGAGTCGCGGGGAGGTCGACCGGCCCCTCAGCAGCTCCAGGCGCCGGAGAGGATCAGGGAGTCGCCGGCCCGGTTGACGAAGCGGATGAACATCCGGCCACCGTCGGTCCCGACAAGTACGCTGAAGTCCCCTCCAACACCTCCCCACTGGTCCCCTGGAATCCGCCCCACCTGGGAGGCGCTCCCCTGGAGCGACAGCTCGGCGGCGGCGAAGGGGCTGTCGACCGGAAGGTCAGTGGGGGTGAGGGCCGGGTAGTACCAGCCGTCCCCTTGGAATTGGGGGATCTCGACCTGCAGGAGGTAGGGCTGGCCGGCCAGAACCAGGGACATCGCCAGGTTGAACCGGTCGCCGGCGAACACGCCACAGTTGGGAGCACCGCCCACCAGGTCCGTCCCCGGCACCACGGCCTGGTCCACCTGTGCCTGGATCGCCCCCGAGGCGATCAGCGCCTCCGAATGGGCGGGCCCCTCAGGGGGCTGGTGCGAGGCGTACCCAGCAGACAGCGTCGAGCACGACCAGCGGCCGGCGAGCGTCTCGGTCCGCCCCGCCCCCCTCAGTGTCAGGGAGAGGCTTCCGCCGGTGCCCCCGTCGGCGACGCTCACCCATCCGGAGCGGGCCACGTAGGCGCCCTGGAGACTCGCCGTGGCCACCTGAACCTGGCCGCCGCCGGAGACCGAGTAGCGTCCGGGGCCGCCGAAGTTGGGAAGGGAAAGGCGGAGTGTCTCCACCCGACCCGGAAGGCTGAGGTCCAGGACGGCCGAGAAGCCGGTTCCCGCGTGCACCCCGCAAGCGGTCGCGTAGGCGGACCTGACCTCTCCGCGCACCGGTCCCTGGAGGGCCAGCGCCTCGGGAAGTGCCGCCCCGGAGGGAAGCGCCCCGGCGGGCAGGGGGGGCGCTGCCGTCCGGCGCCGACGAGCGGCCAGGTGAGCCGCCGGGGAGCCGCAGCCGACCACTCCGGCCAGGCACACGAATCCGCAGGCTGAGCCGACCAGGAGGCCGAAGAGGCCGGTGCGCCTCAAGGCCGGACGGCGCCCAGGGGGGGACGGGTGGTGGGACAGGGCATGCCTTGAAACAAAGGTACGCCCTTGGCTCGGCGGAGATCAACCTCCAGCACCGAAGGAGAAGCGACTCCGGGGTCATCCACCGGCCCCGCAGCCCGCCACCTTAGGGATCCGCCCGCGGGCACCGGCGCGGGCGCCCGCCTCAAACACCAGCCGCGGCGCCGCGGCCCGCCTCAGCTGAGCAGCTGCTTGGCGATCACCACCCGCTGGATCTGGTTGGTGCCCTCGTAGATCTGGGTGATCTTGGCGTCGCGCATCATGCGCTCCAGGGGGAACTCGTTCACGTAGCCGTATCCGCCCAGCACCTGCACGGCGTCGGTGGTGACCCTCATGGCCGTGTCCGAGGCCATCAGCTTGGCCATGGCGGCCAGGCGGGTCACGCCTTCCTGCTTCTCGTCGATCGCCCGGCAGGCGGCATGGACGAGCTGTCGGGAGGCCTCCAGCTGCACCGCCATGTCCGCCAGCATGAACTGGATTCCCTGGAACTCGGAGATCGGCCGGCCGAACTGGCGGCGCTCCTTCGCATAGGCCACCGCACGCTCCAGCGCACCCGCCCCGATCCCCAGGGCCTGGGCACCGATCTGCGGGCGGGACCGGTCCAGGACCCCCATGGCGATCCGGAAGCCGTCACCCTCCTGGCCGAGAAGTCGCGAGGCCGGGACCCGGCAGGAGCGGAAGGATAGCTCGGCGGTGTCGCTGCCCCGGATGCCGAGCTTGCCGTGGATGGGGCGGCGCTCCAGCCCCTCGCTCTCCCCGTCCACCAGGAAGGCGGAGATGCCGCGGCTGCCGCGCTCCGGGTCGGTGACCGCGAAGACCACGATGAGGTCGGCCACCGTGCCGTTGGTGATCCACATCTTGCTGCCGTCGAGGACGTAGGAGTCGCCATCACGGCGGGCGCGAGTCCGCATCGCAGCGGGGTCACTGCCCGCGTCCGGCTCTGAGAGCGCGTAGGCGGAGATCAACTCCCCGGAGGCCAGCCGGGGGAGGAACTCCCGCCGCTGTGCCTCGCTTCCACCAAGGAGGATGGGGTAGCCCCCGAGGGCCTGAACCGCGAGGAGCAGGGCGGAGGTGGCGCAGACCTTGGCCACCTCCTCGACGACCATGGCCAGGGTGAGGGCCGAGCCCGACACCCCCCCGTACTCAGGCGGAAAAGCCACCGCGTAGACGTCGTGGGTCCGGAAGAGCTCGACCACGTCCCAGGGGTACTCGGCGGTGCGGTCGATCTCGGCCGCCCGAGGCTCGATGCGCTCCCGGGCCAGCTCCCGCACGGCGTCCCGAAGGGCGAGCCCCTCGACCTCAGCCTGCACCGCCACTGGATGCCCTCCTGCCCCGGGCGGTTCCCGGGCGAGCCGATTGTAGTCCGTGCCCGAGACCGGGGGCGCCTACGCTGCCGACCCGGGATGGCCCGGTGCCCGGTCCCGGCAGGGTGCACCGGACACCAGAAGGAGGTTGATCCCCCAGTGCCCCAGCCGTCCCCGGCGCAGCTGGACGAGTAGCGGCCCGCCCGACCTCAGATCCTCCCGCGCCGTCCACCAGAAGAGCCCGAGCTGCCGGCCGCCGGTCACGGCCAGGGCCACCGTGAGCCCCAGGACCGTCAGGGCGCCGCCGAAGTGCGTGAGCAGGGCGGCCCCGACCAGCGCCGCATAGATGGCGGCGAACCAGATCCCCGTCTCCAGCGACACCCTGGCGGGACACGGAGACATCTCGGGGCTGGGCGGCCCCAGACCGCCTCCTTGCCGAAGGCGCCGGGCGTGCCCACGAGAGGAAACGGCACCCACCCCGGCACCCAGGCCGACACCGCCCACCCCCCACAGCTCCACGTAGGCCGGCCCCAGGGGCCCGTTCCAGAGCGGCGCCGCCACGGCCACCCCCACCGCGGTCACCAACAGGATCGCCGCCGCCTGCCCGAGAAAGAGCTCCCGGGCCGGCACCAACCCGGTGGTGGGTGCGGGTCGTCTCGCCACGTGGCGAGTTTAGCTCGAGGACCGGTTAGGGGTGAGGGCTCCGCCGAGGGTCCGGGACCAGGGCTCCGCCGCGGTCCACTCGGGCTCGGGGCACCCAGCCGCCGCGCCTCGACGAGCCCCGGCCGCCCACTCCAACGCCTCCATCTGCCGCCGCCGCACCTCCCGCTCCGCCGCGAACAGATTCGTCATGAAGGGAGCTTAGCATATCGCGATATGGCGATGTTCGCCCAAGGGCTAGAGTACTCGTGATCGCGGTGATATGGTCAGACGGCTATGCCCCCTGTCGACATGGGTGAGGATTCGGCGCCGGCCATCCCCGAGGTGAGGCCGTCCGCCCCGCTTGAACTGCTCTGGCTGGGCCACCTACTCATCACCCACCCCGACGGCGGGGACCCCCGGCTGGCGGCGCTTGGCCCGGAGATGACAAGGAGACTCGCCAGCGAGCTCAAGGACTTCTGGGAGGACGGCCACGAGGCGGGGATGGCCGAGATGGTCGTCCTGGCGGACCTCAGTGGGGAGCTCTTCGCCGAGCGGCTGGACCGGCTGTTGCCGGAGCTGCCCGTGCTCGGCGGCCCGGCCGCCGCCGGACTTCGCTCCGAGACCGACGAGGACCGGGTCAGGATCCTGGACAGGCTCGACCGGCTCACCCGGGACCGCGACATCCGCCGTCGCTATGGCCTCCTTCTGCAGGCCATCTGGCAGCCGCTGGTGCCCGAGTGGGAGACCCGCGGCCTGCCCCAGGTGCGCGCCGCGGGGGCCAGCCTGGCCCGCCGGCTGCAGCGTGGGGAGCCGCTGTCCAAGGCGGCCGAGGTGGTGGAGAGGCTGCGGCGGAAGAACCAGGCCTGGGGCGAGCTGATCGACGAGGCGGAGCGCCGGGCCCGCCTGGTGCTGGTTCCGGCCTACTTCGGCGGGAGTTGGAGCATCTGGGACCTCCCCCATCACGTGGTGGTGGGCTTCAGCGAGACGGCCAGCCCCACCGAGGAGCTGCTCGGCGAGGCTCGCCACCTCTCCTCCCGCCTTAGGGTGCTGGGGGACGCCACCCGGATGGCGTTGCTGCTCCGGCTGTCCGAGCGGCCCACCAGCGTGGGGGAGCTGGCCAGGATCTTCGACCTGGCCCAGCCCACCGTGAGCGCCCACCTCCGCGCGCTCCGGGACGCCGCCCTGGTCACCACCCGGCGAGATGGCCCCCGCACCCTCTACCGCGCCGACCGCGAGTCGCTATCCGAGCTTCTCTCCCAGGTGGCGGAGCGCACCGGCGCCAGCGGCTGAGCCTCCTCAGGCGACCTCCACCAAGGTGGCCTCGCCCTGGGCCAGCCCCGAGCAGATGGTCGCCGCCCCCACCCCGCCGCCGCGCCGGCCCAGCTCCAGAACCAGAGAGCCCAGGATGCGGGCGCCGGAGGCCCCGATCGGGTGGCCGACGGCGATCGCACCCCCGTTCACGTTCACCCGGTCCAGCCCCACCTCGAGCATCCGAGAGCTGGTGAGGACCACCGAGGCGAAGGCCTCATTGATCTCCAGGAGGCTGAGCTCCTGGGCGGTCATCCCCCCCTTACGCGCGAGCGCCTGCTCCAGCGCCAGCGCCGGCACGGTGGCCAGGTAGGGGTGGTCGGCGGCGGACTCCCCGTATGCCAGCCAGGTGGCCAGCACCTTGAGCCCCAGCTCACGGGCCCGCCGGCGGCTCACCAGGACCACGGCCGCGGCGCCGTCGTTGATCCCCGGGGCATTCCCGGCGGTCACCGAGCCATCCGGTCCGCCGAACACCGGGCGGAGCGCCTGTAGCTTCTCCAGCGTGGTGTCCGGCCGGGGCTGCTCATCCTGATCCACCTGCTCCCGGGCTGCCTTCTGGGACACCTCGACCGGCACCAGCTCCTCGGCGATCCTTCCCGCCGCCCGCGCCTGCTCATACCTCTGCTGCGAGAGAAAGGCGTACTCGTCCTGGGCCCGGCGGTCCACCCCCAGCTCGGCGGCCACCTGACTGCCGTGCTCACCCATGTGCACCTCGTCCACCGGGCAGGTGAGGCCGTCCCAGAGCATGGAGTCGTACAGCGTCTGGTCGCCCATGGCGAACCCGCCACGCGCCCCCCGGAGGAGCATGGGGGCCCCTGACATGGACTCCATGCCTCCGGCCACCACCACCTCGGCATCTCCGGCCCGGATCAGCATGGCGCCCAGGTTGACCGCCTTCAGGGATGAGGCGCAAACCTTGTTCACCGAGAGGGCGGGGACGGCGCTGGGAATGCCGGCCCGCAGGGCGGCCTGGCGGGCCGGGACCTGGCCCAGACCGGCGGTGATGACCGTGCCCATCAGGACCTGCTCCACCTGCTCCGGCACCAGCCCGGAGCGCTGGAGCGCCCCGCGGATGGCTACCGCCCCCAGCTCCACCGCCGGCACCTGGCTGAGCCGCCCGCGCAGCCGTCCGAACGGCGTCCTGGCGTACCCCACCACCACCGGGTCCATCTCGCCCACGCTCATATCCTAGACCGAGCCGCCCTGGCCCGCCTCGGCCTGCAGCAGGCGGGCCACCGATCCTCCGAGCCCCAGGAGGTGGGAGGCAATCACCAGGCGCTGCACCTCCGAGGTTCCCTCCCCTATCTCGTTGATCTTGACGTCGCGGTAGTAGCGGGCCACCGGCAGGTCCTCGATGAAGCCGGAGCCGCCGTGGATCTGGACCGCCTGGTTGGCGCACCAGGTGGCGGTCTCCGAGGCGGCCAGCTTGGCCATGGCGGCCAGGCGGCCCGCCGACCGGCCGCGGTCGATCTCGGCCCCGGCCCGCCAGACCATGGTCCGAGCCATCTCGATCCTGGTTGCCATGTCGGCGAGCTTGAGCTGGGTGGCCTGGAACCGGCTGAGCGGCCGTCCGAACTGACGCCGCTGCTGGCTGTGGGCCAGGCTGGCGTCCAGGCAGGCCTGGGCCACCCCCACCGAGAGGGCGGCGATCGCCACCCGGCCGGCCTCCAGCACCGCCAGGAACTGGGCAAAGCCACCACCCTCCCGCCCCAGAAGGTTGGAGCGGGGGACCCGGCAGGAGTTGAAGGTGAGCTCTCTGGTGTCGCTGGCGTGCCAGCCCAGCTTGCGGTAGGGATCGGCCAGCGCGTAGCCGGGGGTACCCCTCTCGACCATGATGGCGCTGATCCGCGGCGGGTCGCCGGGGCGGCTGGTCAGGGCGGTTATGGTCACCCCCCGGCTGATCTCGGTGCCGGCGTTGGTGATGAAGCATTTGCTGCCGTCGATGACGAAGGAGTCGCCCTCGGCGAGTGCCCTGGTCCTGGTGCCGCCGGCGTCCGACCCCGCCTCCGGCTCGGTCAGGCCGAAGGCCCAAAGCGCCCGCCCCGCGCAGAGGTCGGGAAGCCAGTGCGCCTTCTGCTCCTCCGTGCCGAAGCTGTAGATGGGGGCGATGCCCAGGGAGACCCCGGCCTCCAGGGTGATGCCCACCGCCGCATCGGCGCGGGAGATCTCCTCCAGCGCCAGGAGGTAGCTCACGAAGTCTCCCCCGGCTCCTCCCACCGCCTCGGGGTAGGGGAGGCCGAACAGCCCCAGCTCCCCCATCTGAGCGACGATCTGGTAGGGAAAGCGCTGCAGCCGGTCGTTCTCCGCGGCCGCCGGGGCCACCACCTGGTCGGCGAACTCCCGGCAGGTGGAGCGGACCGCCTCCTGCTCCGGGCTGAGATCGAAGCTGAGCCCCACCTAGCCCCGCCGCAGGCGGGCCGTGACCCGCTCCACGATCTGCTCGATGGTGTCGGCCACCTCCACCCCAGCGCGCTCCAGCGCCGCCACCTTGGAGGCGGCGCTCCCGGTGTTCCCGGAGATGATGGCTCCGGCGTGACCCATCCGCTTGCCGGGAGGGGCGGTGCGGCCGCTGATGAAGCCAACAACCGGCTTGGGGTAGCCGCGGCCGATGAGCTCGGCCGCCCGCTCCTCGTCGGAGCCGCCGATCTCCCCCGCCATCACCACCAGCTCGGTCTTGGGGTCGGCGGCGAACAGCTCCAGCACGTCGGAGAAGGAGAGCCCCAGCACCGGGTCTCCCCCAATGCCCACCGCGGTGGACTGGCCGTACCCGGCCGCCCCCAGCGACTGCATGATCTCGTAGGTGAGGGTGCCGGAGCGGGACACCACCCCCACCGGGCCCGGCTTCCCGTTCTGGTTGGGGATGATCCCCACCTTGCTGCGCTCCCCCGGAGACATCAGCCCGGGGCAGTTGGGGCCCACCAGGCGGGCCGCCCGGGAGCTGAGATAGGCCCGGGCGCGGACCATGTCGTTCACCGGGATCAGCTCGGTGATGCAGACCACCAGCTGCAGCCCGGCGGCGGCCGCCTCCATGATGGCGTCGGCGGCGAACGCCGGTGGGACGAACACCCCGGAGACGGTGGCGCCGGTGGCGATCACCGCCTCGGCCACCGAGTCGAAGACCGGCCGCCCCAGGTGCTGGCTGCCCCCCTTCCCGGGCGACACCCCGGCCACCACGTTGGTCCCGAACTCGATCATCTGCTGGGTGTGGAAGGTGCCCTCGCTGCCGGTCATCCCCTGGACCAGGACCCGAGACTCGGAGTTCAAGAGGATGCTCATCGGCCGGCCCCCGCAACCATCTCCACCACCCGCCGGGCGGCCTCCGGGGCGGAGACCGCGGGGGTAATTCCCGCCTCCTCCAGGAGCCGCCGCCCCTCCTCCTCCCGGGTCCCGGTCATCCGGACCACCAGGGGAAGCTTGATCTGCAGCTCATCGCGGGCCTGGATCAGCCCCTTGGCCACCTCGTCGCCGCGCGTGATCCCGCCGAAGATGTTGACGAAGATCCCCTTCACCTCGGGGTCCAGGAGCACCATCTCCAGCGCCTGGCGGACCACCTCGGCCTTGGCCCCGCCGCCGATGTCCAGGAAGTTGGCGGGGCTGCCCCCCTGCTGCTTGACCAGGTCCAGGGTGTTCATGACCAGGCCGGCGCCGTTGCCGATGACCCCGATGTCCCCCCCGAGGTGCACGTAGGTGAGCCCCCGGCGCCGGGCCTCCACCTCGAGCTGGTCGTCACCGCTGGAGGCGGCCTCGGCGTCCCCGCCCAGCTCCCTCACCAGATCCTGGTGGCGGTACTCGGCGTTCTGGTCCACCTCCACCTTGCCGTCCCCAGCGATGAGCTGGCCGGAGCGGGTGATCACCAGGGGGTTGATCTCGCAGAGGGTGGCGTCCAGCCGCTGGCAGAGCTGGTAGAGCCGCTGCACCAGCGGGACCATGAGGTTGAGCAGGCGGGAGCGATCCAGGACCTGCTCCCCCTGGGCGCTGGCCAGGGCGTTGAGGGTGAGCTGCCGGATCTCGAACGGGAGCGGCCCGGAGAAGGGGTCCGGCCAGAGCTTGGCGATCTTCTCCGGGGTGCGCTCGGCGACGTCCTCGATCTCCATACCGCCGGCGAAGGAGAGCAGCACCGCCAGCCGCCGCCGGTCCCGGTCCAGGGTGACTCCCAGGTAGAGCTCCTGGCCGATGTCCAGCAGCTCCTCGAGAAGGACCGCCGGAACCCGGTAGCCACGGATCTCCATCTGCAGGATCTGGCTGGCCGCGGCCCGGGCCTCCTCGGGCGTCCGCGCCACCTTGACCCCGCCGGCCTTGCCCCGGCCGCCGATGGGGACCTGGGCCTTCACCACCACCTCACCCAGCTCTCGGGCGGCGGACTCCGCCTCCCCGGGCGTCCGGGCCACCCGCCCCATGGGGCACTCGATGCCCTCGTTGCGGAACTGCGCCTTGGCCTGATGCTCCAGGAGCTTCACATGCACCTCCCTCGGGCGCCCCGCGGCCGCCCCTCTGACCTCTGCCCAGTTTAGGGGCCGCCACCTCCCGGGTTCGCCGGCAAGCGGCGCTAGAGGGGGATGTTGCCGTGGCGGCGGCGGGGCGGCTCGACCCGCTTGCTGCGCGCCATCCGCAGCGCCCTGATCAGGGCCGCTCGGGTCTGCCGGGGCTCGATCACGTCGTCCAGGTAGCCGCGCTCCGCGGCCAGGTAGGGGTTGGCGAACTGCTCCCGGTATTCGGTGATCAGCTCCTCCTCGGTGCGCTGGCCCTGACTCCGTCGCCCGAGGAAACGGACCGCCCCCTCCGCCCCCATCACCGCTATCTCGGCGGTGGGCCAGGCGCAGTTGTAGTCGGCTCCCAGGTGCTTGCTGCACATCACGTCGTAGGCGCCGCCATATGCCTTGCGGGTGATCACCGTGAGCTTGGGGACCGTGGCCTCGGCGAAGGCGTACAGGAGCTTGGCCCCGTGGCGGATGATCCCGGAGTGCTCCTGGTCGCTCCCGGGCAGGAACCCGGGCACGTCCACCAGGGTGAGCAGGGGGATGTTGAAGGCGTCGCAGAAGCGCACGAAGCGCGCCCCCTTCACCGAGGCGGAGATGTCCAGGGCGCCGGCCAGGTGGCGCGGCTGGTTGGCCACCACCCCCACGCTCATGCCGTCCAGGCGGGCGAAGCCCACGATCAAATTGGGGGCGAACAGCGGCTGTACCTCCAGGAAATCCCCCGAGTCCACCACCCGGTGGATCACCTCCCGCATCTCGTATGGCTCCCGGTGGCTGTCGGGGATCAGGGTCTGGAGCTCGGGGTCGGCGCGGTCTATCGGGTCCATGCAGGGGATCCGGGGCGGCGGCTCGGTGCTGTTCTGGGGGAGGTAGGAGAGGAGGGCGCGGACCTGCTGGAAGGCCTCGTCCTCGCTGGCCGCCTCGAAGTGAGCCACCCCGCTCCTCTGAGAGTGGACGTCGGCCCCACCCAGCTGCTCGAAGTCCACCTCCTCCCCGGTGGTCACCCGCACCACCTCGGGGCCGGTGATGAACATGTAGCCCACCCGGCGGACCATGAAGGTGAAATCGGTGATCGCCGGGGAGTAGACCGCCCCGCCGGTGCAGGGGCCGGCCACCACCGAGAGCTGGGGGATCACCCCGCTGCAGCGGACGTTGCGGTAGAAGATGTCGGCGTAGCCGGCCAGCGCCACCACCCCCTCCTGGATCCTGGCCCCGGCGCTGTCATTGATCCCGACGAGGGGGCAGCCGGTGCGCTCGGCGAGGTCCATCACCTTGCACACCTTCTCGGCGAAGGCCTCTCCCAGGGACCCGCCCATGAATGAGGCGTCGTGGGAGAAGACGAACACCTGCCGCCCCCCGACGGTACCGAAGCCGGTCACCACCCCGTCGCCCGCCGCCTTCCGCTCGGCCATGTCGAACTGATCGGAGCGATGGGTGACGAAGGCGTCCAGCTCGGTGAAGCTGTCCGGGTCCAGCAGCCGGCGGATCCGCTCCCGGGCGGTCAGCTTGCCCCGGCGCCGCTGCGCCCGCTCGGCCTCCCCACCGCGATGGACGGCGTCGTGCCGGCGCTTGCGCAGCTGGTTGATCAGCCGCTCGTTCTCCCCGGGCTCCCCGGAGCGCCCCAACTCACCATCAGCCATCAGCCAATCTTCCCCGAATGAGGGTGGCGGCGGCTGGGGTATTCAGAGCTGGGCCGGTGGGTGGAAGACACCGAAGGTCTCCCGCAGCCGGTCGCAGACCTCCTGCAGGGTGGCGCCGGCCGCCAGCGCCTCGCGCATGGGGAAGAGCAGGTTCGCCGGGCCTTCGGCGGCGCGTTGCAGGGAGTCCAGGCCGCTCCTGACCCCGGCCTCGGACCTCTGCCGGCGGAACTCCCGGAGCCGGGCCAGCTGCGCGCGCTCCAGCTCGGGGTCCACCTGGAGGAGCTGAATCTGGGGATCCTCCCCCTCCTGGTAGCGGTTGACCCCCACGATCACCCGCTCCCCGGCCTCCAGGAGGCGCTGCTGGCGGTAGGCGGACTCCTGGATCCGGGCCTGGTAGAAGCCCTGCTCGATGGCCGCCACCGCTCCCCCCCTCGAGTCCACCTCGGAGACCAGCCCCATCGCCTCGTGGGCCAGCCGCTCGGTGAGGTCCTCCACCAGGTGCGCCCCCCCGAGAGGGTCGGCGACCCGGGGCACCCCGGACTCGTGGGCCAGGAGCTGCTGGGTGCGCAGAGCCAGGGTGGCGGCGGCCTCCGAGGGCAGCGCCAGCGCCTCGTCGTAGGAGTTGGTGTGCAGCGACTGGGCGCCTCCCAGGACGGCAGCCAGCGCCTGCAGCGCCACACGCACCACGTTGTTCAGCGGCTGCTGGGCGGTCAGCGTGGCCCCCGAGGTCTGAGCGTGGAAGCGCAGCTGGCGGCAGCGATCGTCCCGGGCCCCGAAGCGCTCGGCCAGCAGCTCCGCCCAGAGGCGCCGCGCGGCCCGGAACTTGGCCACCTCCTCGAAGAGGTCGTTGTCGACGTTGAAGAAGAAGCTCAGCCGGGGGGCGAACTCCTCCAGCTTGAGGCCGCCCTGGAGGGCCGCCTCGACGTACGCCAGGCCGTTGCTGAGGGCGAACCCCAGCTCCTCGACGGCGGTGGCCCCGGCCTCGCGGATGTGGTAGCCGGAGATGGAGATGGGGTTCCAGCGCGGCAGCCGCTGCCGGCAGTAGGAGATGGCGTCCACCACCAGCCGCATGCTGGGGCGGGGCGGGAAGATGTAGGTGCCGCGGGCCGCGTACTCCTTCAGGATGTCGTTCTGGATGGTGCCTCCCAGCCGCTCCGCGGGCACCCCCGCCTCCTCGGCCGCCAGCTCATAGAGCAGGAGGAGAACCGCGGCCGGGGCGTTGATGGTCATCGAGGTGGTGACCTCGGCCAGCGGCAGCCCCCGGACCAGAAGGCGCATGTCCTGGAGATGGGAGATGGGTACCCCGACCCGGCCCACCTCACCTTTGGCCAGCTCATGGTCGGAGTCGTAACCCATCTGGGTGGGCAGGTCGAAGGCCACCGAGAGCCCCGACTGGCCGCGCTCCAGGAGGTAATGGAAGCGCTGGTTGGTGGCCTCGGCGGAGCCGAACCCGGCGTACTGGCGCATGGTCCAGAGGCGGCCGCGATATCCCTCCCGCCGGATCCCCCTGGTGAAGGGAGGCGATCCCGGAGGTGGGGGAAGGGGAGGGCCGGCCAGGTAGACCTCCGGGAGCTCCAGCCCCGAGTTGGTGCGGGCCTCGGGGGTCAGCTCACACTCTGACACAGCTCCACCAGAACCCCCAGAGCTGACCTCGGGTGGATGAAGGCAACCTGCCGCCCCCGCGCGCCCGGCCGGGGCGCCTCGTCGATGAGCACCGCGCCCCTCGACCGCCACTCGGCCAGCTCGGCGGTGAGGTCCCCGACCTCCAGCGCCAGATGGTGGAGCCCCTCGCCTCGCCTCTCCAGGAAGCGCTGCACCGAGGACTCCGGCCCCCGGCTCGCCAGCAGCTCCAGCTCGGTCTCCCCGAGCTTGAGGAAGGCCACCTCCACCCCATCCCCGGCCACCAGCTCGCGATGGATGGGGGGACCGGCCAGCGGCCGGTAGAACTCCAGCGCCAGGTCGAGGTCGCGGACCGCGATCCCGACGTGGTCGACCCGGCGGCCGCTCCAGCTGCTCACCGCTGCCAGTCTAGGCGGGTCAGTAGCTGAGTCCCATCGACTCGGCCACCAGGACCGCCACGTCCGCCGCCTGAAGGCTGCCCTGGAGGTCCTGCGAGCTGATGCCCTCCTGGAACATGGTGGCGCAGAAGGGACAGGCCAGCGCCGCCTGCCCGGCCCCGGTGGCCCGCGCCTGCTGGACCCGCACCCGGTTGACCCGCTCTCCCGCCTGCTCCTCCATGAAGACCCTGCCCCCGCCGGCGCCGCAGCACATGGCGTCCTGGCGGCTCCGCTTCATCTCGGTGAGGCGAACCCCCGGGATCGCCTGGAGCAGCCGGCGGGGGGCGTCGTACTCCTTGTTCCACCTCCCGAGGTAGCAGGGGTCGTGATAGGTGAGGTTCCCCTCCCTGAGCTCGCGGCTGAGCTGGATGCGCCCCTCTCTCAGGAGCTGCTCCAGCAGCTGGGTGTGGTGGACCACCTCGAACTTGGCCCCCAGGTCCGGGTACTCGTTGGCGAAGGTGTTGAGGCAGTGGGGGCAGCTGGCGATCAGCTTGCGGACCCCGGCCCGCGCCAGCGTCTCCACGACCTGCCCGGCCTGGATCTGGAAGAGGTACTCGTTGCCCAGCCGGCGGGCGGGGTCGCCGTTGCAGATCTCCTGCGGGCCCAGGACGGCGAAGCTGACCCCCGCCGAGGAGAGCACCTGCACCAGCGCCCGGGCGGTGGGCCAGTTGGATTCGTCGAAGGCGGTGGCGCAGCCGACCCAGTACAGGTACTCGGCGTCCGGGTGGTCGGCCAGAAGGGGCACATCCAGCCCCTCCGCCCAGCGCATCCTGCCCTCCCTCGCCACTCCGAACGGGTTGCCCCGCTGCTCGATGGAATCCAGCGCCCGCTGTGCCTCCCGGGGCAGCCTCGACTCCTCCAGGACCAGGGAGCGCCTGAGGTCCACGATCACCGGCACGTGCTCGATGAGCACCGGACACTGCTCCACGCAGGCGCCGCAGGTGGTGCAGGACCAGAGAGTCTCCTCCTCCACGCTCCAGTCGACAAGGCGTTCGCCCCCCGCCCCCGCGCCCTGGTGCCAGAAGCCGGCCGGGGCCGCCTCGCCCCGGGCCCTGGCCACGACCGCGTCGCGCAGGTCGGTCACCAGCAACTTCGGCGACAGCGGCTTGCCGGTGTTGAAGGCTGGGCAGTGGGACTGACAGCGGCCGCACTCCGTGCAGGTGAGCAGGTCCAGCTGCTGCTTCCAGGTGAGCTGCTGCGGCTGGGAGACGCCGAAGGTCTCGGAGCCCTCCAGGTCCAGAAGCCTCAGGTGGCGGCCGGCCGGCTCCAGGCTGCGGAAGAAGACGTTGGGCGCCGCGGTGAGGATGTGAAGGTGCTTGCTGCGCGCCAGGTAGACCAGGAAGCCGGCGATGAGCAGGAGGTGGAGCCAGAGGAAGAGCTCGTGCCAGCCGTTCACCTCCCCCCGCCCCATCCCCCGGAAGAGGCTGGAGACGGCGTCTGAGAAGGGCCTAAGGTTGACCACCTGGTCCTGCCCGGCGGCGATCTGGGTCCCATACAGGCCCAGCTGGGTCACCACCACCAGCGCGATGAGCAGGAGGATCCAGGTGGCGTCGCGCTGGTGGGAGCCGGCGAAGCGCCGGGGACGCAGCAGGTAACGGTTGAGCGCGGCCAGCGCCAGACCCACCAGCACCCCCAGCGCCAGCAGGTCTTGGAGGAAGGCGATCGGGCCCCACCAGAACTGCTGGTCCAGGTTGAGCGGCGGCACCAGCACCTCCAGCCCGGCCTGGAGGATCTCCAGGTTGAGGATGAGGAAGCCCCAGAAGATGAGGAAGTGGGCCAGGCCGGAGAACGGCCAGGTCAGCAGCCGGCGCTGGCCCAGGACGTACTCCGCAACTCCTCTGAGCCTCTCGCCGAGCCGCCCGCCGCGGTCCTCGGGGGCGGCGGCGCGCAGCGAGGTCACCAGCGGGCCGAAGCGCCTCCAGCTGAGGGCGGCGGTGAGGGCCGCCAGCGCCACCGCGGCCAGCGGGCTGAGCCAGATCAAGGGTGGTCGAAGACCAGGAGCAGGGCCAGGGCACCGAGCCCCACGGCCATGGTGCAGGCTGCCACCAGCCAGTACCAGGACGGCTCTTCGATCCAGAACGGGCCCCACCTCTGCCAGGCGCCGCCGGTGGAGCTGTTGGGATCCTCCCGGGGCGGCGGCGGGGCCAGGCTCACGGCCACGATGGTAGGCGGGAGCTCACTCCCCCGTCCAGGCCGGCCGACGCTTCTCCAGGAACGCCCTGATGCCCTCGGCGGCATCGACCGTGCGGAAGGTCTCGTCGAAGTGCCCCAACTCCTCTCCCAACCCCGTAGCCAGGGGGCGGTCCATCCCCGCCGCCACCGCTCCCTTGATGGCCGCCACCGCCCGAGGTGCCTGGGCCGCCAGCTTCTCGGCCAGCTCCTGGGCCTCGGCCCGCAGCCGCTCGGGCGCCACCACCCGGTTGACCAGGCCCAATCGGAGGGCCGTCTCGGCGTCTATCTGCTCACCGGTGAGCAGGAGTTCCAGCGCCCTCCCCCGCCCCACCAGCCGGGGCAGCCGCTGGGTCCCGCCCCACCCGGGGATGATCCCCAGGAGGATCTCCGGCTGGCCCACCCGGCTGGTGGCGGCGGCCAGGCGTAGGTCGCAGGCCATGGCCAGCTCCAGACCGCCGCCGAGGGCGTACCCGTTCACTGCGGCCACCAGCGGAAGGCGGGAGCTCTCCATCTCCAGGGTGAGCCGCTGGCCGTCCGCGATCTTCTCCCGGGTGGCGTCCGGGCCGTCCAAGACGAACTCCCCGATGTCCGCGCCAGCCACGAAGAACTTCTCGCCAGCCCCGGTGACCACCGCCGCCCCCACATCCGGGTCCTCCTCCAGCTCCGTGAGCGCCCGGCGCAGGCCCGCCAGGACCTCGCGGTTCAGGGCGTTGGCCGGAGGGTGATCCACCGTGATCCAGCCCACCCTGCCCGAGCGAGCGACCGTGACCGGACCCTGCTGCTGCCCCACCATCCTCACCTCCCGGCCGCCCGCGGCCCCGCTACCCTTGCCACGTGGCGGAGCTTACGGATTCTCCCCCTCCCGGGGGGGCGGCGGAGCCGCTGGAGCAGCTTCCGGAGGACGAGCTGGCGGCTCGGGACGGGGAGCTGTCCCGGCTGGAGATGGAGGTGCGCCGGCGGCTGGCTCCGCTGCAGGCCGAGCTCCAAGCGCTCACGGCGGAGCGGGGCAGGATCACCACCGAGCGGCGCCGGCGGGAGCGCCTGGCCCAGATCCGCCAGCGGCAGGAGGTGCGTACCGAGGTGCGGGAGGGGGCGGCGCCCTCCCTGCTGCAGGCTGTCTCCTCTCCGGACCCGCCGGCCTTCGGGGAGCCCGCCTTCTCAGAGCTGGACTTCCTTCTGGAGACCGGGGGGGTGGTGCGCCTCGGCTATCCCGGTTCCAAGACCCAGACCCTGCAGATGACCGACGGGAGCGCCACCGCCCAGGTCTCCGACCTGGCGGAGGCTCGCCGCCTCTATCGCTTGGGCTGGGAGTTCGGCGTCCCGGCCCGGCCGGGGGTGCGGGTGCACACCCCCGGCACCCGGCTGGAGCGGCTCCTGGCCGCCGAGCGCTGCTTCGTGCGCCCCCGGGGGGAGTGACTTGCCCGCGCCGGGCGGGCGGCCGCCCGTGATCGGGCTGACCGGAGGGATCGCCAGCGGTAAGTCCACCGTGGGGCGGATGCTGGAGGACCTGGGGGCCGAGGTGGTGGACGCGGACCAGCTGGCGCGTGAGGTGGTCGCACCCGGCACCCCCGGGCTCGCTGAGGTGGTGGCCGCTTTCGGCGAGGAGATCCTTAACGCTGAGGGGGGGCTGGATCGAGGACGGCTGGCGGCGCGGGTGTTCGCCGACCCGGGGGAGCGGAGCAGGCTGGAGAAGATCCTCCACCCAAGGATCGCCGAGCTGGCCCGCGAGCGGCTGGCCGCGGTCCGGGGCCAGCTGGCGGTCTACCAGGCTCCCCTCATCTTCGAGACCGGCCGGGAGGGGGAGTTCCCGGGGGTGCTTCTCGTCGACTGCGATCCGGAGCTGCAGGTGGCCCGCCTCACGGTCCGCGACCGGCTCGGCGAGGCGGAGGCCAGGTCTCGGCTGGCGGCGCAGCTGCCGGCGGCGGAGAGGCGCCGGCGCGCCACCTGGATCGTGGACAACTCGGGGAGCCTGGAGGACACCAGGTCCCAGTTGCTCCGCCTCTGGGAGGGGGAGCTGGCGGTCCTGCGGAGAGCCCGGTGACTTCCCCGGCGGACCGCGCTATGCTGGGGATCCAGCCGTGGTGAACTCGGGCGATCTCTGGATCAAGGTGCCGGAGCCCTTCTGGGGGGTGGACACTGTGGGATTCAGCGTCCGCTACCCGCTGCAGCCGGACTCCGAGCCCCAGGCGGTGGTCCCCTTCGTGGTGGAGGGGGAGGCGCCCCTCATGCGCAAGCTGGCCCGCGCGCTGCAGCTCTTCAGCCAGCGCGGTCTGTACGTCGACCTCGGGAAGCCGGGGGAGGCGTATGGCTGGAGCGACCCCATCCCGCTCTCCGATCAGGTCGTGGTGATGGGATTCCGGGACCTCAGCCTGGACGCCGACGCGGACCCGGTGCGGGCGCTGCGCGAGCGGCTGGCCAATCAGCTGGTCCCTCTGGCCTTCCCCTTCCTGCGCGACTGCGTCCGGGTGGCCAAGCTGAGGCTGGCGGGGATGATCTCCGTCAAGCTGGTGGTCGGCTCCCTCCCGGAGATGGAGCTCACGCTGCCCCTGGAGAAGATCGGGGTGGGCAATGGCGTGCTCACCCTCTCCGAGCTCTGAGGGCGGCCCTCAGACCTCCCGCCGGTCCAGGCTCAGCACCGCCGCGGCCAGGACCAGCAGGACCCAGGCGGCGGCGAAGACCAGATAGGCCGGTGTCGCGCCGGAGGTGGCTGAGAAGGGGCTGCCCACCCGGCTCAGGGAGGCCGAGGCGAACAGCTTGGGCTGGATCTCGTAGACCGCGGCGCGCCAGAGTCCGTCGCTGGGGACGAGCAGGTGGCTCACCGTCCCCACCGCGGAGATCGCCGTGTTGTGGAAGGCCGAGCCGAAGGCTCCCGCCACCCCGGCCACCCACATGGCGCCGAACACCACCACCGCCACCACCCCGGAGGTCATGGCCGAGAGCCGGGTGCTGAGAGCCAGGGTGAGGGTTAGCAGCACCAGCCCCTGGCCGGCCAGGGCGGCCTCCGCGCCCACGGGATTGGGGGGTGCGTACCCGGTCCCCACGGCCACCAGCCAGAACTCCACCGAGGCGGAGAGCACCACGTAGGCCAGCAGCGGCAGGGCCAGCCCCAGCCAGCGCCCCACCAGGAACTCCGCCCGGGAGATGGGACGGGCCAGAACCGCGAGGGCGATCCCCGACTCCAGCTCCCCGGCCACCGCCGGCGCGGCCAGGAAGGCGGCGGTCAAACCCACCACGAAGCTGAACATGAACATCACGAGGAGCAGTAGCTGGGCGGCGGCCAGCCTCGCCAGCTGGGGGGTGAGCAGCTCCCCACCGAGGTGCAGGTGGGGAATGCGGGAGAAGCCCCAACCGGTGAGGGCCAGGACCAGCGCCGTGAGCAGCAGCAGCGCATGCACCAGCCGGCGCCGCAGCAACTCGCGGGCGGTGAGCCCGGCGATGACCCCCAGAGGGCGCCAGCTCACGCCCGCTCCAGCAGCTGGAGGAAGCGTTCCTCCAGGCTCGCCCGCCCCTCGTCCACCTGATACACCCGCCCCCCCGCGGCCACGATGGCCGCGACCAGCTCCGGGGTGCGCGATCTGTCCAGACCGGGGACGGAGACCCAGTCACCGTCACGCCTCAGCGCGCCCAGGCCGGGGAGGGCGTCCCCGGGCAGGTCCCGGCAGCGCACCCGCGGGCCCTCTCCGGAGAGGAGATCTGTGAGCGCACCCTGGGCCAGCACCCGCCCCCGGTCCACCACCGCCACCCGGTCGCACACCAGCTCGACCTCGGAGAGCAGGTGGGAGTTGAGGAAGACGGTCACCCCCTCCTGGCGCAGCCGGCGGATCAGCTCCCGGACATCGTGGCGCCCAACCGGGTCCAGCGCCGAGGTGGGCTCGTCCAGCACCACCAGGCGCGGAGCCCCCAGCAGCGCCACCGCCAGTCCCAGCCGCTGCTGCATCCCCTTGGAGAAGGTGGACACCAGGTCCTCTCCCCGGCCGGCCAACCCCACCAGCTCAAGGCTCCTGCCGACCTCGTCGGGAAACCCCGCCGGCGGGAGGCCGGCCAGCTGGCAGTGGAGGGTGAGCACCTCCTGGGCCCGCAGCCAGCCCTGATAGCGAAAGAGCTCGGGGAGGTAGCCGACCTTGGAGCGCGCCGACCGGTCTCCAAGCGGCCGGCCCAGGAGCTGACCGGTACCCGCGCTGGGTCGGCCCAGGCCGAGCAGCAGCTTGACGAAGGTGGTCTTGCCGGCGCCGTTGGGGCCGAGGAAGCCGAACACCTCTCCGTAGCCCACCTGAAGGTCGAGCCCGTCCAGCGCCAGCCGGCTCCCGTACCGCTTGGTCAGTCCCCGGGTGATGACCGCCTCCCCTTCCGGCTGCCCACCGACCCCGGCCGCAGCCATCAGCTCAGGGGGTCGGCGAGGCCGACTTGGAGGCGGATGGTGATGGGGTGGCCGACTTGGTCGGAGATGCGGAGGGGGTGGCTGTCCTTGAGGGTGAGCTGCTGGGCGACGGGGTTGGAGTCTTCACCACCACCGATGGCTCGGGGCAGCCGAAGGGAACCGAGGGCAGGGCCACCGGGGAAGTCGGCGAGGCGGAGGTGCCCGGCGAGGGGGTGGGGGTGGCCTGGAGCACGATGGGGGTGAACCGGGGACAAGGCGGCGGAGGGGGCAGCGGCGAGGCGCCAATGGACTTGATCACCAGCATCAGGAGGACCACCAGTCCCCCCAGCACGACGGTGCCCACGAAGGCCACCGCCCCCCACTCCGACTCCAGAAAGCGCCGGTTCACGCCGGCAGAGCCCCCTCTCTGCCCACCCGGCCGGTGATCCGCTGCCAGGTGAGCCAGCCCATGCTCCTCCCCTGCTGGCGCAACCGGTCGGCCAGCGCCGGGCCGGGGGGAACGAGGTACCGCTCCAGCGGCCGGGTGGTGGCCTCCTCCATCGCCCGGCGGAGGTCGGCCGCCCCGGAGCCGGGGAAGAGGGTCACGTTGCGGGCCAGGTCGCGGGCGCCGAAGTGGCTGTCACTGGAGCCGATGGCCGCCCCCATCCGGTTGCGGTGGAGGTCGTAGAACTGGTCCAGCTGGCGGCTCCGCATGGGAGTGGTCAGGGCCGTGTGGCGGAGCTCCACCCCATCCACCGGGGTGCGCCCCAGCAGCCGGCGCAGGGCCGCCGGGGTGATCGAGGCGAAGTAGGTGGGCATGAACGGATGGGCGAGGACCGCCAGACCTCCCTGGTCATGGACCGCGCGGATGGTGTCCTCCACGGACATCCCCATGCGCACCGGCCCGGCGAGGAAGAGCCCCAGCACGTGGACCTTGCCCAGGCCCCCCGTGGTTATCTCCTCCCCGGCCACCACCTCCACCCCCAGCTCCTGGCCGGCGGCCACCGCCTCCGGAACGCCGGCCATGGTGTCATGGTCGGTGACCCCCAGGACCGCCAGCCCGGCCTGGCGAGCCGCCTCCACCAGCTGGCGGGAGGTCACCATGCCATCGCTGGCCAGGGTGTGGGCGTGCGGGTCGGCGGCCGAGAAGCCATCGGGAATGGCCCTGGTCCGGGCCCCCGGTCCGGCGGCGCTCAGAGGTCCTCGCCCCCGCCCTCTCCGCCCTCGTGACGGTTGCGGGTGTTGAGGATGCGCAGGAAGTCCTGGGCTCTGGCCATGGCCTTCCAGCGCTCGGGGAAGAAGTCCTGGGCGACGATGCTCGAATCCTCCAGCCGGAGCACCGAGACACACCACTTGTTCAGGGTGTGCGAGACCTCTACCTCGAAGTCGCCCTCCTGGCTGCGGTAGCGCAGGAGGTCGTCACCGCGTCGCGGGCGTTGCACTGCCATTGCACTACCTGATCGAAGTGAGCATTGAGGACGGAGTAAGCCGCCACGGTTGACATCTGGGGCTGCAGTATAGCGCCAGCGCGCCGCCCGGTCCTGGGGCCAAGCGCTCCTCACGGCTCGGCCTCCAGCTCCCGGATCCGCGCCCGCAGGGTCGGCCCCAGCACGGGGTCCCGCCAGACGATGGCGGCGTTGGTGGCCAGCCAGCTGTCCAGGGTCCCCACGTCGAGCAGCCGGCCGGTGAACTCCACCCCCACGACCCGTCCGTCCCGGGCCACCTCCCGGATGGCGTCGGTCAGCTGGATCTCCCCCCCGGCCCCCGGCGCCACCTGGTCGAGGCGGTCCAGGACCTCCCGGGTGAGGACGTACCTACCCATGATCGCCAGATCGCTGGGCGCCTCGTCCGCGGACGGCTTCTCCACCACGTCGGTGACCTGGAAGACCGGGCCCTCGCCGGCCACCTCGGCCACCCCGTACCGGGAGATGGACTCCCGAGGGCAGCGCCGGAGGGCGAGCACGGTGCAACCCTCCC
Organism: bacterium; assembly: GCA_021801645.1. Taxonomy (GTDB): domain Bacteria; phylum Chloroflexota; class Dormibacteria; order Aeolococcales; family Bog-877; genus JAJYXT01. The sequence continues at coordinate 26,561 of JAJYXT010000052.1, forward strand.
AGGCGTTGGCCTCTATGAGCTGGGCAAGGAGCGGCGGCGTCCCGTCGAAGAGGTCGTCGGGCAGCAGCACCGCCGCGGCATCCTCACCCTCCAGCAGCGGCCGGGCGCAGAGGACCGCGTGCCCCAGCCCCAGCGGCTCCGGCTGCTCCACGAACTCCAGCTGGCAGAGATCGGCGATGCGGCGCACCTCCGCCGCCAGCTCGGAGCTGCCCCGAGACTCCAGGATCTGCTCCAGACCGGGGTCGCTGGCGAAGTGGGCCCGGATGAGGTCCTTCCCAGGAGCGGTCACCACCACGGCCCGGCGGATCCCCGAGGCCACCGCCTCCTCCAACCCCCACTGGATGGCGGGCCGGTCGCCCACCGGAACCATCTCCTTGGGCAGGGCCTTGGTCGCCGGCAGGAACCGGGTGCCCAGCCCTCCGGCCGGCACCACCAGGGTGGTCACCGTCACGCGGTGTGATTCTAAGTGCGCCCGCCCTGCCTCGGCCGCCGGGGCAGTTCGCGGCTCGCTCAGAGCCCGGTGCCGTGCTCCCGCTGGCGGAGCAGTGCCAGCCCCACCGCCGCGCCGACGGCCACGCCCCCCAACCCCAGCCACGCCGGGGCGGGGATCTGCCGGGCCGCCCGGGCCAGATCGCCCAGCGGCGCCGGGTCGGAGCCCCGGGCGGCGTACTCCGCCAGCGCCCGGCGGTAGAGGCGGGAGCGGGTGTCCTCCGCCAGCTTGCGGGGTGCCAAGGCGTCCACCAGGAGCACCGCGGTCTGGGCCACCGCCCGGGACTCTGCGTCCGGGGCGGCCGGCTCACCGTCCAGCCACTCCGCCAGCCGGCTGGCCATCCGCTTCTCCTCCCGACTTGCCATGCTCAGCCCTCCTCCGAGGGGTCGTTCCCGGCCACGGTCAGCTCCGGGGGGAGGTGGGCGGCAAACTCGGGCCCCAGCCGCTCCTCCAGCTTGCGCAGGGCGCGGAAGATGAGCAGCTTGACCGCCCCCTCGCTCTTCCGCATCACCTGGGCCACCTCGGCGTTGCGCAGTCCGGCGCCGAAGCGCAGGGTGATCGCCTGCCGCTGGTCCCGGGAGAGCCGGCGCACGGCCGCCTGGACCTTGGCGACCCGATCCGAGCGCAGCGCCGCCTCCTCGGGGCCCTCGCCCGGATCCACCAGGCCGTCCGGCAGCTCGATCCAGCCCGGCCGACGGTGATCTCGGAGGATCTGGTTGGAGGCCACCCGGTAGAGCCAGGCCGAGTAGGGCACGCCTCTCCACTCGAACTTGCCGATCTCGGCGTAGGCCCGCATGAAGGTGGTGGCGGTCACGTCCTCGGCCCGCTCCCAGCTCCCGGTCTGGTGGTAGACGTAGGCGTGGATGGCATCCACGTAGCGGTCGTAGAGCTGGGCGAAGGCGGCGGGGTCGTTCTTGGCCGCTTCGACAAGCCGGCGCTCCTCCTCGAGGTCGTGGGGCTGCCGGCGGGGCCGCGATGCGGCCACGCCTCTCACCCTCTGGAATTCAGGCGCCGCGGCCAAAGTTACGACGCGACCCGGGACCCCGCCAGCCCCAGCTCCCGGCCCGCGTCCTGGAAGGCCTCCAGCGCCCGGTCGAGCTGGGCGCGCGTGTGGCTGGCGGTGACGATCGTCCGGACCCTGCCCTTGTCGCGGGCCACGGTCGGGAAGGCGATGCCCTGGGCGAAGACCCCGCGGCGCCGGAGAGCGTCCGAGAGACCCATCGCCTTGGCGGCCTCGCCCACGATCACCGGGGTGATCGGCGTCTCGCTCTGGCCGCAATCGAAGCCCAGCTGCTCCAGCCCGTGCTTGAAGTAACGGGTGTTGTCCCAGAGCCGCTCCTGCAGCTCGGGCTCGGCCTCCATCACCTCCAGGGCGGCGATGCAGGCCGCCACCACGGCCGGGGGATGCGAGGTGGAGAAGAGGAAGGGCCTGCCGAGATGGATGAGGACGTCCCGGAGCTCCTGGGAGCCGGCCGCGTAGCCGCCCAGGACCCCCACCGCCTTGCTCAGGGTCCCGACCTGGATCTCCACCTGCCCCTCCAGGTGGAAGTGGCTGACCGAGCCCCGTCCACCCCTGCCGAGAACCCCCGAGGCGTGCGCGTCGTCCACCATCACCGCCGCCCCCGCCGCCTTGGCCCGCTCCACGATCCCGGGAAGGGGGGCGATGTCCCCATCCATGCTGAAGACCCCGTCGCTGACCACCAGGACCCGCCGGCGGCCGTCCCGGCGCGCCTCGGCCAGCCGCTGCTCCAGCTGGTCCAGGTCCTTGTGGGCGAACAGGTAGCGATGGGCCTTGGTGAGCCGGATGCCGTCGATGATGCTGGCGTGGTTGAGCTCGTCACTCACCACCGCGTCGGGTTCGCCCAGGACGCCGCCCAGCACCGCCAGGTTGGCGGCGTAGCCGCTCTGCAGGGTGAGCGCCGCCGGAGTTCCCTTGAACGCCGCCAGCCGGGCCTCGAGCTCCTCATGGATCGCCTGGGTGCCGGCGATGGTGCGCACCGCCCCGGATCCCGCGCCCCAGCGGCGGGCGGCCTCGCAGGCCGCCTCCACCAGCTTGGGGTGGGTGTTGAGGCCGAGGTAGTTGTTCGAGGAGAGGTTGATCAGCCGCTGTCCGCCGATCACCACCTCCGAGTCCTGGGGGCCCTCCAGGACCGCCAGCTCCCGAAACCGGCCCTCCTGGCGCAGCTGGTCCAGCTCCGCCCGCAGGCTCTCTCGCAGGTCCATCATTGCCAACTTCCCTCCGGAGGATAGAGCACCACCTTGCCGATGGTCCCCGAGCGGGCCAGCTCCGAAGCTCTCTGGAACTCCGCCATGGAGACCCGGTGGGTGATGATCGGCCGCACGTCCACCCGCCCGGAGCTGAGGTAGGCCGCGGTCTGGTCCCAGGTCTGGAACTGCCTGCGCCCGGTCACCCCGTACAGCGTGATGCCGCGCATCACCACCTCGGTGGAGAGGTCGAGGGTGGTCTCGCGATCGCCCAGACCCAGCAGGCTGATCCATCCCCCTGGCGCCACCACGTCAATGGCGGCACGGATGAGGCGTGCGTCCCCCGACATCTCCAGCACCGCGCCCGCGTCATCCCCACAGGCTTGGCGCAGGGCCGCCGCCAGGTCCTCTGTCCGGCTGGTGTCCACCAGCGCGTCCGCGCCCATCTGCTCGGCGAGCCGCAGCCGCTCCGGCACCCGGTCCACAGCCACCACCCGGCTGGCCCCCTCGGCCCGGGCGATCCCCACCGCGGCCAGCCCGATCGGGCCACACCCGGTGACGATCACGGGGCGGTCGGAGAGCGCTCCCTGCGATGCCGCATGCACGGCGTTCCCCATGGGCTCCTGGAAGGCCACAAGAGCCGGGTCCAGCCCGGGGGGGGCGACCCGGCAGTTGCGGGCCGGCAGCACCGCCCTCTCGGCAAAGACGCCGTCGGTGTCTACCCCCAGGATGCGGGTGTTCTGGCAGACGTGGAAGTCCCCCCGGAGACACTGCGGGCAGCTGAGGCAGACCAGGTGGCTCTCGACTCCGACCAGATCCCCGACCGCGGGGCTTGACACCCCCTCGCCGGTCGCCAGCACCCTCCCGGCCATCTCGTGACCGAGCACCCGGGGCGGCTTGACGCGGGCGGCGGCCCACGGGTTCCAATCCAGGATGTGTAGGTCCGTCCCACAGATCCCGTTGGCCACCACCTGCAGTAGCACCTCGCCCGGGCCCGGCTCCGGCTCCGGAACGCTGGCCACGGTAGCCCCCGGGCCGGGGCTGGGCTTGACGATCGCCTGCACGCCACCACCTCCCCTGCGCAGCCGGCCATGGCGCCGACCCCGCACATCATGGCGCGCCGTCCCTCCGGCCCGCCGGCGCGATCTCGGGACCGTGAGGCGCCGTCACCGAGACCGCGGCAGGTGGTGCGCCCGGAGTTGGTATCCCGGGGGTGGGTGCTGAGCCGGAGGCCGCCGCTCTTGGGCGAAGCGGCCGGGGCGCTCCATAAGCCCCCGGAATCAGCTATGGTGGCGCCGGGATTTCTTCCCCTGCGGTCGGATCACGAGGAGGGAGGTTATGGTCCGGGCTTACATCCTGATGACCCTGGAGCCGGGCAAGGCCATGGACGTGGTCCAGCGGATGCGCCGCGAGGAGGGAGTCCTCCAGGTGGACGCCATCACCGGCGAGTACGACGCCATCGCCCAGGTACAGGCCGAGGACGTGAGGGGCATCGGCAGGCTGATCGTGGACCGGATCCAGAGCTTCAGCGGGGTGGTGCGGACCATCACCTGCCTCGCTGTGGAGTAGGCGTCTCCCTGCCGGAGACCAGCCGCCGCTCCAGCCGCTCCGGATCCACGATCTGCAACCTGGGGAAGTAGGCGCGAAAGAACCCCTGGTCACGGGTCAGCAGCCGGTCCGCCATGGTCTGGGCATGGGCGGCCACCAGGAAGTCGGCGAGCATCCGCTCCCGACCTCCCCCCTGCTCCCGGTACCGGCGCTGGACCCGGGCCGCCTCCAGCGCCGCGGCCAGCCCGCCAGGCCGGTGCACCACGCCCAGCACCTGGAGTTCGCGGGCTGCCAGCGCCGGGTCGCGGTACAGATGGGCGAGCTCCCCCACCACCGCGTCACAAGCGATCACCTCGCCCTCTCCCACGCACCGGCCCAGGGCCAGGGCTGACGCCCGGCCGAAGCGGGGGTCGGCCCGGAGCACGTCGATCAGCACGTTGGTGTCGACCGCGGTGATCACGGTCGCTCCCCCCGGCCCCGCAGCGCGGCGATCAGCTGGTCGGTGTCTCCCTCCAGATGGAGGGTGCCGTAGCGCGACCAGATGGCCTCCATCGCCCGCCGCCGCGCCTCTCGCTCCGGGTTCCGGGGTACCGGTCCGTCGGCCTCCCTGACCCGCTCCGATTGATCCACGCTCCACCTCCCGCGATCCCCGCCACCGGCACCGGTGGCTCTGCCGGGAAGGTCCGCGTCGCCCCCCCCAGGGGGGCGGGGGGTCAGCTCAGGTAGGGGGCGACCTTGTGGCCCTGCTGGGCGGCGTCCATCACCACCTCGCTCATGGTGGGATGGGCGTGGATCACCGACCCCAGCTCGGCCATGGTGAACCCATCGCTGATGGCCACCCCCACCTCGTGGATCAGCTCGACCGCATGGGCGCCCATGATGGTGGCGCCCAGCAGCCGGTCGGTGCCGGCGTCGGCGACCAACTGCACGTACCCCTCGGAATCGCCCTCCGCCAGAGCCTTGGCCTCCCCGATGAAGCGGGCCTGGCCCAGCCGGACCTCGTGGCCCTGCTCCCGCGCCAGGTCGGCATGCAGCCCCACGGTGGCGATCTCCGGGTCTGTGAAGATGCAGCTAGGCACCACGGTGCGGTCCATGGGCATGGCCTGCTGGGGCTGGAGGGCGTTCTCCACCGCCCGGGCCGCCTCGGCCGAGGCCAGGTGGGCCAGCTGCAACCCTCCGATGCAGTCCCCCGCGGCCCAGATCCGGGGATTGGCGGTGCGCAGATACTGGTCGACCTCGACGTGCCGGCTGGGGGCCACCCGCACCCCGGCCTCCTGGAGCCCGATACCCTCGGTCTGGGGCCGGCGACCGACCGCCACCAGGAGGAGATCGGCCTCCACCTCGGCACCGTCGCTGAGGCGGGCCCGGACCGAGTCGGGGAGGTAGTCCGCCCCATCCACCTTGGTCCCCAGATGGACCTCGACCCCCCTGCCCTCCAGCAGCCGGCGGAAGGCCTCGGCGGTGCGGCGGTCCACCCCGGTCAGCAGTTGGGGGAGGAGCTCCACCACCGTCACCCTGGTCCCCAGCGGAGCGAAGAGGCTGGCGAACTCACAGCCGATCACCCCCCCGCCCACGATCAGGAGCCGCTTGGGAATCTCCTGCAGAGTCCACACCCCGTCTGAGGTGATGACCCGGGGCTGGCTCTGGTCCAGGTCGGGTAGACCCGAGGGCTCGGTTCCCACGCAGACCACGAGGTGGTCGTATTCCAGCCGCTGCCCCCCGGCCTCCACCGCGTCCCCGACCAGGCGGCCCTCCGCCGATACCACCTGGACCGAGTGTCGGCGGCAGGCGGACTCGATTCCCCCTCGGATGCGGCTCACGATCTCATCCTTGCGGGCCTGCATCCTGGGGAAGTCGAACTCCAGCTCCCCCACGCGCAGGCCGAACTCATCGGCCCGGCGGATCTTGGTAGCGAGGGCGGAGATTGCCAGCAGCGCCTTGCTGGGAACGCACCCGCGGTTGGTACAGGTCCCCCCCAGCTCCCGGCGCTCGACCAGCGTGACGTCGGCCCCCATCTGGGCGGCTCTCAGGGCGGCGACCGCCCCGGCCGGCCCACCGCCGAGCACCACCACCCGCTGCGCCATCAGGCGGAGGCTCCCTGCTCGAGAGCGGCCACGGCGTCGGCCAGCAGCCGCTCCTGCTCTTCCAGGTGGGCTTTCATCGAGCCCTCGGAGGGGGAGGCCGCCGCGGCCCGCCCGGCGTAGCCCAGCTCCACACCCGCGGGCAGAAGCGGCTGCAGCCGGGGCGCGACGTAGCCGAAGGCCCCCATGTTCCGGGGCTCCTCCTGAACGAAGGTGACCGATTCCAGCTTGGGGTAGGCGGCCAGCTGAGCGGAGAGCGCAGAAGTCGGGAACGGGTACAGCACCTCCAAGCGCAGCACGGCGACGTCCTGCCTTCCCTCCTTGGTCAGCCGCGCCTCCAGCTCGTGGGCGACCTTGCCGCTGGCCACCAGCAGGCGGCGGGTCCCGGGGCCGGGGGCCTCTGACGCCAGCACCGCCCGCAGCCCTCCGCCGGCCATCTCCGATGCTGGCGAGGCGTAGCTGGGGAGGCGCAGCCCACTCTTGGGGGTGAAGACCACGAGCGGGCGCCGCACCGCTGAGAGCGCCTGGAGGCGCAAGAGGTGGAAGTACTGGGCGGCGGTCGAGGGGTAGGCAACGCGGAGGTTGCCGCCGGCGGCCAGCTCCAGGAAGCGCTCGATGCGGGCGCTGGAATGCTCCGGCCCGCTGCCCTCGTAGCCGTGGGGCAACAAGAGGGTCAGCCGGCACTCCTGACCCCACTTAGCCTGCCCGGCGGCCAGGAACTGGTCCACGACCACCTGGGCGTTGTTGAAGAAGTCGCCGTACTGCGCCTCCCAGATGACGAGGGCCTCGGGCTTGGTGACGGCGAAGCCGTATTCGAAGGCCATCGCTGCGTACTCGGACAGGGGGCTGTTGCGCACCTCGATGGTGGCCTGGGCCTGGTCCAGGTGCTGGATCGGGGCATACGCCTGGCCGGTGTCCGGGTCGTGGAGGACCAGATGGCGCTGGCTGAAGGTCCCGCGCTCGGTGTCCTGGCCTGTGAGCCGGATGGCCACCCCCTCGGTGAGGAGCGCGGCCAAGGCCAGGGACTCGGCCTGCGCCCAGGGCACCCGGCCACCCTCGGCCAGCGCGGCGGCCCTTTGGGAGAACGCTCGTGCCAGCTTGGGATTCATGCGGAAGCCGGGGGGTAGGTGCACCAGCTGTGCGTCCAGCTCCTCAAGCCGCTCTCCGGTCACAGCCGTGTTTACATCGGGCAGGCCGTCGGGCTCGGCCATCCGGCCGTTGGCCGCCGCCGCCGCTGCCAGCTCAGCGCTCCGCGCCACCACCCGGCGGTGAGCCTCGGCCATCTCCTGGTAGCGGAGTGCCTGCTCGGCCTCCACCCCTTCGGCGGAGAGCAGCCCCTCCCGGACGAGCTCCGCCCCGTACACCGCGACCGGGGTGGGATGGCTGCGGATGCGAGCCGCCATCTGCGGCTGGGTGTAGGCCGGCTCGTCCCCCTCGTTGTGGCCCCAGCGCCGATAGCCGATGAGGTCGATCAGCACGTCCCTCTCGAAGGTGGTCCGGAAGGCCACCGCCAGGCGGACGGCGTCCAGACACGCCTCCAGGTCGTCCCCGTTTACGTGCACGATGGGGATGTCGTAGCCCTTGGCGATGTCGCTGGCGTATCGGGTGGAGCGCCCATCCAATGGCTCGGTGGTGAAACCGATCTGGTTGTTGGCGATGATGTGCAGGGTTCCCCCCACGCGGTAGCCTTCAAGCCCCTGCAGGTTGAGGGTCTCGGTGACGACCCCCTGGCCCGTGAAGGCGGCATCCCCATGGATCAGGATCGGCACGGCGCGGCGGGTGTCCTGAACTATCTCGGGAGCCCGGTCCGTGGTCTGCCGGGCCCGGGTCCGCCCCTCGACCACCGCGTCCACCACCTCGAGATGGCTGGGGTTGTGGGTGAGCACCACCGCCACCTCCCGCCCCGAGGGCAGGCGGTAGGCGCCCTCGGCGCCGTAGTGGTACTTGACGTCGCCGGTCCAGGCCCCGCCGAGATAGGCCTGGCTCTCGAACTCGGAGATGATCTCGTCCAGCGACCGCCCCACGATCCTGGCGGTGACGTTGAGCCGGCCGCGGTGGGCCATCCCCAGGAGGACCTCCTCGGTGCCTGCCTCCGCAAGCAGCCTGATCGACTCCTCCAGCATCGGTACCAGCGCGTCCACCCCCTCGATGGAGAAGGTGTGCTGGCCGAGGTAGGTCTTGCGCAAGAAGCGCTCGAAGGCGTCCACCTGGGCCAGGCGCTGGAAGAGGTTGAGCCGATCCTCCGCGCTGAGCTGGCGGCGGTGAGTGCCGGACTCGATCTGCCGCCGGAGCCAGGCGCGCTGCTCGTGGCTGGAGATGTGCTCGATCTCGTAGGCGATGGTGCCGCAGTAGGTCCGGCGCATCTCAGGCAGGACCTCCGCCAGGTTGCGACCCGGAACCGCCACCCGAAGGACGTCAGCGGGAACTGCCTCCATGAGCTCCTGGCTCACCCCCGCGGTCCCGGGATCCAGGGCGGGGTCACCCGGGGGGTCACTTCCCAGCGGGTCGAGGTGGGCAGCCAGATGGCCGTGGGTGCGGAAGGCCTGCACCAGCGACATCCCCGAGGCCACCGCCCGCAGCAGCTCCGGTCCAGCCGAGGCGGGCCGGGTGCGCACCGGCGCCACCACTGCGGGGGCTGCGGTGGTCGGAAGCGGGGGCATCTCCAGATTGAGGTTCGCGAAGACGTCCTCGTAGAAGGCGTCGTCGCCCGCCAGGAGCCCCTCGAGCCGTCGCAACAGCATTCCCGACTCCAACCCCTGGACGATGCGATGGTCATAGGTGCTGGTGACGGTCATGACCGGGCGCATACCGAGAGCGGCGGCGGCCTCGTCAGCGAGACCGGAGAAGCCGGCCGGGTTGCCGATCGCCCCCAGGGCGATGATCGCCGACTGGCCGGCCATCAGCCGGGGAACCGACGCCACCGTCCCCACCCCACCGGGGTTGGTCAGGGTGAGAGTCGCCCCCTCGAGGTCCTCCACGGCCAGCCCACCCGACCGGGTTTTGTCCACCAGCTCCTCGTAGCGAGCCCGGAATTGCTGGAACGGCAGCCGCTCCGCCTCCTTTATCACCGGCACCAGCAGGAAGCGGGAGCCGTCCCGGCGCTCGACGTCCACCGCCAGCCCGAGGTTGACCCCAGGCTGCTGGGCTCGGCCCGGCCGGCCCTCAAGGCTCCGGAATGAGGCGGAGAAGGCGGGCATCTCGCGGGCCGCGCGCACCAGCGCGTAGGCGATGAGGTGGGTGTAGGAGCAGCGCAGCTGGGAACGCCCGGCGGTCCGGAGGAGCTCGTTGAGCTGGTGCCGGCGCTGCACCAGCACCGGGACCTCGAACGTCCGGAAGCTGGTTGCCGTGGGAACGCCTAGGCTGGCCTCCATGGCCTGCACCAGGACCGCGGCCGAGCCCTTGATGGGCACGACCTCCGCCCGGGGCGCGCCGCCCTCCCCCGCCCGCAGCACGTCGTCCCGACGGATGGCGCCTCCCGGGCCGGTGCCCCGAACCCTCTCCAGGTCGGTCCCGGAGAGGGTGGCGGCCCTGCGGGCGAGGGGCGTGGCGTCCACCTCAGCGCCTCTCGGGGTGGGCGGCGGTGGGAGTGTGGGGACAACGCGTGCGGGTGCCGCAACGGCAACCGGTCCAAACTCACCTGCGGTGGCCACCCTAGCCAAGGGGGTGCCCACCGCCACCGTGGCGCCCTCCTCGACCAGGATCTCCACCAGCGTCCCGGCCACCGGGGAAGGCACCTCGGCGTCAACCTTGTCGGTCTGGATCTCCAACAGGGTGTCGCCGGCCGCCACCACGTCGCCGACCCGGCGCCGCCAGCTGCCCACAACGCCCTCGGTGACCGACTCCCCCAGGGCGGGCAGCGGGACTTCCACCAGTTCGGACGTGGCGGCCGACTCCGCGTCCGCCACCCGGGTCTGGCTCGTCTCGCCGGCGGGTGGACTGGTCGCTGGCGGGGACTCGTCGAGCTCGAGGACGGCCAGCGGGGCGCCCACCGCCACCGTGTCCCCCTCC
>JAJYXT010000039.1 GCA_021801645.1 bacterium
GGTGCCCAGGACCACCGATTGGAAGGGCCCGAGATGGGCGGCGAAGGCGGTGGTGGTCCCGGTCACGCAGAAGAGCGCCAGGCCGGCGGCGTCCAGCACGGTGATCGAGCGCTGGAGCCGCACCCAGAGCCGGCGGGCCAGGAAGGCGGCGATGCCGGCCCCAGCGCCCACCGCCAGGTAGCGCCAGTCGCGGAACGCGGCCGGGGGCAGCGATCCGATGAGCACGTCGCGGATGATGCCGCCGCCGAGGGCGGTGATCACGGCCAGAACCACCACCCCCACCAGGTCGAGGTTCTCCGCCTCCATCGCCGTCAGGGCGCCGTTCAGCCCGAACACGAAGGTGCCCAGGAGATCGAGCACCAGCTGGAGGGTGGCGGCGGGGCTCGACACCCGGGCTACTTTTGGTCGGCGGGAGGCGGGGCCAGCCAGGCCAGCGCCGCCACCACCAGGGCCTGGATGCCGGTGTCCAGGGTGGGCTGGATGACCGGGGCGAAGTGCGCCGAGTGGTTGACGGGTATGTCCTGGGCGACGCGCCCCGCCCGCTCGGCCGCCTGGTATTGCTCGGCGTCGGTGCCACCGATCCCCCAGTAGCAGTAGGGGACCCCGAGGGCGGAGGGGATGTCGCTGAAGTCCTCGCTGGCGGTCTGCAGCGGCAGCGGCCCGGCGCGGTCCCCGAAGAACGAGGAGAACGCCGCCGCCACCCTCTGGGTGGCGTCGGGGTCGTTGGCGGTGAGGGGGAAGCGGTCGAAGAGCTCGTATTCGGCCGGCCTGGGGCATGCCGAGGCCTGGCATTCGGCGTCCACGATGCGGTGGATGGCGTCGAGGACGAAGGTGCGGGTCTCCTCACTGTAGGTGCGCACGTTGAGCTCGATGACGGCGTGGTCGGAGATGACATTGCTCTTGGTCCCTGCCCGGATGCTCCCGACGGTGACCACGACCGGTTCTCCCGGGCGGGTCTCGCGGGCCACGATGGTCTGGAGGCGGACCACGATCATCGCCGCCAGGACGACGGGGTCCACCGCGGCCTGGGGCATGGAGCCGTGAGCGCCGCGTCCGTGCACGGTGACGCGCATGCTGTCGGCGGCGGAGAGGGTTGGTCCGACGTGGGTGCCGACCCGGCCGGCGGGGGCCGGCAGGACGTGCTGGGCGAGGGCCACGTCCACCCTGGGCACCAGCGCCGCCAGCCCGTCCTCGACCATCCCCCGGGCGCCGTCGCCGGTCTCCTCGGCGGGCTGGAAGACGAGGACGAGGCTGCCCGCCCACTCGTCCCGGGCCGCAGCGAGCAGATGAGCGGCGCCGAGGAGGCAGGCGACATGCATGTCATGGCCGCAGGCGTGCATTACCGGCACCTCGCCTCCGGCCCCGTCGTCGTCGGTGGCCTGGCTGGCGTAGGGGAGCCCTGTGGCCTCGGCCACCGGGAGGGCGTCCATGTCGGCCCGCAGCAGCACCACCGGGCCCTCCCCGTTCCTGACCAGGCCGACCACCCCGGTGCCCCCCACCCCAGGGTGTACCTCGATGCCCGCTGCCTTGAGGCGCCCAGCGACCTTCGACGCCGTCGCGTGCTTCCGGTGCGACAGCTCGGGGTGAAGGTGCAGATCACGGTAGACGTCCGCCGCCCACTCCCGGACCGCGTCTAGCCCCGAGAGGACCGCAGCGGCAGGGGGCGAACTCGAGGAAGCGGGCATCCTGCAAGTGTGCTCGCTTCGGCCGCCTTCGCGGAGACGGTCCTCCTCATGCAGCTCATGCCCGAAGCCCATGAGGCCCGCGGCCTGCTGGCGTTCCTGCTCCTGCAGGACTCGCGCCGGGACGCCCGGCTGGACGACGTCGGAGAGCTGGTGAACCTGGAAGATCAGCTTCGCAGGCGGCGGGACCACGATGAGATTGATCGAGGGCTGTGTGGGCTGAAGGCAGCCGGAGCCGACCACCAACCAGGTCCCTACTGCCTGTAGGCACCGCTCGCCGCCCCCTCGCTCACAACCGCTCCCGCCTGGTGGCCCGACGGGCTGTTCGGCTCCTGGCGGCGGCACGACCTGCGGGAGGTGATCCTCCAGGTCATCACGGAGACCGCCTGCCACACGGGCCATCTCGACGCTGCTCGGGAGCTGTTCGACGGCCGGCAGTGGTTGGTGCTCACAGAGTAGATTTCGCCGTGGCAGGACTACCGCTGAAGGATCTGGGAGCGGCGCGCCGCGCAGACCCTGCCATCGACGTGCCCAGATTTGAGGAGGGCGAAGGTGGTGGTCAATCACGACTCGGATGCCGACGACGAGATGCTGCGGGATTTCCTGCGCGGCCAGCGGGAATCGATTCTGGCGATCGTCGAGGGGCTTGACGAGGCGGCGTGGCATCGCTCGGTCGTGCCCACCGGCTGGACGCCCGCCGGATTGGTGGAGCATCTGGGTGGGGCCGAGTGGCACTGGTTCCAGGGCGTCGTGGCGGGCAAGCAACCCGAGTTGCCGGGCGACCTCGAAGAGGATCAGCCGCCGTACGACCCCCTGACCGTGGTGTTCACCACCGACGAGTCCTCGACGGAGGTCCTCCGCTTCTACCGCGACCAGTGCGCGCAGTCCGAGTCGGTGCTGGCGTCAACCCCCCTCTCGGCCGCCCCCCGGGGTCGGCACGGGGGCCGCGGCCCCGAGCCTCCGAACGTGCGCTGGGTCGTGATGCACATGATCGAGGAGACCTCACGGCACGCCGGGCATCTCGACATCGCCCGGGAGCTGCTGGACGGCAAGACGCGGCTGGGTGGCCGCTGAGGCGCTGACGCTAGGACCATACAGGACGCCCGGCGGAACAGCGGGTCCCCGCCGAACCGCCCGGGGCGGCTGTGGCCGGTTCGCCAGCTGTCTGGTGGAGGGCGGGGCTCCAGCCGGCGCGCGAGGCGGTTCTAGGTGCCGACCCGCAGATGGTGGTGCCCACGCCCCAGGGGGACCGCAGGGTCTCCGAGGGACTCGGTTTCCCGGCCGTGGACCTCTTCCTCCACGCCTGGGACCTGAGCGCAGTCTGCCCGTCGCGCCCGGAGATTCCCCAAGAAGCCGTCGAATTCGCCCACGCCTTTTTGGACCCGCTGGGAGAGGCGATGCTGCGCGGCCCCGGCGTCTTCGGCTGCGAGGTGTGGATTCCGCCGGACTCCAGTGCCAGCGAGAGGTTCTTGGCCTGGAGTGGTCGCGATCTGAGGGCTGCCTGACCGCCAAGTGTTCCCTGCTCGACCGATGCGACACCCGGTTCAAGGCGGAGGGCACTGTAAGGTGGCGGCTGCCACCGCGGAGGGATTCGGAATCCGCAAGCCGTCAGGTGCCAGCGCTGGCCGCGCTCCCCAACGCCAAAAGTAGGGACATCACCGGGAAACTAAAACGCTGACGGACCCTGGTTGTGATGCAGACACGCCCCAGCCTCCTAGATTCTGTGACGGTTGGGGGCAAGGGAGTGGCGCGCCGTACCACCGCGCAGATCGACCGGCAGCCAGCCCGCCTCAGGGCTGAGCCTTGGGGTCGCTGCTGGCTCCGGGTGGAGGCGCCTCGGCCGCTTCCTCCAGAGGAAAGAAGATGGGGCTCAAGATGTACGGGCGCCGTTCGGGAGTGGGTTCCTTTTCGGCCAACTCCCTCATGTACGGCGTGAGCACGCTCACGAGCTGCTGGACCTCCTCCCTGGAGAGCCACAGCGGGAACTGGCGGTAGCCCACGAAGTCGGCGACCGGATCGGCATCGCGCCCCGACAAGTAGCGGTCGAACTCGGAGATGAGGGCGGAGGCGGCGGCCAGGAACCCCTTGCGGTGCTCCTCCAGGGTCATTGCGGTGGCGGCCCCGGGTTCGATCACCGGCCGTGAGGGACTGAGCCGGTAGCGGCGCTCCACCGCGCCGTGAACCCGGCGTTCGTCAACCACATCTATGACGCCGTTCTCAGCAAGCAGCGCCACCTGCCGATACACCGTGGCCTTGGACACGCCGGTCAGCCGGCGGCACAGCTCCGAGGTGGTCCGCATGCGGCCTCCGCCCATGGCGTGGATGATGCGCAGCCGCACCGGGTGGAGGATCAGCTCAAGCCCGTCCACAGTAATCTCTCATATGATACCATTCTCGACTATGAGAATGCCACATGCGCGGCCGGGTGGCCGGACGTGAGCGGCCCGGTGGGCGAGGACCAGCCAAAGTTGATCCGCCTCCCCGACGGCAGGCGTCTTGGCTGGCATGAATACGGAGACGCTCTGGGGGCCCCTTGTGTGTTCCTGCCCGGAGCTGGCGCCTCCGGGCTGGCGGGGGCCGCCCTTCACGATCCGGCAGCCAGCCGGGGTATTCGGCTGATCTCGCTGGATCGCCCGGGCCTGGGCCACTCTGACCCAGTCCCGCCGCGCCGGCTCGCCGACTGGGCCAAGGACGTCGAGGAGCTCATGGACCAACTGGGGCTGGGGCTGGTCGGGCTGCTCGCTCACTCGGCTGGAGGCCCGTATGCCCTGGCCGTGGCGCACCTCGTCCCCGGAAGGGTCAGCTGCGTGGTGATCGGTGCAGGCAGCCCTCCCTATTCGGAGAGTTGGACGCGCTCCACTGCGGTCGCCTCGCGCATGTCTCGGCTGTACGGCCAGCTGGCCATGAACGCGCCCCGACTTTGCGGTGCCCTGTATCACCTGACCACGCCGCGGTCGACCAGGGCGGTTGAACGCATTGTGCGTCTCGCCTCGCGCGGAAGTTCAGAGGACGCCCAATTCGCACGGGACCATCCCGAGGCGACCCGCGCTTCCCTGATCGCCCTGTGGGATGGATCCCGGCAGGGTCCCTCCGGGCCGATCGATGACATTGCCGCCGTAGCCCGCCCGTGGGGGTTCGGCCTGCACGAGGTGACGACTCCGGTGGAGTGGTGGCACGGGCTGCAGGACAAGAGAGTGAGTCCGCAGGCCGGCAGGGAGGTCACCACCCGCCTGCCCTGCGCCACCGCGCACTTCGTGGACGGCGGGCATTACGCCCTGTTCGCACGGGCGGAAGAGGCTCTGGCCCCCCTCGGCCGCTAGCGTCGCCGGTTCCGCCTGCTGCCGCGCCGTGGGGACATCTCAGAGGTCTCAACCATTCGCGGGCGTGTGGCCTGGACGCGGGTCCCCGGCCGCTGGGTTCCTCCCGGTGGGCCGTCATCGGCCGCCGGTGGCACCCACCGGCTAGAGATCAGGACGCGGTCAGTCGGGCATCCGACGCAGGCAGGCCCGGGCGTGTTCCCGGAGCGGCCTCATCTCATCCTCCGGGCAAGGTTCACCCTTGGAGAGGACGAGATCCATGAGGGTGACCAGATCCCAGATCGGCTGGTCGCGCAGCTCGAGGTGGGAGCTGGCGCGGTACGCCTCCAGGAAACGATCGGCGGCCGGCAGCCCGAAGTCCGCGGCCAGGTTCCAGCGCATGCTGCCCACGTCCACCTCCACCGGCCCCCTCGATGCCTGGGTCCAGTCCACGATGCCGGTCAGGGCCCCGTGGCGCCAGAGAGAGTTGCCCGGGTGGTAGTCACGGTGGATGAATGAGGCCTCAGTTGGCTCGGCCTCTCGCGCAGCCGCCAGGGCAGCCTCCCAGACCCGGTCTTTCCGGAGCCAGCTTGGAAGCTGGGCCTCCCTCATGGGGTAGTAGGTGCGAAAGCCGGGCACCTCGCGCGCGTCGACCGGGAGTCGGTGGACCCGGGCCAGGCCCTGCGCCAGCTGGGTGAGGAAGCTGTCGAGGTCCCGAACCACTCGGGGGGGATGCCCTGGCAGCCGGGTGATGAGCAGTGCGGGCACGTCGCAGGTCGCCCCCCGAGGATCCGAGGCGACAACCCGCGGGGTGGGCAGGCCGGCCCGCTCCAGCAGCCCGAGCACCGCCTCCTCGCGGGAAGCCGTGAAGTCGGGGTCTTCCAGCTCCCACCCCGGACGCGCCCACCGGCGGAGCACCAGCTGGCGCTCCTTCCCCGTTGGTTCGAGCACCGTGACCGCATGGTTGGCGTGCCAGCCACCGGTCCGAAGGAGGCGAACCGCCAGGATCTGCGCACCGCCGGACACCTCCCTCACCCAGTTGAGGGCGGCTACCGACGGCCTCCCACGCCAGGAAGGCGCCTCGAAACGTCGGGTACCCGGTGGGGAGGCTGATGGGGGAGCCACGGCTTTGGTGCTGGACTGTAGGCGATCGAGGAGCACGGGGGCGCTGCCGGCGTCAGCGCGCCGCCGGTGCTGGCAAGATGTTCCCCTACGCATGAGTTCGCTCGCCGGTGAGGACCCAATCCCGGTCCGTGGTGCTCTGCCGCCCCGCGCTTCCGGACGGCCACGACATGGGACGGAAGCGGTAAGGGCCGCCGAGCCGCCCCCGCCGGAGACGATGACCATCGGCCGGCTGTCGCGCCGAACTGGGGTGCCCGTCAAGACCCTGCGGGTCTACGAGGACCTGGGATTCATCTACACGATCGGTCGCAGCGAGGGCAACTACCGGATGTTTGGCGAGGAGGCCCTCTGGTGTGTCGGGGTGGTGTCCGGACTGCGTCAGCTCGGTCTGACCCTGGCCGAGATCAAGGAACTGACGGCGCAATACCTCGGCCCCGGTGCGGGGCCGATCGGACCCAGCCTGGCGAAAATCCTGGATTCCGTGCGGCACCGGACCGAGCAGCAGATCGCCGACCTGACCGTGCGTCTCGAGCGCATCCGGCGATTCGAAGTGGAGCGCTCAGCCGAGCTGGCCGGCCGCAACGACTTCCGCTCCGAGGACCCGCTGGTCCAGCGCGCCTTGACTCTACCCCCGGTGGGAGGGTCTACGGTCAGCTGACCGTGACCACACCGACCCCACCGCCCGCTCCCAGGTGCTGCTCGCCAGCGACCAGCCTCTTCTGCTCACCCTCGGCTCTCCCCGCGGATACGCCCTGGAAGCGACGTGTCGACCGGGTCCTTCCCCGAGATGGAGCCGCGGTGGTGATCTATTTCAGCGCCGTCGTCGGGCTCCTGGTCCTGGCAACCGCGCTCCCCACCCGCTCGGA
>JAJYXT010000022.1 GCA_021801645.1 bacterium
TCCTCACCGCCGGCGAACTGCAGGGTTCCCTCGCGCTCCGGGTGGATGCAGAGCGGGGCTATGCCCACCACCTCCCCCTGCTGGGAGAACACCAGTGTCCTGGGACGGTAGCTGGCGGAGAACACCGCCCACCAGCTTTCCTGCCATTCCCAGGTGAGGAACGGGGCCGGAGCCTCGGCAGAAGAGGCGATCTGCTCCCAGGCCCGGCGCAGGCCCGCCAATCCGGTGGTGGTGTCCACCACCTGGCAGCTTAGGCCCGCGCCGCCCGACTCCGGATCAGCGCTCACCCCCTTGGGCGCGGTACATGAGGCCCCGATTTCTGTTACACCCCGGATGTTTGGCACAGAGACTGCGGCCCTTCCCACCGCGTCCTGGCCTCACTTTAGCATCGCCGGCCAAAATCCACCCGAGGAGGTAGGGAATCACCGGGCCAACCCGTCCCCTGGCAGACGTCCAGCTCTGGGCGACGACCACGGGAGGCGGGCACATGCGGGTGGCCGCAGCCCTCCAAGAGGCATTGCAAGCCGAGGCGGGACCGGGACTCCGGGTGGAGATCGCCGACCCCCTCCGCTCTGGGGCGCTGCCCCAGGCCAGCCTGGTGCTGCGAGGATACGGCCCGCTGGTGCGCCGCGCTCCCGCCGCCTGGGGGCCGCTCTTCGCCGCCTTCTCCCAACCCGCGGCCGGGACCGTGCTGGAGCGGTTCCTCCTCTCCGGCCTGCGGACGGCGATGGTGCGCCGGGCCCGGAGCACCCGGCCGCGCGTGGTGGTTAACCTGCACCCCCTGCTGGGGCCGGGGGCGCTGGCCGCCGCCCGGTCGGTGGGCGCCTCCCTGATCACCCTGGTGACCGACCTCACCCTGGTTCACCCCGGGTGGCTGTCGCCTCGGGGCGTCCACCTCCTCACACCCTCCGAAGAGGCCACCTCATCCTGCCTCGGTCAGGGGGTGCCGCCCGAGCTGGTGGAGACCACCGGGTTGCCCCTGGATCCCGGGCTGGAGCGGGCTGTTCCTCGACCCGCGCTCCGCCAGGAGCTGGGCCTGGACCCAGACCTCCCCTGCCTGCTGGTCTCGGGGGGGGCGGAGGGTGCCGGTGGGGTGGAGCGGGTGCTGCTGGAGGTGGAGGATTCCCGAGTTCTTTGCCAGGTGGCCCTCCTCTGCGGCCGGAACCAGCGGCTGCTGCGCTGGGCGACCGCCCGGAGGTGGCGGCTGCCGGTGCACGCCTTCTCGTTCCTGGCCGACCCTGGTTCTCTGATCCTCTCCGCCGACCTGTACCTGGGCAAGGCGGGCCCCACCGCCATCGGGGAGGCCGCCTCTGCGGGCCTGGGGATGATCCTCACCTCCGCCCTGCGGGGTCAGGAGCAGGCCAATCTGGACTGGGCCGTGGGCCGGGGAATGGCCCTGGCGGCGGTCTCTCCCGGGGAGGTGGCCAGGATCCTCCCGGAGATACTGGCGGAGGACGGCTCCCTTCTGGAGAGGCTCCGGCTCGCCGCCCGCCGGGAGATGCCGCCCGGGGCCGCCCACAGGGCCGCCCTGCGCATCTTGGAATTGGGCGGGCTCACGCCTCGCTGACAAAGCGCATCCGCCGGAGGAGCGGCGGTCCCGCCGCCCGGTTCACCGCCTCCAGCAGCGCCACCGACTCCATCTGCAGCTGGTGGGCGATGGCCGGATGGGCGCAGGCCACCACCAGCACCGAACCCTCCACCGCCACCACCCGGACGTGGGCTCTCAGGTAGTCCCCGCAGGAATCCGAGAAGGCCGCCTGAGCCCGGGCCAGGCGCACCTGCCGCTGCACCCCCATGCGGCGCACGACCCGGGGGAGTATCTCCCCGATCCCCTCCACTAGCTTCCCACCCCTCCCCGCACCTCGCCGCCGCTCACCAGGAGGACCTGGGACGGGCCTATCGCCTCCTCGAGCCCTGAATCCTCGGTGGCGGTCACCAGCGCCTGCTCCACCCCCATCCCCTCTCCCAGGACCTCCAGAAGGCCCCGGCGGTGGTCCCGGTCCAGCTCGGAGAGGACGTCGTCCAGCAGCACCACCGGTGACTGTCCGCCCTCGGCCAGATGCTGGCTCACCTCGGCGGCCTTGATCGCCAGCACGGCGGTCCTCTGCTGCCCCTGGCTGGCGTACTGCCTGGCCGGACGATCCGCGTATGCGATCTCGAAGTCGTCCCGCTGGGGTCCCACCACGGTCTGCCCCCGCGCCACCTCCTCCTCCTCCGCATCCCGGAGTGCCCACAGAAGCCTATCCCCCCATCCTTCACCAGATGCTCCCCTGGTGCCCGGCAGGTAGCGGAGCTCAAGTGGCGTCCTCTCCCCAATCCGGCCCGCCGCCCGCTGGGCCAGCGGTCCGGCCTCCTTGAGGTAACGCTCCCGGTGGGACATGACCAGGGCGCCGTACTGCACCAGCGGCTCCAGCCAGGGCCTCAGCTCCGCCGGGTCAGCCCTCCCCTCCCGGATGGCCCGGAGCGAGGAGTTCCGCTGGTCCAGGGCCCTCCGGTACAGGGAGAGAGCCTGCGCGTACTGCGGATAAAGCTGGCAGAGCACCACGTCCAGCATCCTCCGCCGTGGCTCCGGGCCGGCCTTCACCAGCCCCAGGTCCTCGGGCCAGAAGGACACCACCCGCAATCTGCCGAGGTAGGCCGCGGGCGTCACCGGCGCTCCCTCGGCACGCAGCGTTCTGCTCCAGCGGCCGGCGGGGGGCTGGGCTCGCCAGCGCATCTCCAGCCTCCCCTCCACCTCTCCCCTCCAGGTGGTGGCGGCAACTCCCATCTCGGAAGCTCCCCAGCGGACCAGCTCGGTGCTCAGCCCACCCCTGGCCGCTCGAGCCAGGGCCAGGGTGGCCAGGGCCTCCAGGAGGCTGGTCTTCCCCGCCCCGTTGTCACCGATGAGGAGGTTGAACCCGGGGCGCAGGAAAACCTGGGCCCCGGGATAGGCCCGGAAGTTGAGGAGCCGGAGTTCGGCGACCCTCAAGGGGAGGTTCGGCCCTAGATCGCCACCCGCACCGGCATGATCACGTAGCGGTAGGTGTCGTCGCCTGCCGCCCTGACCATCCCCGGGGCCAGCGTCCCGTTGAGCACCAGCTCCACCTCGGGGGAGTCCAGCAGGGCCAGAACGTCGCTCACATAGCGCGCGTTGAAGGCGATACCGACGTTCTCCCCCTCGATGGAGGCGTCCACCGAGGCCACGTTGTCCCCCACCTCGTTGGTGTTGGCGGAGAGCACCAGCTGGGAGCTCTCGCAGCGGATCTTGAGCACGTTGGCGGCGTCCCGGGCGAAGAGCGACACCACCCTGGTGGTCCGGCGCAGCTCGTCCGTGGAGGCCCGGGCCACGGTCTGTGCCCCCTCCGGGACCACCTTCTGGTAGTTGGGGTAGACCCCGTCGATGAGCCGACTGGTGAGCGAGTAACCTGGCAGTTCGAAGCGCACCTGGGAGCGGGTGCCCCCCACCGCCAGGGTGACAGCGCCCGGGCTGGAGAGGATGGGCTTGAGCAGGCGCGCCAGCTCCGAGAGGGCGCGAGCCGGGATGATCACCGAGAGCCGGTCTCCCAGCGGGAGGGCCCCATCCGCGGTCCTCAGCTGGCGCACCGCCAGCCGGT
This sequence comes from bacterium, assembly GCA_021801645.1. Taxonomy (GTDB): domain Bacteria; phylum Chloroflexota; class Dormibacteria; order Aeolococcales; family Bog-877; genus JAJYXT01. The sequence continues at coordinate 3,594 of JAJYXT010000022.1, forward strand.
GGCCGTCGGTGGCCACCAGGGTGATGTCCGCTCCGGAGATCTCGGCCAGCACCCCGGTGTACACCGGCCTGCCCTCATCCCCGCTGGCGGCCACCACCGTCTGCTCGATGGCCGACAACAGCACCTGGGGGTCGAGCTCGACGGTCTGCCCGTCGGACACCTCGGGGAGGGGCGGGAACTCCGCCGCGTCCACCCCGCGGATGTGGGCGTCGAAGCGGCCCGACTGCAGCCGCACCGTCTGGTGCACCGGATCCAGCTCCCAGCTGAGGGGAGCCTCGGGCAGGGAGCTGACGAACTCCGAGAGGATCCGCGCGGGAATCGTGATCGCTCCCTCCTCCAGGACCTCGGCGGGCATGGTGTGGCGGATGGTCAGGTCGATGTTGGTGGCAGTGAGCTCGATCGCACCCTCGCGCGCCTGGACCAGCACGTTGCTGAGGATGGGCAGGGTGTTGCGGCTGGAGATGGCCCGGGTGACCGCCGACAGCCCCGCGCCCAGCTGCTGGGGCGAGATCGTGCACTTCAACTTGGATTCCTCCTTGATCGGGATTCTGGGCCGGGGTCTCCACAGCCCCGGACGGACGGGGAAACACGCTTATGGGAACGTAGCCATAGTAGGGGAGTTGAGCCTGGGGAAACCCCTCTTGGCTCACTTCGGTGGACCTGTGCACAAGTGGTGCAGAACAGGCTTGCAGCGGCCCTGCTTTCCACCGCTCCAAGGTGCCTCCGGCTGTCTCCACCGGCAGACCCTGCTGCTCCCCAGGGGATCTGGAAAAGCTGTGCCCTCGGCATCAGCCGCCTCGGAGGAGGTCGCGAAGGCGGGAGAGGTCCTCCAGCACCTTGGGATCCTCCTTGGCGTCATTGGAGATCTTCTCGTAGGAGTGGAGGACGGTTGTGTGGTCCCGGCCGCCGAAGGCCTGGCCGATTGCCGGCAGGCTCATGGCGATCTCCTCGCGGATCAGGTACATGGCGATCTGGCGGGGAAAGACGATGTGCTTGTCCCGGCGCTTGCTGGTCATCTCCGCCACCGAAATTCCGTAGTAGTCGGCCACCACCGCCTGGACCCCATCCACGGTGAGGGGGCGGGAGTCCGCGGTGGGAATGATGTCCCGCAGGATCTCCGCGACCTCCTCCATCGTGGGGTTCCCTCTCCCGGTGATGGAGGCATGGGCCAGAACCCGGGTCAGGGCGCCCTCCAGCTCCCGGATGTTCTTCTTGATGTTGTGGGCGATGAAGGAGAGGACCTCCTCGCTCAGCCAGCCCTGGGCTGGGCTCAGCTTGCTGCGCAGGATCGCCAGCCGGGTCTCGAAGTCCGGAGGTTGGATGTCCACCATGAGACCGCCCTCGAACCTGGTCCTAAGGCGCTCCTCCAGGGTGGGAATCTCCCGGGGAGGGCGGTCGGAGGTGATCACGATCTGCCGGTTCACCTCCTGGAGGGCGTTGAAGGTGTGGAAGAACTCCTCCTGGGTGCGGTCCTTGCCGGCCAGGAACTGGATGTCATCGACCAGCAGGACGTCCACCGTCCGGTAGCGGGTGCGGAACTCGGCGGTCCGGTTCTCCTGGATGGAGGTGATCATCTGGTTCATGAAGCTCTCGGAGGTCACGTAGGCCACCCGCTGGCGGTGGCTCTGCCAGACCGCGTGGCCCACGGCATGCATGAGGTGGGTCTTGCCCAACCCCACCCCGCCGTACAGGAAGAGGGGGTTGTAGGCCCGGCTGGGCGAGTCCGCCACCGCCCGGCAGGCGGCGTGGGCCAGGAGGGAGGTGTTCCCCACCACGAAGGTGTTGAAGGTGTAGCGGGGGTTCAGTCCGGGGACCGTCTCGCCGGCACCGTCCGCGCCAGGATCGGGAGGGGGAACCGGGAGCTGGCCCTCCGGCAGCGGCTCACCTCCCGGCGGTCCCTGGACGGTGAACTCGACGGTGACGTCCTGGTTGAGGATCGCCGAGAGGGTCTCCCGGATCACGGCCCCGTAGCGGTCACTGACCCAGTCCCGGGCCAGCGGGGTCGAGACCCCGATCACCGCTTTGGCGCCGCCCTCATCGAAATGGAGCAGCCGGGCATTCTTCAGCCAGGCCTCGTAGCCGGGGCGGCTCACCTGGAACCGGAGCTCCTCTTGGGCCGCGGACCAGAGCTGGTCTGGGGAGAGGCTCAACTCCGGTTTCCCGGTCCCGGGGAGGGCGAGAGAGGACCGCGCAATTCACACCTTCTGCACAGGAGTGGAAAATCCACCGGAGGGGTAGATGCACCCTGGGTTGACAGAAAGCTTGGACCGGGTCCGGCCCACCCCCGCAGTCGCGGGGCGATGGTACCACCGGCGCGGGAAGGGTGCAATCAGACGCGCCTGGGGAGGATGCGTCCCCGGTTTCGACCCGCGAACTGGGGTGCGGTCAAAAGAGGGGCGCGGCATCCCACGGACGGCGCGCCGGCACCCACAGGCGGCCCTAACAGGGGGGCGTGGTCAGGGAGCGCCCTGAGCGACGCCCGGCATCTTGGGAGAGGGATCCTGACACACTCGCAGGGAGTCCACGCCGGCGAGTGCCACCAGGCACGAGGGGGTCCGCGCCACCTAAGGCAGCGGCCGGTCAGGACTTGGCCGAGGGGGTGCCGACGGAGGGCTGTACAGCCGGCGATCGGGGACCATCCACATGACGGCCACGCCGGCGTAGGTGGCATAGGCGAGGAAGGGGGAGAGCAGCGCCAGCCCGATGGCCGCCAGGTAGGCGACCACCGAAACCTTGCCCTTGAAGTCACTTCCGATCGCTCGCGCCATCTGCGAAGAGCTGGAATTGGCTCGGATGATGACCCGCACCAGGATCGCGTAGGAGGTGGCGGCGGCCGCCGCGTCGATGCCGTAGAAGGCGGCGGGCACGCTCTGGCCAGGCGCCCGGGCGATCCAGGCGGTGAGAACCGGGATCAGCGCCAGCCAGAAGAGGAGCAGCATGTTGGCCCACATCACGCCTCCGCTGATCATCCGGGTGGCGCGCAGCAGGTGATGGTGGTTGTTCCAGTAGATGGCGATGAAGGTGAAGCTGAGGGCGAAGGTGAGCACCTCCGGCAGCCGGTGCTCGGCCGCCGCCCAGGTCGCGGAGCTGGGCTGCCTAGGGTCTGTAGCAGTGGTGTGTTTTGCTAAGCGAACATGAGTGATGAGTAGGACTTGGTGGCATGGCATTACTGCGACTCAAGGCGGCGGCGGAGGTGCTGGGAGTGCACCCGGTGACGTTGCGCCGTTGGGCAGACGAGGGCCGGGTGCCGGTGGTGCGCCCGGGCCGGGAAC
>JAJYXT010000091.1 GCA_021801645.1 bacterium
CCGCCAGGTGCAGGCGGACTGGGCCCGATTGGGCTGTGGTGCCTGGGAGAGCGGCTGGTCGAGCTGTACGGGATAGTCGCGATCCTCGTCTGCCCACCGCCAACGGTGTGGACCCGCCGCAGTCAAGAGCTCTAACCTCGCCCAGTGGCCCCAGCAGCGACATGGGCGGGGTCAGCCCGCAACATGGCTTGGGTAGCTTTTCGCTGTCAACCCAGGGCCCTCGCAGCGAGCCATTTGGAGGTGAGGCAGGGGCGGCGCCACTAAGACTCGAGGTCGTCGCGCATCTGCGGTTACGGCTGGCCCGGGACCACGATTTCGGTAAACGAGTACGCTTGCCAAGCACGATCCGGAACTGGGAGGTAGCACAGGTCCTGCAAGCAGGCGCAGCTGTCGCGGATGTCACCCCGGAGGTCGGCTACCCTCTGGAGGGCTATCACCGCGAGGGGGTCTCCGTTGGAGTCCTGGACCGCTTGGAGGTGGCTGCCCTGGTCCTTGACGACGGCCGCCGACGGTGTGTCCTTGTGACCGTCGACAGCGTCGGGCTGTCGGTGCCCCAGTCTGACGACTTGCGCCGGGCTATCGCCACCACCTGTGGCTCGGGCCTGATGGGTGTGATGGTGTGCTATTCCCACACCCACTCAGGACCGGTGGCGGATCCAACCTATCTCGAACTTCTCCGTGCCAGGGCTGGCATAGCGGCAACAGAGGCGCTGAACCGCATGTGCCCGGCCGTGGCCAGATGGGATGTGGGGCAGGCCGATGCCAGCGTCAACCGGCGCTCCCTCGGGACTGCAGGGAACGCGTTCATGGGAGCGCGTGCTGACGGCGCACTGGATCGCCGAGTCGGGGTGCTTACGCTGGCGTCAACGGCCGGTGACCGAATAGCTGTGGTGGTTCGATACAGCGCGCACGCCAACGTCCTCAGGTCCGACAACTTGCTCATCTCGGCCGACTGGCCAGGTGCCGTCCGGCGAGCAGTTGCCCCCGGGGTCGGCTGCCCGATCTTGGTGCTGAATGGCTCAGCCGGTGACGCCAACCCTCGGTGGCGAGGAACCGAAGGGGACCTCCTTCACATGGGTGCGGCCATCGGTTCCGAGGTGCTTTCCATCACCAACCGGAACGCCCCGCTTGCCGAACTCCCGCTCCTGGTAGCCCGGACGGGGTTCCGCCTCGAACTGCAGGATCTGCCCGATCCCGAAGAGGCCAGCCGGCTGGCGAAGGAGGCGAAGGACATGTGGGGAGTTGACCCTGCCACATGGCTTCGCGCGGTTGACGCCCGCAGATCGGCGGGAGAGGTGCGGATCACCATCCCGATCGAAGTTCAGGGCCTGGGAGTTGGCTCCGGGGTCCTCGTTGGTGTGCCGATGGAGACGTTCACGCAGCTCGCTCTCAATTTCGAGGCACAGTTCGCGACCCAGCCCGCCTTCTTCAATGGCTACACCGGCGGCTGGGTCGGGTATCTCCCGGCCGAGGAGGACTTCGCCCACGGTGGCTACGAGGTCTCGTGGGCACCGATCAGCCATGGGCCAGGTACTGGATGGTTGATGCCGGTCAGGCCAGAAACGGGTAGCGACCTGGTGCGCGCGGCGGCCAGGATGGTCGTCTTGAGCAGTCATGCCTCCATCTGACCACTGTCCGAGCCGAGATGGCCGCCAGCAGTGGTCACGGGCAGGAAGGCGACGAGACGTCCTTCGACGCTTGCATCTTGATCCTCGAGTCTTGGAATACGTGGGGCAGTGGCGTTCGACTCGGTGTGCGCACCTTTGCGTTTTGGGCTACCTGACGGAGATCAACCTGCGCCAGCGGTCGCTCCAGGTCGGTGCTCCCCACAGCGCCCGGGCGGCGCTCGAGCCGCTCCGCGTGGTCACCATCGCCGTCCCCGGTGTCCCGGCCCCTCTCCGGACCTGTACCCGGCCCACCCCCGAAGCAGTTGCCGTGGCCTTGGCCTTGGGGTGCACCCTCCCCTCCCGCCTACCGTTACCGCCTCAGCCTGACCCGGCCCCACCCCCCCACGTCGAAGTTGTGACACGACCAGCCAAGTTTGATCCCACCTTTCCCGCTTCCGGGCTGGGGTGACCGCCTCGAAATGGTCCAGGTGACCTGTGCCGCAAAGACGGGCCCACCCTGGTGCGAGCCTGGCCAGGTCCCGGGAGTCGCCGGCGCGACCCGAGAAGTGGGCCGCCACGGGCAGCAGCATGGTCGGCCGGTCCGCTGCTGGAAGTAGGCAAGGGAAGTGGCCCGAGATTCTTGGGCGCCGAGACCAAACCCGGTTTGACGACAATTCTCGGCAGCACGGGAACATTGAAGGCAGGACGCTGGAAGCAGACTGAGGCGCTCCCGCTCGCAATCCCCGGTAGCAGCAGAACCGAGTTTTCGGTGACTGGACGCTCCGGGTCGCAGGGGGCTGGCGTGTACCTATTTGGCGACGTCCACACCGAACCATGGTGCGCAGGCGCTGATGCCGCTTACGGTCACGCTCTGGCTGCGCCCGGAAAGCGCCCATGAACTTCGCCGCAATATCATGTGCTGTAACGTGCACGGGCCCGACGGAGAAAGGCTGGTTCTCACGCCATTCTCCTCGTAGCCTAGGTGCTTGGACACCCCGAGGGATGCCCAATTATCCTGTCGCGCCGAAGTTATGGCCGCTGCAGCGCCGAGGTGGTCAAAGGCCAACGTGAGGACCGCCAGCCGCATGGCGGTGCCAATGCCACGACGACGAACGTCCGTGACTAGCCACGAGGAGGAATCCACTGTACGCAAGATCGGAAAGTGCTTGGCCTCAAGCGCTTGGACCCCGACGACACGAGCGCCGACAGAGACCCGAAAGAAGATGCACCACGCCTCGACAGACCAACACCCCCAACTTCGCCAATACGACTGCAACAGAATGCGGCGGCGGTTCTGCTCGACGTCCAGCCCCTCGAGCATCTCCGAGGACGGATCGTGCTCGACATCGTCGGGAAGTATGCGCGAGAGATGCTCGAGATCCGCCTCACGCACAGGTTGCAGCGTGACATCAGCCACTTTGAGCCGGAGCGACAGTAGCGGCCATTGCTGTTCGGGTGCGGAGTCGTGCACCGCCTGAGGCTACATCGCTGGACGCACCCTCCGCAAATCTGTGCACGCCCGAGCCGTGGCCTTTGCTCGGCGTCTCACCGGCTCGGAGGGCTGCTGGACTAACAGACGGGGTCTTTTCATTCGCGATCTCAGGCAGCGCCGTTTCGGCTTTCGACCGGCTCGGGACCAGCCCCAATGCAGCGCTTGGCTCGGATGCTGAGCCAGGGGGATGAGCGCTAGTCTAGGTGCAGATCAAGGTGGCGGACGGAGAGGGGTGAGGGCCCGCGGAAGCCTGGTTGCCTCAGCGGTATTCAAGGTGGGTGTCCACCGAGTTGAGATCGGCACCGCCCTCCAGGTTGGCGATCAATAAGCGCCCCCGGGGCGCGTCAGGGGGCGTCACGATGTGACACCCTTTCGGGGACGACGCTGCACATGCGATGTGCTGTGTTCGTACCTTGCCACGCCAGGTACGGGGTTCAGTCGCAGGGCGCGCCCTCCTGGCTGTTGGGCCAGCGCCGCAGCCGTAGGCGACGGTCGTGGCCATGCCGGAACGGATCGAGTTCCTCTCCGCGGTCCTGCTGACAAGTGAGGACCCGGGGCGGCTGGCCGGTTTCTACCGGGAGGTGCTGGGGCTCCCTCTGATTGAGGAGCAGCATGGCGGGTTGGCGTCCCATTGGGGGCGCGAGCTGCGCGACGTTCACTTCGCCGTCCATGGAGAGCACCCTGCTCGCGCCCCGGGACCCATCCGGATGGCGTTCTGGGTCTTTGACTTGGAGGCGTTCGTGACCCGCCTGGAGCGGCACGGGGTGAGCCTTGCGTATCCTATAGAACCGCTCGGAGAAGACTCCTTGGTGACTGCGGTCCGGGACCCCGACGGCAACGAGGTGGAGCTCACCCAGATGAGCGCCAGTTGGGTCGAACACCTGGCCCAGCGCCGAGCCAGCGTGGCTGACATCTTGGCACGGAGGCGCCGAACAATACTGAACCCAGGGGGGTAGTCTACAACGTCCCACTCTACGAGACCGACGGGACCTGCTTTTCTGTGAACCGGTTGGTAGCCGCGTATCGTTACCGGGTCATGGAGGATAACTGGGACCTCGGTATTACCGCCCAGTGTTCCAGCCACCAAGGGGCGTGCCCAGAATTCGTTGACTACGGCCAACTTGGGTGCGGTGGCGCTTGGTGAGCGCTCGGGGAGTTCGCCAGCAACGGCGGCCACCTAGCGAGGAACGGGGACGTACTCGAAGACTCGGCCCGCCCCCGTATTCATCACTAGAGGAGGAGGCGCAGTGCCTGTCGACGACGCGAGGTGCCTCCGCGGCGCGAGTTGTGGATCAGCCCAGTCTCGGGATAGAGGTGACCACTAAAAATCGGTGGACTTTGAGAGGCAAGCCCCTGCGGGTCTTCATACGCGCGCACCCGGACACAGGACTGACCTTCACCCGGATCGACGAAGAGGGAGCTCGTGTACTGGACTTCCCTGATGTCCACCTACTGGAGGCATTGGACACTGGCGAACTGAACGACCAAATCCGCGCGGGGGCCAAGGGCGAGCTCCCTTGGGCAGCGCTATATCCGGAGTCTGCTGAAGCCGACCACTGATCACTGCCTCCCTTCACCCAGCTGCACAAGCGCTCACCGCACGGGTCGTGAGGGACCCCCATAGGTCAGTCCGGGCTGTAGGTGTGGGAACTGATACGGCGTTTCATACGATTGAGGACGCCGAACAACCACGAGGGATCAGCGGCCCAGGAGGGACTCCGGCAGCGGCATCGGGCTCACAAAGAGGAAGTGAGATGGCGCGACCGGGTGACAGGCAGCCATATCGAGAACGCGGACGTATCCGCTCGTTGTGGTCGCGATGCGCGAGTAGCCCACGGACAACCGGACGGCCCCAGCGGCATCCAGGCTCCGGCCGATCTGGGCCGCCCGCCGGCGACATGAGGCAGCCGAGCCCGGCGAGCCCTGCCGAGGCAAGGCGGCCCTGATCCGCTGCTGCCGTGCTCGCGCCCCTTGCCCCTGGTCATGGCAGTCGTCCGGGGGCCGGCGTCCCGGAGCGAATCAGGAGCTGGTGCCCAGACTGGTGAACGAGATGCCACCGCCGTCGCGTCCGTTACGGTCGGCAGGGGCAGGCCCTCCCCCGATCAGCCGCCCCCGGCAGCCCCGGCATCAGTTCCTGGCGCGCCAAGAGACCGGCCCCAAGGCCGGCCTCCTGGCCAGCATCCGGCGGTCAGCCGGGTCGATCGGTGTCCGTTCCGTCCTCAGCCAGGATCCGGTAGAGCCCGCGCCGGGTCTCCTGCATAAGCTGGGCCGCCTTGGCCACCTGAGCCCGGTCCCCAGCCCGCACCACCTGGAACAGCGCCGCAGCAGACTGCCGCATCAGCGACACCAGGTCGTGGATTTCGCTTCCGACCGCTCCGGACGCCGCGTCCCAGGGAAGCCCGTACTCGGCCCTGTGGGCCTCGACATAGGCCACCCCGGCGTCCGTGAGCCGATAGAGCTTCTGCCCTTCCGCCTCCTGGACGGCGACCAGGGCCTCGTCCTCCAGCTGCTGGAGGGCGGGGTAGACGGAACCGGGGCTCGGTTGCCAGACGCCCTTGCTGCGCGTCGCGATCTCCTGCATGACCTGGTACCCGTTCCGCGGCTGCTCCTCGAGCAGCAGCAGGATCGCCGCACGCACGTTGCCGCGGGGCGCGCGGCCCATTCCCAAGGGGCCCCTCATGCCCCTGCCCCAGCCACCGCGAAAGTCTCGGGCAAAGCCCTCCGGGTCAAAGCGCCCGAATCGCCCCCGATGGCGTCCGCCGGGTCCCCCGGCGCAGGGACCTTCCATGTGTCCTTCTCGATGCATCGCACGCTCCTCAGTCGTATCCGTGGTGAGTCTTGCCGAATCCTCCGACTGGTCGATGATAGCTCAAAGATATATCGTTGTCAAGGCGAACCTCTGCTCGAGGTGCTGGTGGGTCGCCTTCCGCGTCCACTTCCAGGCAGCGGATCGGCGCGTCCGGTCGTGATCCATGCTGGCTGATAACTTCGCGTGGCTGGCGTGCTTTGGGCGGCCGTCCCAATTGGGAGCGGGGTCACCCGTGCTTCGCGCCGCGGCTCTCAGAGGAGCAGCGCGAGTAGCCGCGCCGACTGGGCCAGTGGTGCCACCCACAGCTGGAGGATGGCGCCGCCGAGTATGACGGCCCGTTCAACTCAAAGCATGTGAAGGCAGCGTCGAAGCGAGCACGGATCGAGCTCCAGGCAGGATCCGCGCCGGGGGATGGGGCAGGGCCTCCAGACGGCCCTCTCCCCTAGCGCTCCTCGGGAACCATGGACTCCGGGATCCCGGTCACCTGGTAGGGCAGTTCGCTGATGTCGAAGTAACGCACCGGCTTGTGCATCCGCTTGGCGATCCCCACCTGAACCTTGAGGCCCAGGGAGAGCTCGCCGAACACCCAGACCTCGTCGCACCGGGCGATGAGGTTGTTCAGCGCCT
>JAJYXT010000034.1 GCA_021801645.1 bacterium
CCAGCCCGGAGACCATCCTGGTGCTGGACTTCGGCTCCCAGTACAGCCAGCTGATCGCCCGCCGGATCCGCGAGCTGAGGGTGTACTGCGAGCTGGTACCGGGCAACCTGCCGGCCGCCGAGGTGGCCGCCCGCGCCCCCCGCGGGCTGGTCCTGAGCGGCGGCCCGGCCAGCGTCTACGACCCGGAGGCGATCCACCCCGACCGGGGAATCTATGAGCTGGGGCTGCCCATCCTGGGCATCTGCTACGGGATGCAGCTGCTGGCCCATGACCTCGGGGGCCGGGTGAGTCCCGCCGGGCGCCGGGAGTACGGTCCGGCCGCGATGGTGGTCGATCGAGGGGACGGGCTGTTCTCCGGCCTACCCTCCGAGCTGCCGGTGTGGATGAGCCATGGAGACGTGATCGACGAGCTTCCCCCCGGGTACGAGGCGGTGGCCCACACCGCCAACAGCCCGGTGGCGGCCATGGCGGGGCCGCTGGGCCGATTCGGGATCCAGTTCCATCCGGAGGTGGCGCACACCCCTCAGGGGTCAGCCATGCTGCGCAACTTCCTCTATGAGAGCTGCGGCTGCCAGGGAGACTGGGCCCCAGAGGGCTTCGTCCAGCGCGCGGTGGCCGAGATCCGCCGCCAGGTGGGGGAGGAGAGGGTGATCTGCGCCCTCTCCGGTGGGGTGGACTCGGCGGTGGCCGCCACCCTGGTGCACCGGGCGGTCGGGGACCAGCTCACCTGCGTCTTCGTCGACAACGGTTTGCTACGCCGGGGGGAGGCGGACCGGGTGATCGACGTCCTGACCCGCAACATGCGGATGCGGATCGAGCGGGTCGAGGCCCAGGACCGCTTCCTGTCCGCCCTCGCCGGGGTGGTGGACCCCGAGGAGAAGCGCCGGGTGGTGGGGCGGGAGTTCATCTCCGCCTTCGAGGAGGAGACCGGCAGGCTGGGCGGGGCGACCTTCCTGGCCCAGGGCACCCTCTACCCGGACGTGATCGAGAGCACCGCGCCGGACACCTTCGCCGCCCACAAGATCAAGACCCACCACAACGTCGGCGGCCTCCCCTCGGGGATGCGGCTCCGGCTGGTGGAGCCGCTCCGCTACCTCTTCAAGGATGAGGTCCGGGAGGTGGGCCGGAGCCTGGGGCTGCCGGATGACCTCATCCACCGTCAGCCGTTCCCCGGTCCGGGGCTGGCCATCCGGGTGATCGGGGAGGTGACCCGGGAGCGGCTGGAGACGGTGCGCAACGCCGACTGGGTGGTGATAGACGAGATGAAGCGATCCGGGCTGTACGGCCGGGTCTGGCAGAGCTTCGCCATCCTCACCCCGGTCAGCAGCGTCGGGGTGATGGGGGACTTTCGCACCTACGCCAACGTGGTGGCGGTCCGGATCGTGACCTCCGAGGATGGGATGACGGCGGACTGGGCCCGGGTCCCCTACGACGTCCTGGCGGACATCAGCCGGCGGATCGTCAATGAGGTTCCCAGCGTCAACCGGGTGGTCTACGACATCAGCAGCAAGCCGCCCTCCACCATCGAGTGGGAGTGACCCGGAAGAGCTTCAGGGAGCGGGTCCTGGTCGTAGGTGGGGGCGGGCGGGAGCACGCCCTGGCCTGGGCCGCGCGGCGCAGCCCGGAGGTGGGGCTGGTGCTGGCCGCTCCCGGCAACCCCGGCACCCGGGAGGTGGCCGAGAACATCTCGGTGGCGGCCACCGATGCCCGGGCGCTGGCGGAGCTGGCCGTCGCGCGCGGGGTTACCCTGGCGGTGCTGGGCCCGGACGCGGCGGTGGCCGCCGGGGTGGGCGATGCCCTCAGCGCTGCGGGGATCCCCTGTTTCGGACCCACCGTCGCGGCGGGCCGGCTGGAGACCAGCAAGGTCTTCGCCAAGCAGCTGATGCAGCGCCTTGGGGTGCCCACGGCGGACTTTCGGGTCTGCTCCAGCTGGGAGGAGGCGCAGGCGCAGCTCCGGGGCCGTCCCGGGGAGGTGGTGGTCAAGGCGGACGGGCTGGCCTTGGGCAAGGGGGCGTTCGTCTGCGCCGGCACCGAGGAGGCGCTGGAGGTCGCCCGGCGCCTGCTGGTGGAGCTGGAGCTGGGGGAGGCGGGCCGGCAGGTGGTGCTGGAGGAGCGGCTCCACGGCGAGGAGGCCTCCTTCTTCGCCCTCTGCGACGGCACCCGGGCCCGGATGCTTCCTCCGGCCCGCGACTACAAGGCGGCGCTGGAGGGGGACAAAGGCCCCAACACCGGGGGCATGGGCGCCTGCGCCCCGCCCCAGCTGCCCTCCTGGGAGGAGCTGAACCAGCAGGTCCTGACCAAGGTGGTGGAGCCGGTTCTGGCCGAGATGGCGAGGCTCTCTTGCCCGTTCGTGGGCTGCCTCTACGTGGGGGGTATGGTGGTCTCGGGTGAGGTCCAGGTTCTGGAGTTCAACGCCCGGTTCGGGGACCCCGAGGCAGAGGTGTTGCTCCCCTGGCTTCCGGATCTCCTGCCCCAGCTCGGGCTGGCGGCCCGGGGACGGCTGGAGCCCGGGGTTACGCCCCATCCACCGGGCGCATCGGTGGGGGTGGTGGCGGTGCGCCATCCCTATCCCGCCCCGGTCCAGCCCGGAGGGGAGGTGTTGGGGCTGGATCACCTGCCCGAGGGATGCCTCGCCTTCCAGATGGGAACCCGCGCCGGCGCCGGAGGGAGGCCGGAGGTCTCCGGGGGCCGGGTGGTGATCGTGGTCGGCTCCGGCATCGACCTGGGGGCGGCCCGGGAGCTCGCCTATCGCGGGATCCGCTCGGTCCAGTTCCCCGGGATGCGCTATCGGGCCGACATCGCCGCTCCCGCTGACGACGGATGACGGCGGTGCCCCGGGACCCGGCCGAGGCCCTCTCCCGAAAGTGCCGCGCTGGAGGCGGATGGTAGCGAGGAGGAGGCCCTCAGAAATCTCGCAGATATCCTCGGTATCTCGCCCGACCGGTTGGCAAGGGTACATGAACAGTTCATGGCGAGGCTGACATAGCCGTACAAATAGGTGTAAGTAATAGTATGGTGAAGGGGTGAAGATCAGTGACTGGGCGCGCCAGCAGCACATTCACCCCCGCACCGCCCAGAGGTGGTTCGAGGCCGGCAACCTGCCGGTCCCCGCCCGCCGCCTTCCGTCCGGCACCATCTTGGTCGAGGAGACCGCCCCTCAGGCCGGGCAGGTGGCGCTGTACGCCAGGGTCTCCTCGCATGACCAGCGCCAGGATTTGGAGCGGCAGCTGGGTCGGCTGGTGGAGTGGGCGGTCAGCCACGACCTGGCCGTGGACCAGACGGTTGCGGAGGTTGGCTCGGGAATGAACGGCGCCCGGCCCAAGCTGCGCCGGCTGCTGGCCGATGGTCGGGTGGGCACCATCGTGGTCGAGCATCGGGACCGCTTGGCTCGGCTGGGCTCAGAGTACATAGAGGCTGCTCTGCTGGGGTCCGGCCGGAGGCTCCTGGTGGTGGACCCCACCGAGGTGGAGGACGACCTGGTCCGGGACATGACCGAGGTGCTCACCAGCCTCTGTGCCCGGCTGTACGGGCGGCGCAGCGCCCGCACCAGGGCGCAGCGGGCGCTGCGCTGCGCGGAGCGGCCGGTGGAGGCTTCCTGATGGCCACGGTCCGCCAGGCGTTGCGCTTTGCCCTGGAGCCCAACTGCCGGCAGCGCCGCAGCCTCTTCCGCCATGCCGGAGCCTCTCGGTTTGCCTACAACTGGGGGTTGGAGCGGGAGCGGGCCGCCCTGGAGGCCCGCCGGGCGGGTGACGGCACCGTCCCCTTGCCCTCGGCGATGAGCCAGCACCGGGAGTGGAACAGCTGGAAGAAGGGGCCGGAAGGCGTCCCCTGGTGGCCTGAGGTGAGCAAGTGCGTGCCGCAAGAGGCCTTCCGCGACCTGGAGCGAGGGATGCGGGCGTTCTGGGCGAGCCGGGCGGGCAAGCGCCCGGGAGCCCAGATCCACTTCCCACGCTTCAAAAAGAAGGGCCGCAGCCGGGACAGCTTCCGGCTCACCGGAGCGATCCATCTCCACCGCCGGGCTGTGACCCTGCCCAGAGTCGGCACGGTCCCCCTCTCCGAGGACGCCACAAGGTGGGTTGCGCGGATCGAGGACGGCTCGGTCCTGGTCACCTCGGCCACCCTCAGCCGGGAGGCGGACCGCTGGTTCGTCGCCCTGGCCGTCGAGGCGGAGCGGGAGATCCCGACCAGCAACCTGGCCAGCGACACCATCGGCGTGGACCTCGGGGTGCTGGCGCTGGCCACCCTGTCGGACGGCACGATCGTCCCAGGTCCGAAGGCACTGCGCCAGGGGCTGCGCCGGTTACGCCGCCTCTCCCGGTCCCACTCGCGCAAGCGGCGCGGCTCGCGCAACCGGGCCCGGGCCGCCCGGCGACTGGCCCGCCACCAGGCGCGGATCGCCGCCCTCCGCCGCGATCACCTGCACAAGCTCACCACCCAACTGGCCAAGACCCACGGCCGGATCGTGGTGGAGGACCTCAACGTGCGCGGCCTGCTCGGCAACCGCAGACTGTCCCGGTCCCTGGCCGACGCCGGCTTTGGCGAGTTCCGCCGCCAGCTCGCCTACAAATGCCAGTGGTACGGCTCCCAGCTGGTGGTCGCCGACCGCTGGTTCCCCAGCTCCAAGACCTGCTCCCGCTGTGCCACGGTCAAGCCGGAGCTGTCGCTATCGGAGCGGAGCTACCACTGCCCCAACTGTGGGCTGGTCATGGACCGAGACCTCAACGCCGCGATCAACCTCGCCGGGTGGGCCCACCCGGCCGTCACCGCCAGTGCGGCGGAGACGTTAACTGCCTGTGGAGCCGACCGTAAGACCGGGCCCCGCCCGGCTGGTGGCAGTGAATCAGGAACCGGGATCGCCCCGGAGCCCACCGGCTCGATCGGTGGTCCTCAGAACCGTGGCGCATTTGTCACGGTTTGAGGAACGGTCCAGCCCCAGTTCGGCAAGCGGGCGGGCGACCACATCGCCGAGAGCGCGGACCTCATGGTTCTGGCCCAGGCCGCCACCGCCCTGCGCCAGCTGCTGGGGGAGGTGGAGGCGGCGCTGGAACGGCTTCTCCGGGGGGAGTACGGCCGCTGCGAGGTGTGCGAAGGGGAGATCTCCCCGGCCCGCCTGGAGGCCGTTCCCTGGGCCGCGCGTTGCATCGGCTGCGCCGAGGTGAGGCGCCGCTGAGCGGCGCCCCCCGGGGCCACCCCGCTAACCTTGCAAGGCGATGGCTGCGGTTGGACTGATCGAGAGCGCCCTCCGGCAGGGGCAGCAGACCCTGGTCTCCAGCCGGCTGCGCACCCGGCACCTGGTCGAGCTGGCGGGAGCGCTGCAGGGATCCGGCCTGGCCGGGTTGGACGTCTTCGGTGGCGCCACCTTCCAGGTGGCGCTGGAGCACCTGGGGGAGGACCCCTTCGACCGCCTGCGCCAGCTGCGCCAGGCGACCACCATCCCCCTCTCCGGGTTGCTCCGGGGTCAGTCGCTGGTGGGCCAGAGGCCGGTGGCGGACGACGTGGTCGAGCTGTTCGTGTCCCGGGTGGCGGCCGCCGGGCTGGACGTCCTCCGCTGCTTCGACCCTCTCAACGACACCCGCAACCTGGCCAGCGTGGCCCGGGCGGCGGCCCGAGCCGGCTGCCAGGCGGAGGGGGTCATCGTCTACACCAAGAGCCCGGTGCACACCGATGAGACGTTCATCGGGGTGGGCTCGGAGCTGGCCCGGATGGGCTTCAAGAGCCTCTGCCTCTTCGACCCCGCGGGGCTGCTCGGCGCCGGCAGCGCCCGGGCCATCGTCTCCGGCCTGCGGGAGGAGACCTCCCTCCCGGTGTCCCTGCACTGCGCCACCATCACCGGTCAGGCGGCCTTCGCCTACCTCGCCGGGACGGAGGCCGGGGCGGCGGCGCTGGACGTCTGCCTCTCCCCCCTGGGAGGTGGAGCCGCCCTCCCCAGCACCGAGGGGGTGGTGGCCGCCCTGGCGGGCACCGAGAGGGAGCCGAACGTCGACGCACAGGTGATCCTGGCGGCAGCGGACCGGCTGGACGCCATCCTGCCCCTCTACCAGCTGGTGGCGGATCCCAGCGGGTGGCAGCTGGACTCCGGCACCCTGCGCACCCAGCTGGCCCCCTCGGTGCAGCAGCACCTCGCCTGGGAGTGCCAACTTCAGGGCGTCTCGGAGCGCATGCCCGAGGTCATGGCCGAGATCGGCAGGGTGCGTGAGGAGATGGGGTTTCCCCCGCTGATCAGCCCGGTGGCGGAGGTGGTGGTCACCCAGGCGGTGGCCAACGTGGCCTCCGGCGAGCGCTACCTGATCGTGGCCCAAGACGTCAAGGACTACTTCCTCGGCCTTTTCGGGAGCCCCCCCGGGCCCAC
>JAJYXT010000089.1 GCA_021801645.1 bacterium
CGGCTGTTAACCGCAAGGTTCACGGTTCGAATCCGTGCTCCGGAGCCACCCGCCACCGGCCCGTTGGTCCACGGGGGAAGTCCGTTGGTGACCAGGACGCAGGGGACACGCCGCGGCCTCCGGAAATACGCCCGACGAATCTGTGGCGCGCTGCCGCCGGGAGCCGTATTGCCGCTAGGCGTAGCCACCCTGGTGGCCACCCTCAGCGGCTGCGGTGGCATCCAGGTGACCAACGCGACCTCGGGCCCACTGCGGGCGCCGGTCCTGACCGGCGCGGGGACGGCTGCCCCCCCGGGCGCGGTGGTGATCTTCTCCCTGTCGGCGGAGACCGCCACCGGCTCCTCCGTCCGGCTGGCCTCCGTGAATTTGCTGCCGGTCCCGGGAGATCATCTTCCCCGGCTGGTGCACACCGCCGTCCTGGTGGGCGGGGACCAGCTCGAGGACGGCAGAGGGTGGCCGCCGACCACGCCCGGCGGCCCGGGAGTCGATGGAAGCTGGCCGATGGCCGCCATCGCGGGATTTGTGGTTCCAGCCCACTCGGATGTGACCCTGGCCGTGGCGGTCAGTGGCCAGCGGGTGGGGGAGACTGTGCTGATGGGTGGGCTGGTCGTCCAGTACTCCTTCAGGGGGACCAGCTACCGGTCCGACCTGGGCATGGTGAACATGGTCTGCGTTGACAGCGCCGCTCGATATGAGAGTGACGGCTGCAACTCGCGGGCCGACCAACGCTTCGAGAACCGCGCCGATGGATACGTCACCCACCTGACGCTGGGACAGTGACCAGTTCGGCGCCGGTCACCCGGGAGTCGGCTCGGAAGCTGCGGCCAGGGCCGCGCGGCGTGCGTCTCCGGAGGCGCCCAGCACCACCCTGAGCCCCATCTTGCCCAGCATGTGCTCCATCGGCACCCCCATATGGTCGGCGGCGACCGCCTCGACGTGGTGGTCCAGCAGGAACCGGGCCAGCCGGGCGTGGTGCCCCCCCTCCCCGCCAGAGTCGTGGAGCGCGTCCCAGCCCACGTCGAACTCCTCCCAGGAGACGACCCGCCCATCGGCCACTCCAGCCACCGCCACCCGCCGGGCCCTTCCCCAGCTGTGGTCGACGGCGCCTTCCTCAGTCACCGGTACGCACACCACCACCTCGTCCCCTCCCCCAGCTGGTCCGCCGGAACGCTGAGCCGCCTCGCCGACCCTATCCTGATTGTGACCTGTCCTGCGACCGGTCCGGGAGAAGCATCTGCCCGGCCACGCGGCCACCGCTCCGGGGCAAACGGGACGAGTGGGCGTCCGTCAACCGCCGCGAGGCGTCGGACACGCGCGGGGCGGCCCGAGACGCCAGGGTCCCGGAGGGGGGATGCTGAGCGGTGGGCGGCGCGAGCTTTTGGTGCGCCCTCCCACTCAGGCACCATCCCCGGCGCGCAAGGCGTGACTTTCCCGGACCCGAGCCACGCAAGAGCAACCGGAGACCCGGGCCGCGCAGTCTCCGCCGAATGCGTGCCGGCGGGGTCTGCCTATCCTTGGGGACGTGAGATCGGGCAGAAGGACAGCTGTCTCGGGCCGGATGCGGCAACGACCCCTGAGCGGCCGGCGCGGACCATGGCTGCCTGCCGCATGTCTGGCTTCCGTGGCGCTGGCGGGGTGCGGGGCGGCGGCGCACAAGGTCTCGCCACGGCCCACGGCCAGCCCACAGGTCAGCGCCACCGCCACACCATCGCCTCTCCCAAGCCCATCCGTCGGCAGCCTGAGCTGCCGGCTGCCCCTGTACGGCTCGGGGCTGGCCAGCAACCCCAGCGGAGGCAGTCCGCAGGGGGGATTCATGCAGCTTCCCCAGGGGCAGGTTGCGCTGGCACCGTCGACCACGCTCACGACCTCTCCCAGTGGCGGATGGGAGACGGTCACCCCCCCGGTGCTGTCGGGGGACCAGGACGAGGAGAGCTGGGACCCGGCGTTGGGCCGCTGGCTCCCGGCAACGCCAGGGGAGCTGTCCCCCGGCGGAACCCAATACGCCTACGTCGACCAGGACACCGGCGCCGTCCACCTGGTCACCCCAGCTGGCGACTCCGACGTCGCGCTCTCCGCTGGCGTCGGGTACCAGGTGGTTGGCTGGGTGAACGAGGAGATCTATCTCACCGCCGCGGGCACGGTCGGAGCCCAGCCGCAGGGCCTCTACCGGCTGAGCGCCGCCGGTGGCGGCATCAGCACCGTGCTCCCACCCTCCACCGACGAGACCTGGTACCTGAGCGCCCAGGGAGCGATCTGGGGAACTGGGGTCAACCCACAGGATCAGAACCCACCCGCGAGCGGCTCGGGTGACGAGATCCTGCGGTACGACCTGACGTCCGGAACCGTATCCACCTGGTCGTACGCCCCGGGGCTCACGGTGAACCTGCTAGGGGTCACCGCTGCCGGCCAGCCGGTGGAGCTGGTCGAGGGTCCCCAGGCCAACACGCTGGAGGTGGCCACCTCCCCCACCGCCGCCACTCGCCTGCTGGCGGGCGCGGGGCTGGACAGCCTTCAGCCCTTCGAGGTCTCCTCGGCCTTCACCGACTCCCACGGCACCTGGCTCACCACCGACAGCGGGCTCTACCTGCTCACCCCAAGCCTCACCCTGGACCTGGAGCAGACTGGCAACTTCGCCAACGCGGAGGTGGTGGGGCCCTGCGCCTGAGCTCAGCCCCCCGCGCCGGTGGGCTGGAAGCGGAAGGTGCGAGCGGCGACCAGGAGGACCACGATGCCCACCCCCACCAGAACGTAGAAATCCACCGCGGTCTCGGAGAGTCCCTGGCCCTGGGCCATCAGCCCCCTTAAGCCATTGCTGAAGTAGGTGAGGGGCATGACCTCCGAGAGCTTCTGCAGCCAGAGGGGGGAACCGGCCAGCGGGTAGAAGACCCCGGCCACGAACAGCTGGGGCAGGGACACCAGGTTTGACATGACGATCGCCGACTGCTCCCGGCGGGAGAGGGCGGCGATCAGGAAGCCGCCGGCGAGGAAGCAGAGCGAGCCCACCAGGAGGAGCAGGAGGAGCGGGCCCGGGGAGGGCCCGAGCCCGATCCCGTAGAGGGCGTGTCCCACCCCGAGCAGTACGGCGATCTGGATGGCCACCAGGGCCAACTGGGACACGACGCTGGCCAGCAGGAAGGCCCAGATCGGCAGGGGGGTGGCCCGGATCCGGCGGAGGACTCCCCGCTCCCGATCCCCGACCAGCCTGAGCCCCGCGGAGAGACCGCCGTTGAGGACTGCGTAGGCCAGCACGCCCGGAGCGAGGAATTCGATGTAGTTGGTGCGCGCCAGGGAGCCGGAGCTGGCGCCTCCCGGGGGGTGGAGGCCCACCACCTGCCCCCGGACAGCCGGCTCCCGGTGCAGCAGGGACTGGTTCAGGGCGGCCACCGCTCCCATGGCGGCGGCGGTCAGGGAGCCGTTCTCCGAGACGTTGGCCGAGTTCTCCAGCACCCGCACGGTGAGCGGCGGGGACTCGCCCACCACCTCAAGCGCGAATTCGGCGCCCCCATTCAGCACCTGGCTGCGCGCTGTGGACGGCGATACCACGTGCAGGGCATAGGAGCTGGAGGGGAGGGCGGCTCTCAGGACCGCGAGCTCGGGCTGCGCTCCCACCAGATCCACATTGAGCTGGGAGCGCTGGAAGAGGCCGCCAAAGATGACGATGAGCAGAAGGGGCACCAGTACGTTGAAGACCAGGACCTGCCGGTTGCGATAGAGGACGCGCACGTTGGCCGCACTGAGGGCCCAGAACCCGATCCAGGGCGACGTCCCCAGCTCCCTGGCGAATCCGGACTTGGGACTCACGAGCCCTCCTCGCCGAGGCGCCTCCCGGTGCGCCGCAGGAAGACGTCCTCGAGAGTCGGGGGGCGGACGGAGACGTCGCGGAGGGCTTCCTCGCCGACCCGATCGGCGATCTCCCGGAGCACCCCGCCTACCTCCCTGGTCTGCAGCTCCCAGCGGCCCTCCCGCCACTCCCCCCGCACCACCCCCGTCACCTGGTCCAGCCGAGCCTCCTGCTCCGCCGCCACACTCACGTTGGCGGCGGCGCCCAGCTCGGCGACCAGCTCTGAGGGGCTGCCCTGGGCCACCACCTGCCCCTGGTCGATGATCCAGACCATCTCCGCCAGCTGGTCCGCCTCCTCGATGTAGTGGGTGGTGAGCACAACCGTGCGCCCCTGTTCGTGCAGCGCCCTGATCATGGCCCAGGTCTGGCGACGGGCGATTGGATCCAGCCCGGTGGTCGGTTCGTCGAGCACTACCAGCTCGGGGTCGTTGCACAGGGTGAGGGCGATCTGCAGGCGACGCTTCTGCCCACCCGAGAGGTTGGTGGCCCGCCGGTCCCCGACCTCACCCATCTCCACCAGCTCCAGGAGCGCCGTCGCGTCCGCCTCGTACCCGTAGAGGCGGCCGAAGAGGCGAAGGGTCTCGTTGCAGGTCAGGTCCTCGTAGAGGGCGGACTCCTGGAGCTGCACACCCACCCTCCGGCGGGCGCGCTCCGGGCTGGTCCCCAGCACCTGCACCTCCCCCGAGTCGGCGCGGCGCAGGCCCTCGATGATCTCCAGCGTCGTGGTCTTCCCGGCGCCGTTGGGCCCGAGAAGGGCGGCCACGCACCCCCGGGGAATCTCCAGGCTGATGCCCCGCACCGCCTGGACCTCGCCGTACGACTTGCGCAGGTCGCGCACCCGCACGGCCAGCGGTGCTTGGGAGACCTCCAGAGGGGCGGCTTGGCTCATCGTCCTCCCGGGTGGCTGAGTTTGCAGAGCGTAGCAGGTGGCCCGGGTCGATGATCTCGCCACCGGCCAGGTCGCGGCGCAGGTCCTACCCTGGCTGGGTGCGAGTCATCTGGAACAGGCTGCGCCGCACCCTGCCCCTGCGGGTTGCCTCCAGGTACCTCGACCGAAACGGCCCCAACCAGGCCACCCTGATCGCCTGGAACCTGCTCTTCGCCACCTTCCCCCTGGTGCTGCTGGCGGTTGCCGCGGCCGGAGAGCTCTACCGGGATCCCGGGGCCGGAGAGCGGGTGGCGAGGGCGGTGGCCCAGCTGCTCCCGGGCGGCCGCGATCAGGCGGTGCTGTCCGCCCTGCAATCTTTTCACCGGAATATCGGATGGACCGCGGTGGTCGGCGGGGTCGGCCTGGTGTGGTCCGGGACCTCGCTCTTCTCGGCCATGGACACAGCCTTCTCCGGCCTCTCTGGCGGCCATACCCGGGGGTTCCTGGCCCAGAAGGTGACCGGGCTCGCCCTCACCGCAGCGCTGGCTCTCCTGGCGGCTCCGGTGGTCCTGAGCTCCACCCTGCTGGCGGCACTTCCCGCCGGGGCCGGCCTTCCGGGCCCACTTCAAAGTGCGGGAGCGGCGGCCGGCCTCCAGGCCCTGGCGGCGGTAGGGGTGGGGTGGATCCTGTTCTCACTCGTATACCGGCTGGCGCCGGCGAGGGCCCCGGGTATGCGGGCCACCCTGCGTGGGGCCCTGGTCGGCTCGGTCCTCTTCGAATTGCTCTCGCTCGCCTTCCCCCTCTATCTCCACCTCGCCCACGGGTTCGCCGCCTACGGCGCCACCTTCGCCCTCTTCTTCCTGATCCTCGCCTTCGTGTTCCTGGCCGCCCAAGTCATGGTGGTGGGCTTCTGCGTCGTCCTGGAGCTGGAGAAACCATCACCAGGAGTCCCAGCGGCACCAGCGGCCAGTGGGTCCGCGGCCGATCAGGCGGGAGAGGACGCGCCCTCCCAGATCCCCGCGCGGTAGAGCCGCCCGGGCAGCGGCCGATCCAGCACCTCCTCGAGATAGGTCGCCGCCTGGCAAAGCCCCTCCAGGTCGACATCGGTCTCGGCGCCCACGCGGACCAGCATGTGAAGTAGGTCCTCGCTGCAGACGTTGCCGGTGGAGCGGGGAGCGAAGGGGCAGCCGCCGATTCCCCCCACCGAGCCCTCGAAGCGCCTGATCCCGGACTCGTAGGCCGCCAGGGCGTTGGCTAGACCCATCCCCCGGGTGTCATGGAGATGAAGCGAGAGCTGCTCGGCGCCGACCCCCGAGCGCGCCAGCTGCTCGACGAGGGAGCTGACCTGGCGGGGATCGGCGACCCCGATGGTGTCGGCGATGCCGATCTCCGAGACCCCCAGGTCGGCGAGTCGGTCCGCCAGCTCGGCCACCCGGTCGGGGGCGACCCGACCCTCGAACGGGCAGCCGAAGGAGCAGCTGATCCCAACGTCGAAGGTGCAGCCCTGGGCCCGGGCGAGCTCGGCCATCCTCGCCAGCTCGGCCATGGTCTCCTCCACCCCCTGGCGGAGGTTGGCGCGGTTGAAGCCCTCAGTGGCGCCGATGTTGGCGACGACGTGGACCGCTCCGGCCGCCAGCGCGCGCTCCAAGCCGCGCTGGTTGGGAACCAGAACTCGCAGGCGGCGCAGGACCCCGTGACCCCGCGCGGCCACCAGGGCGCTCAGCAGCTGCTCCGCGTCGGCCATCTTGGGCACCCAGCGGGGGGAGACCATGGAGGTGGCCTCGACCAGGTCGATGTCGGCGTCCAGCAGCCGCTCCACCAGGGCCAGCTTGGTGTCGGTGGGGAGATCGAGGTCGAGGTTCTGCAGCCCGTCCCGCGGGCCGACCTCGGTGAAGTGGAGGCGGTGCGCCCCGCCCGGCGATATGCCCATTGGCAGGTCAGTCTATCGGCTGCAAGCTCCCGCCCCCGGCGCCTGTGATCAGACTGAACAGGTGGGATCGCATGGCCCTGAGCCTCAAAGCGGAGATGCCGACCTGGACCTGGCCCCGCAGGCAATCGGCCTGCGACACCGGCGAACTCGCTATTCCCGGCTCTGCACGAAGCGGTAGCCGAACCGGCCCTTTACACATAGGTGGCCGAGGGTGACGTCGTGATCCAGGGGTGACGTCACCTTGACGATCGAATTGTCCTGCACGTGGAGCTCGAGGTTGCAACCCACCCCACAGTAGGGACAGATGGTGGTGGTCACGGACTGGCGCTCGGGAGCCCAAGTCCCAGCCTGGCGCATTTCGAACTCGGACTTGAACATGAGGGCCCCGGTCGGACAGACCCCGATGCAGTTGCCGCAGTAGACGCACGCGGAGTCGGGAAGGCCCACGTCGAACTCGGTGGATATGCGGGCCTCGAATCCCCGCCCGGCGACCGCGATGGCGAAGGTGTTCTGGGCGTCGGAACCGCAGGCCTCGACGCACTTGTAGCAGAGGATGCAACGCGAGTAGTCGCGCACATATGTGTCATTGTCCAGCTTGGGGGGCTGAGCCACGGTGGCGGCCCCATCCTGGGAGACGGGACTGTGCTCACCGGGTCGGGTCCGATCGCGGTCCACGTTGCCAGGCTCGGGAGAGCCGAAGCGCGCCGGATCTGCTCCGTAGCGACTCATCCAGGCGCTCACCTCCGGCGCGCACAGGGAGAGGTCCACCGAGGAGGCGAGGAACTCCAGGACCAACTTGCGACTGGCCCTCACTCGCTCAGAGTCTGAACTCACCACCATGCCGTTCTCCGCCTTGCGAGAGCACGCCGGCACGAGGGTCCGGGAACCCTCAAGCTCCACCACACAGACACGGCAGACGTTGACCGGGGTGAGGTTCTCCAGATAGCAGAGGGTCGGGGTGTCGATGCCCACCTGCCTGCAGGCCTGCAGCAGCGTCGACCCCTCAGGCACCTTCACCTCCCTCCCGTCGATGGTCAGGGTGAGAAGCCGCCTCGGAGCCGCCAGCGCTACCCGGTGTCCGTTCACACGCTGCCCTCCAGGCCGCCCAGCAATCCCAGACGCACCGCGGACTCGATAGCCGTCGCCGCCGTCTGGCCCAGCCCGCAGATGGAGGAGTCGCGCATCGCCGCCCCGATCTCCCTGAGGAGCTGCAGCTCCGCCTGCACCGAACCAATGGTCCGGCCGGCGGATAACCGCGCCAGGAGCTCCTCCTGCCGTACCGTGCCGACTCGGCAGGGAACGCACTGCCCGCAAGACTCGTCCCGGAAGAACCTGGCGAGCCGTCGCAGGATCGCCCCGAGATCGACGGTGTCGTCCAGCACCAGCACCACCCCTGATCCCAGGCTGGCCCCGATGGCCCGGGTGTCCTCGAAGGTGAGCCGGATTCCCAAGTCCTGAGGTCCCACGAAGGACCCGGCCGCCCCGCCCAACAGGACAGCTCGCAAGGAGCGCCCCGGCGGGACACCCCCGGCCAGCTCCAGAAGCTGTGCCAGAGTCGCGCCGAACTCGAGCTCGTAGAGACCGGGTGCCTGCACACATCCCGAAACGCAGAAGAGCCGGGTGCCTGTCGAGCCTGAGGTGCCCAGCTGGGCGTACCCTTCGCCCCCCACGGTCAGGATCTCCAGGACGTTGACCAGCGTCTCCACGTTGTTGATCCCGGTGGGCCGCCCGAAGAGGCCAGCCTGGGTCGGGAACGGGGGCTTGTTGCGGGGCTCAGGTCGCTTGCCCTCGATGGAATTGAAGAGCGCGGTCTCCTCCCCGGCGATGTAGGCACCGGCACCCTCCCGGACTTCCACCTCGAAGTTGAAGTCGCTGCCCATCACCGAAGGCCCGAGGAAGCCGTGTCGTCGTGCCTCGGCAACCGCCCGGGCCACCCCCGCCGCGGCCTCCGGGTACTCGCCCCGTATGTAGACATAGCCACGCTCCGAACCAGTGGCCAGCCCGGCGATGGTCAGGGCCTCGAGGACCGCAAACGGGTCCTGCTCGAGAAGGACCCGATCCTTGAAGGTGCCCGGCTCCGACTCATCGGCGTTGCACACGAAGAAATGGGGCCGCAGCGGATTGGCGGCGACGGCCTCCCACTTGGCGCCGGTCGGAAAGGCCGCACCTCCCCGCCCCATCAGCCGCGCCCGCTTCAGCTCCTCCACCACCGCAGACGGCCCCATTCGGAGAGCCGCCCGGAGCGCCTGATACCCGCCCCAGGCACGGTATGAGTCGAGCGAGGCTGGGTTCACCCGCCCCACGCGACGCAGAAGCCGGCGCTGTTCAGGTGGCGTGCGCACCGGCGCGGCTGGCAGCCACTCGGGGTCGGTCCCGCCCAGCAGCGCAGCGATCGCATCGGCGGATGCCGGGGCAAGGCTGGTGCGTCCGTTGGGTCCGGAGGACCTCTGAAGAAGCGCCGCGGACCCCTGCTCGCAGCGCCCCAGGCAGGGGCTGCGCGTCCAGCCGACCCCCGTCTCGGGGTCGAGGCGGCCCTCCGCGCCGAACCGAGCCTCCATCTCCCGGCAGAGGTCTTCCGCACCCTGGGACAGACAGACGACGTCGTCGCAGACGTGGACAACCGTCGGCGGGCTGGGATCGGTCCGGAGCAGGGAGTAGAAAGCGGCGACACCATAGGCTTCGGCCGGGGGAACTGAGAGACGTGTGCAGAGGTAGTCGAGGCCGGAGGGACTCACCCACCCTGTCCGCTCTTGGAGGCTCTCCAGCGCCGGCAGCAGCAGGTGACGCCGCCCCCGTGCCTGATGTCCGCCCACGGCCATATGCCCATCCCTCTGCGTCCTGGTCCCCCCGTCCCAACCCGATTCCGGGTCTCCAAGCACGGAGTCGACGGCCGCCTTCTCGCCATCGGTGGGCGGGCCAGCCAGGCCAAGCCTGAGATCCATCAGGAGGTGCTCCGGACCGGCTGCAGGGCGTCTAACGGTGGGGCGGGTGACACGGGCTCCACGCGGATCGCAGTCGCCTTGAACTCCGCGGTCCCGGAGAGCGGATCCCAGGCGTCCAGGGTGAGACGGTTGGTGGCCACCTGCTCGGGGAAGTGCAGGGTCATAAAGGCGAGGCCCGGCCGGAGTCCCGCATCGGTCTGCACCGGCGCCCGGACACTGCCGCGCCGGGAGGCAACCCGGACCAGATCCCCGTCTTGAAGGCCCAGCCGAGCCATGTCCTCGGGAGACAGGTTCAACGCCTCCGGCCGGCGGATCGGGGTTTGGTAGTGGGACGACTGCACCCCAGTGTTGAACGAGTCCAGCCGCCGCCCGGTGGTGAGCCGTATGGGGTATTCCTCGTTCAGAGAATCCAGCGGCCCCTCCGCCACGACTGGGGTGAAGGGGGCCGCGGGCCCCCTGAGCTCTGGGTCCTCTTCCCAGAGCCGGCCATGAAGGAACGGTGAACCAGGGTCGGACTCGTCCCTGCACGGCCACTGCAAGCCCCCCAGCTGTTCCAGGCGGGGGTAGCTCATACCAGCATGGATCGGCGAGAGAGACCGCAGCTCGTCCCACACCTCCTGGGCAGTGGGATGGCCCCAGTCGGTGCCCAGACGCCTCGCCAGCTCGCAGATGATCTCGATGTCGTCTCTGGCCCCCTCGGGCGGCTCCAGGGCCCGGCGGACGCGCTGTACCCGTCTCTCGCTCGAGGTCACAGTGCCTTCCGCCTCGCACCAGCTGGCAGTTCCGGGCAGGACCACCTCCGCCAGCCGAGCCGTGTCGGTGAGGAAGATGTCCTGGACCACAAGGTGCTCGAGGCCACCCAGGAGCCGCTCGGCCCTGTCGGTGTCGGCCTCGGAACGGAGCGGGTTCTCGCCCAGGATGTAGGCGGTGGTGAGTTCCTTGCGCTCCATCGCTTCGAACATCAGCGAGAGGTGCCAGCCCGCCTGGGCCGGAATCGGGACTCCCCAGGTGCGCTCGAAACGTTCCCTGGCGTCCAGATTGGTGACCACATCCTGAAAGCCTGGCAATTTGTTGGGGAGAGCGCCCATGTCTCCGCCGCCCTGGACGTTGTTCTGGCCCCGGAGCGGCACGAGACCGGATCCCCAGCGGCCGACATGGCCGGTTAGCAGGGCGAGATTGATCAGGGCGAAGACGTTGTCGGTCGCGTTGTGGTGTTCGGTGATGCCCAGGGTCCAGCAGAGCTGGGCGCGATCCGCCTGCGCATAGGCGTGTGCCAACTCCGAGATTGCCTGGGCCGGCACCAACGTCTCCCGCTCCGCCCGCTCAAGGGTGTAGGGTTCGACCGCCTCGACGTAGGCGTCGAAGTTGGCAGTGGCCCGGGAAACAAACTCATGGTTCACCAAGCCTGCGTGGATGATCTCCCGTCCGATGGCGTTGGCCAGGCATATGTCGGAGCCGACATCGAGACCCAGCCAGAGGTCGGCCCACTGGGCCGAAGTGGTCCGGCGGGGATCGACCACATAGAACTTCGCGCCATTGCGAAGACCCCGTAGAACGTGATGGAAGTAGATGGGGTGCGCCTCTCGAGCGTTGGAGCCCCAGAGAACGATGACGTCGGCTTCCTCGGCTTCGAGGTAGGAGCTGGTCCCACCCCCAGCCCCGAACACTGCCGCCAGACCGGCGACGCTAGGGGCGTGTCACGTTCGATTGCAGCTGTCGATGTTGTTGCTGCCCAGTACTGCTCGCACGAACTTCTGAGCCAAGTAGTTGACTTCGTTGGTGGCCTTGGAGCAGCTGAACATGCCGAAGGAGCGGGTGCTATCCGACTCGCGGGCTGCGGCGAGAGCCGCCGCCGCGCGGTCCAGGGCCTCATCCCAGCTCGCCGGCCGAAGCTCTCCACCGCGACGCACCAAGGGAGTGGTCAGACGGGTGAGTGCGGCCATGGGAGGCACCTCCAGATCGGAAAACTGCTCTGGAGTATAGAAGAGTTTTCGCGGAGAAGGGCCCCCGGGTGCGGGGCCGGCCAGGTCTGAGCGAGGTGCATCCCGCCCGAAGCCCGGCGGCGGCATCGAGCCCGTGGTGGGGACAAGCGGTCAGGCTTGGCCGGGTCAGAAGCGCTCGGAAGCCAACAGAGCGCTGAACCCGAGCAGAGCGGCACCGGTGCCGGCGTGCAGCGCCTGGCGCATCCGGGGGCGCTGGAGCAGCGGCCGCAGGCGGGCGATGCCGGTCGAGACGGCCAGAAGGTACACCAATGAGAGCAGGGCGTGGCTCCAGGCGAAAGCCAGCACCCAGCCCACCCCCGAGCCAGGGTGCAGGAACTGCGGCAGCACGGCCAGGTAGAAGACCAGCACCTTGGGATTGGTGATGTTCGAGAGGAAGCCCTGACGCCAGCCGCTCCGGACGGCCCGGATGGCGGCCGCCCCGCCGTCCTCGGCCGAGTCCGACGGTTGCAGGACCGCGCGTATGGCCTGGAGCCCCAGGTAGGCGAGATAGACAACGCCGACCCAGCGGATGGTCTGGAAGAGCGGCTGCGCCCTGAGGATCACCACGCTGAGCCCGGCGGCGGCCAGCGTCCCCTGGATGGCATCGGCGCTGCTGATCCCCAGGGCGGCGGAGCGCCCGCGGCGGGCGCCTCCCAGCAGCGCGTTCCGGGTCACCACGGCGAAGTCCGGGCCGGGGACCAGGACCAGGACTGCGGCGAGCGCCAGGTACTCCCCATACGCCGACCACTCCACCGGCTCAACCTAGTCCGCTGTGGGGGGCACGGTCAACCGCGCTCCGATCAGTGGGACAGCGGGGAGCCGGGCAGCTGGCCCTCGCCCAAGGCGCCGTCCGGGTGGCGGCTGCGGAAGCGCGCCACCTTGTCCCGGTTGAGGCACCGCAAGGAGCAGAACCGTCGGCTTCCGTTGCGCGAGGTGTCCACGAAAACCAGGTCGCAGCGCTCGGCGGCACATGTTCCCAGCCGGCTGGACCACCCGGACCCGATCACCGTGGCCAGGGCCACGGCGCAGGTCGCGCCCCGGGCTTCGACCCGGCCCACCTCCCGGTCCTGGCTGTGGAAGTGAAGGTGCCAGGGCTCGCCGTCATGCGTCGCCAGCTGAGGTGCGGCGCGATATTCCCGCAGCAGCGAGTTGACGAGGTGAGCGGTGCGGTCGGCGTCACCCGCGGCCAGGCTGGCGAACACCGCCCGGAGCCTCTCGGCCAGAAGGATCAGCTCCTCGGCTTCTGGGCCGCCGAGCGCCGATCCCCGGCCCCAGATCGCGGCCTCGGTGGCCGCGGCCAGCCGCGCCCGCTGAGGGCCGGACTGCGGCAGCGGTCGCAACGCTCCCTGCGCCCAGCCCTCGGTCAGGTGGTTCACCAGCTCGGCCGCAGCCGCGACTCCAAGATCCGCGTAACTGTCAAAGTTCATTTCATTGGTGTTTAGGAGATGATATACTCATATCAGCGAAATCGCAATAAGAGTTCTGAGGAGATACGATGATGAACCCGCTTCTGTTGCGCCTGATGGTCGAGGACCGCACCCGCGAGCTGCGCGGCGTGACCGATAGCTCTCGTCGGCGGTCCGGGACCCCCGCGGCCAACCGCCGCCGGGCGGCGGCCACCCTGCGGCTGCTGCGCGCCAGCTCGCGGCGCGCGGCCTAGACCAGCTCGACGGGCGGCTGCCGGTCCCGGCCGGGCAGCACCTCCCCCACCTCGACCGCTCCCACCCCGGCGGAGAGGATGTGGTCCGCGCCGGGAGATGGGGCGGCGATCAAGAGGCCCCCGCTGGTCTGAGCGTCGCAGGCCAGCTGGAGGAGCATCGGGTCAACCTCGGGTCCGAGCCGGCAGCGGGAGCGGGCGAGCTCCAGATTGCGTCGGCTGCCGCCGGGAACCAGGCCCTCGCGGATGAGCTCGGGGACGCCGGGGATGATCGGCAATCTCTCTGCCACCACGCGCACCACCACCCCGGAGGCCCTGGCAAGGTTGTGCGCGTGCCCCAGAAGGCCGAATCCGGTGACGTCGGTGGCCGCACTGGCCCGGCCCTGCACCATCGCCGCGGCCGCGGCCCGGTTCAGCCGGCGCATCACCGAAACCGCCTCCGCCAGGGTCTCCGCGGCCACGCGCTGCTGCTTGTGGGCGTTCAGCACCACCCCGGTACCCAGGGGCTTGGTCAGCAGCAGCCGGTCCCCGGGACGAGCCGAGGAGTTGATGACCACCCTGCCGGGGTGCACCGCGCCCACCACGGCGCAGCCGAAGATCGGCTCAGAGGTGCGGATCGAATGTCCGCCGGCCACGGCGCAGCCCGCCTCGCGGGCCACCTCCGCACCTCCCTCCAGAATCTCCCGGAGAATGCCTCCGCCCAGGGCGGCCAGGTCAAAACCCACCAGGTTGAGAAGCAACAGGGGGGTCCCCCCCATGGCGTACACGTCGGAGAGCGCATTGGCGGTGGCGATGGCCCCGTAGTCCCGTGGGTCGTCCACCGGGGGCGGGAAGAAGTCGGTGGTCGCCACCAGGGCCAGCTCCTCGCTCACCTGGTAGACCGCGGCGTCGTCCATGCCCTCGGCGGACACCAAGAGGGGCCCCGCCACCGGGGCCAAGAGTCCGGAGAACACCGCGGCCAGATCCTCCTGCCCGATCTTGGCGGAGCACCCGCCCTGGCTGCTGAGCTCGGTCAGCCGCACTGCAGCTCCCGGGAGCGCTCCGGGCGCCAGAGGTGCAGGTCTCCGCTGCGGGTGAACTCCCCGCCGGCCTCCAGTCGCTCCAAGACCGGGAGCAGGATCCTGCGGCTGGTGCCGACCCGGTCCCGAAGCTGAGCGACGGTGAGGCCGGAGGGAGAGCGGCGCAGCTCCGCCTCGATCTCCGACTCCATCTCCTCCAGAGCGGGTGCAGAGATCAGACCGCCTCCCGGAAGACGAGCCGCCTCCCCGCTCTGCACCAGATAACCCTCAACCTGGCGGGTGAGCCCGGCGGCGCGAAGTTCCCCGGGCCCCGGGGGCAGCCTGCCCGCGGACCGTAGTAGCTGGGACACCCTCTCCACCTGGGGGGTCCGACCGGGAGGGTGGCTTCCCGACTCGGCCACCGTTCCCCCGCGCTGCTCCAGCCGTCCCTCGGCGGCGAGTTCGGATAGCAGGGCGTCCCCTACCGCCGGGCGCTGCAAGCCGAGCTCCGCCAGGAGCTGGCGTCGGGGCATGCCCGGCTCCAGGGGGTGGAGCCGCTGGTAGGAAGACACCCGGGCCACGGCCTGCGCGCGGAGCTCGGCCACCCTACCCGATTCGATGTGGACCGGCCCCAATCGGGCCAACCGCCCGCCCTCCTCGGCCCCCTGCAGTGCGGCTGAGACGATCTCCGGGGAGCAGCCTACCCGCCTGCCCACCTCGGCGGCGGACAACCCCGCCGGGGCCCAGCCGGCCTCCAGGACCGCGAGCGTGCCGAGGGCCGGCTGGTGCTGGAGCGCCCTCGCCCGGGCCGCCCACTGGTCCAACGGGGCATCCGCCCAGCGCCGGTGCCGACGCGGGTGGGCGTCCAGGACCACGCCGCCTGCGAGCACCGACACCGGTCCCTGTCCCCTCAGGATGATCCGGTCACCCGGGATCGCCCAGAGGGGCGACTCGAGCAGGAGCTGTGCGAAGCCCCGGCTGCCCGTCACCAGTTGATCCTCCCCGGCCAGCCAAACCCTCCCGCGGCTGGTGGCGGTGCCGCAGAGGAGCTCCACCTGGGCCCCCTGGCGCAGACCGGCAGCCCCCACCTCGGGCGCCTCGAGGAGGCAATCCACAAGGGTGGTGCCGCTGGCGTCCCCGGGGCGGCCGAGCACGCTCCCGCGGGGGGCCAGCTCCGCCGGCACCCCCCGCAGGGAGGCGGCCAGCCGTCCCCCGGGCTCCACCGCATCGACCGCCCGGCCCCTGCGCTGCAGCTCCAGGATCCGGCCCCGGGCCCCGGAGGGGAAGACCTCCACCTGCTGGCCGGGTGTGAGCCGACCGTCCATGAGGACCCCGGTCACCACCGTGCCCACCCCAGGGCGGGAGAAGCTCCGATCGACGTGGAGCCGGGGGATGCCGCGGTCCAGGGGGGCGGCGATCGCCGCCAGCTCCTCTTCGATGGCGGCGGCCAGCTCCGGGAGGCCCGTGCCGGTCACAGAGCTGGTCAGCACCACCCGGGTCGCGGCGACCCCAGCCTGACGCAGCAGCTCGAGGGCACTTCGGCCAACAGCCTCGGCACCCCCTGGGGCGGTGTCCTGTTTGGTGACCGCGACCAGGGCGGAGCGGACCCGCAGCAGGCGCAGCACCGCCGCGTGCTCCCGGGTCTGGGGCATCACACCGTCATCCGCGGCCACGCAAAGGACGGCCAGATCGATGGAGCGGGCCCCCACGGCCATGGTGCGCAGGAATCGCTCATGGCCAGGCACATCCACCACCGAGACCTCCCGGCCCGAGGGCAGGCGAAGGGGGGCGAACCCCAGCTCGATGGTCATCCCCCGGGACCGCTCTTCAGGAAGTCGATCGCAGTCCACCCCGGTGAGCGCCCGCACCAGCGCGGTCTTGCCGTGGTCGATGTGCCCGGCGGTCCCCACGGTGAGCTCGGTCACGAGGGGACCCCCAGGACCGCCGCCAGAGCGGCGATCAACGGCTCATCCTCTCCGGGGAGGACGCAGCGCGCGTCGATGACGATCCCGCCCGGGCGCTCCAGGCAGAGCACCGCGGTCTCGGCCGCCAGAAGCCGCCGCCGGACCGCCCCGGGCCGGGGGCAGGCGATGTGGATGCCGAAGGACGGAAGCGGGTCCCCTGGGGTGGTGCCTCCCCCTACGGCGCCCTCGGTGGCCGCCACCTCGGCCGCAAGGCCAATCCCGCGGAGCTGGTCGGCCCAGCGCTCCGACCTCCGCCGCAGCCTCCGAGGATCCGCACGGAGCATCGCCCAGACCGGAACCTGATCCAGACCGCCGGGCTCATCGATGCAGCGCAGGGTCTCCTCGAGCGCCGCCAGCTGGAGCTTGTCGGGGCGAAGCGCTCGCGCCAGGGGGTGGCGGCGCAGCTTTTCCACCAGCTCCGACCGCCCCAGCACCAGCCCCGCCTGGCTGGCTCCCAAGAGCTTGTCGCCGCTGCAGAAGATGAGGTCCGCCCCGTCCGCCCAGCTCCTGCCCAGCCGTGCCTCGTTCGCGGCCCCGAAGGGGGCAG
The DNA here is from genome assembly GCA_021801645.1 of bacterium. Lineage (GTDB taxonomy): Bacteria > Chloroflexota > Dormibacteria > Aeolococcales > Bog-877 > JAJYXT01. Next base: position 16,730 of record JAJYXT010000089.1, read on the forward strand.
GTGGAAGGAGGCCACTCCCGACGTCCTCCAGAAGGTGCAGTCCCCTCTGGTGGGCCGCAGCCGCCAGCTCGGGGAGGCGCGGGCGTTCGGTGAAGCCGGTAATCCGGAAGTTGGACTGATGGACCCGGAGGAAGGCCGCGGTCCGGGGGGTGCAGGCCTGCTCATAGTCCGACACCCGCGTGCGGTTGGTGGTCCCCACCTCCACCAGCTTGGCGCCGGAGAGGCGGAGGATGTCGGGAATCCGGAAGCCCCCTCCGATCTCGATGGCCTCACCCCGAGAGACCAGGACCTCCCGCCCCCGGCAGAGCGCCGTCAGCGCCAGAAGCACCGCCGCGGCCCCGTTGTTGACCACCATCGCCGCCTCCACCCCCGTCAGCCGGCGGAGGGTGTCGGTGAGAAGCGAGTGGCGGTCCCCGCGCCGGCCGGTCTGAAGGTCCAGCTCCAGGTTGGTGTACCCCGAGGCGAGGTCAGCCGCGCGCGCGGCCGCGCGCGCGGCCAGCGGGGCGCGGCCGAGGTTGGTGTGGATGACGACTCCGGTCCCATTGATGACCCGTCGGAGCTGGCGCGGAGAGCCGTCCAGGAGCTGGGCGACGCGCCCGGCCAGCCCCGGCTCGTCCCCGGGGTCCAGGCGGCCCGCCCGGGCCTCCGCCACCGCGGCCTGGACCGCGGCGGTCGTGGCCTTCCTCCCGTGGCGCGCGGCAAGGACCGCGACGTCCGGGTGCTGAAGCAGCCGTCCGACGGCGGGAGGCCGGGGACCCCCGGTCCCCACTATGTCCGATTGCGAGCGCACCTTGATCTCACCTGGCAGCGGCCCGAAGCGCGACTCAACTCCAGCGGCGGCACCGACCGGGTGCCGAGCCATCCAGCGATCCTACTCCGCGCCGGCCGCGCGGCTCGCTGTTTGGCCCGGCGGGGCGCGGGAGTCGCCGGCGGCCCAGCGGCCGTGGGACCCCACGCGAGGTCGTCTGCTTGCTGGGATGAAGCGGCTGGGGCGAGTGGCGGGAGGCGAGGGGAACGATCCCTCCGAGGACGCCTGAGGCGCCCCCCATCGATTTTGAAGATCGAGGGGCCCACCTGGACCCATGCACTCCCATCCCGAGGATAGCAGCGATCTCGCCGCGAAGAGATCCAGCTCCTGAGAGGTAGAGCGGCGCGCCGCAGAGCCCGCCCGGACGCCATGATGAGCAGGTGGCCGTCGACGGCTCGATACCCTCGCGGACCGAGGTCATCCGGGGGCTGACCCATCCACCCTGGCGCGACGGGCGATTCTGGGTGGTGCAGCTGCTGATCCTTGTGGTGGTCCTGGGCCAACTGACCCTCAACCTTGCCCGGAGCCAGCTCCCGCTGGGGATCCCTGTCTCGGTGCTCAGCGGGCTGATCGTGGTCCCAGTCGTCTACGCGGCACTCAGCTTCGGTCTCGGAGGAGCAGGCGCCACCGCTGCCTGGGGAGTCCTACTCATGGTCCCCAACCTGGTGCTGGCGCCGGGTGCAGAGTCAAGGTGGGTCAACGGGACGCTGCTCCTGCTCGCCGCGGCAGGGGCCATCGCCGTCGGACAGCGGGTGGATCGCGAGGTGGTGGCGCGGCTGCGCGCCGCCCAGGCGGTCCAGGCTCACAGCGCCGCCGAGGCGCGGTACCGCGCGCTCTTCGAGGCCAGCTCCGCCCCGACCCTGGTGGTGGGGGCCGACCAGCTGGTCCGAGAGGCGAACCCGGCGGCCGAGGAGCTGTTTGGACAGGGCGTCTCCGGGCGGCCGCTGGAGTCCCTGCTGGACCCGGCCGCCGCGCGGGGCCTGCTGGACCAGGTGCCCCCGAGGATGGTTTCGGTGGCCGACCCCCAGGGGGTCATCCGCTCGCTCCAGCCGCTCTCCACGCTGGTGACCGAGCGCGGTGGGGAGCCACTCCTCCAGGTGATCCTCCACGACCTCACGGAGGACCAGGAGCGGCAGCGCCGGACTGAGGCCTACGCCTCCCAGCTGCTCCGGGCCCAGGAGGAGGAGCGGCGCAAGATGGCCCAGGACCTGCACGACGAGCCCCTCCAGGCACTGATCTACCTGCTTCGCCGACTCGACTTCTTGACCGAGTCCGAGGGCCTCGCCGGCGAGGTTCGTGAGCACCTGGGGGCCTCTCGAAAGGTGCTGGCCACGGTGATCGACGAGCTCCGCCACATGGCGCAGGGACTGCGCCCGTCCGGGCTCGACGACCTCGGCCTGGGGCCGGCGCTGCGCCAGCTCACCCAGGAGTTCTCCGCACGCTCTGGGGTGGAGGCCGGGCTCCACCTGCGCGGACCGATCTCCGAGCTGGACCCGGAGCTGAGCACGACGGTCTTCCGCATCGTTCAGGAGGCGCTCAACAACGTGGAGCGCCACGCGGAGGCCCACGGTGCCGAGGTCAGTGTCGAGGTGCTGCCAGAGTCGGCACTGGTGCGGGTCCGTGACGACGGTCGGGGCTTCGACCCCAAGGCGGCCACCTACGGCCTGGGGATCCTGGGCATGGAGGAACGCGCCGAATTCCGAGGCGGCCGGTTGGAGATCCGCGGGGGACCGGGCCAGGGCACCGTGGTCACGGCCCGCCTTCCGCGTGGCGGTGGAGCGGGCCCGGCGGGCGAGAGCCCCCGGGACGGGCAGCCAATCTCCTAGCCCAAGTACTCTGGGGCGCGGATCAATGGGAGGTGCGATGGCGGGTCAGGACTGGGACGGTGACCGGGGACCGAGCTTCTGGCTCACTCAGGACGACTACCTCCCGGCCCCGCCGCTCGAGGGCCGGATCCCAGCGGATGTCGCGGTGGTGGGTGGCGGCTTCACCGGCCTGTGGACCGCCATCGCTCTCAAGCAGCGCGATCCGCGGCTGGAGATATGCGTGCTGGAGCAGGAGGTGGTGGGCTACGGCGCCAGTGGGCGCAACGGCGGGTTCTGCGAGCCCAGCCTCACGCACGGGTACGCCAATGGTGTCCGTCACTTCCCCGACGAGATCGAGGAGTTGGAGAGGCTCGGCAGGGAGAACTACGAGGGCCTGCTGGACTTCGTGGCGCGCCACCGGATCTCCTGTGACCTGGAGCGCCCCGGGGTCCTGGAGCTGGCCACCACCCCCTGGCAGGTGGATGAGCTTCAGGAGGAGCTTCGGGAGCGCTCGCCGCGGCAGCCGGAGCTGCGGCTGCTGCACGGGGAGGCGGCGCGCGCCCGGCTGAACTCACCCCGGGTGCTGGCGGCGCTCTACGACCCTGTGCCGGCCCTGCTCAACCCGGCCCGGCTGGCCCGGGGCCTCCGCCGGGTGGCGGAGGAGCTGGGCGCCCGGGTTTGGGAACGCACCCCGGTCTTGCGGCTGCGGCCCGTTGCCGGAGGGGTCGAGGTGGTGACCCCACGGGGGGTGGCCTGGGCCCGGCGCGTGGTCCTGGCCACCAACGCCTACAGCGGCCGGCTTTTCCCGCGGCTGCGCACCCGGTTCGTGCCGGTGTACGACTACGTCCTGGTGTCCGAGCCGCTGAGCCGGGAGCAGCGCGAACGGATCGGCTGGGGGGGACGGGAGGGAGCCGCGGAGCACAGCAATCACTTCCACTACTTCCGGCTCACCGCGGACGATCGGATCCTCTGGGGCGGCTACGACGCCATCTACCACTTCGGGGGGGCGGTGGGGCCGCAGTTCGACCACCGCCCCAAGACCTACACCCGCCTCTTGGAGCAGTTCCGGCAGATGTTCCCCGACCTCGGTGATCTGGCCTTCACCCACCGCTGGGGAGGGGCCATCGCCTCCACCTCCCGCTTTACCTGCACCTTCGGGTCGGCGCTGGGGGGGCGGGTGGTCTACGCGCTGGGCTACACCGGTCTGGGGGTGGCGGCGACCCGGTTCGCCGGCGGCGTGCTGGCAGCCCGTCTCTTGGAGCCCACCTCTCCCTTGCTGCGCTTGCGCCTGGTCCGCCAACCACCGTTCCCGTTCCCTCCCGAGCCGTTGCGCTGGCCGACCCTGGCCGCGGTCCAGGGGGCGATGTCCGCCGCCGACCGCACCGGGCGGCGGGGATTGCTCCTCGGCGCCCTCGACCGGCTCGGAATCGGCTTCGACTCCTGACTCCGCCAGCCGCTCAGCCTGGCTCCGCCGCCGCCTTGGAGATGAGGAAGTCTGGTGGCCGGCGCAGCCGGGGCCTGCCCGACTCGCGCTCCCAGATCACCTCGAGATAGGCGAGGTGCTCGTCCATCGCCAGATCTATCTCCTGGGGCTCGCCGGCGGCGATGGCCCGGAGGGTCCGCTCATGCATCTCGATCACCCTGCGAGGCTCGACCGGGGTCCGGAGCGCCATGTCCCGCGCGATCTCCACCCGGCGGAGGAGGGAACGCGTGAGGTCCACCACCACATGGTTGCGGGTCGCCCGGGCGATCGCCAGGTGGAACCGGGTGTCCAGGAGCCTGACCCGCTCCCGGTCGCCGGCGGCCGCCCGCTGACGCTCCAGGATCTCCGCCAGGGTCGCCAGGTCCTCCTCGGTGGCGTACATGCCGGCCAGCTGGGCCACCCTCGGCTCGAGCAGCCGCCTCGCCTCCAGGACCTGCGCCACCTCCCCGATGCGCAGTTCGGAACGCCGTTCCAGCACCCCCAGGGGGATCTTCTCCGAGACAACCGTGAGCGCTCCCTCACGGGGAGCCAGAACCCCGGCCTCGCGCAGGACGCGCAAGGCCTCCCTGAGCGTGGGTCTCGAGATCTCCATGGTGGTCGCGAGGATCCTCTCGGAGGGAAGGCGGTCACCGACGCCGAAGTCCCCGGCGCGAATCGCCTCGGCGATCTGGGAGACAGCCTCCTCGAAGCTGCGCCTGGTGCGAACCGGTCCGATGGCGATGGCCTTCATGCCCATGAGGGTACCCGGTCGGTGCTCAAAATGAGACCGCGTTGGTAAGGAAATATACCAAAATGCGGTCTGCTAGCATGCCACCATGAGCACCACCCACCTCCCCGCCACCACCGGACAGCAGCTGCGCCGCCGCTCCTGGGCCGAGCCCTGGAAGATCAAGATGGTCGAGCCTCTGACCATCACCACTCGAGAGCACCGGCAGTCGGCCCTGGAGGAGGCGGGTTACAACACCTTCCTGCTGCGCTCCGAGGACGTGTACATCGACCTGCTCACGGACTCCGGCACCAACGCCATGAGCGACCGGCAGTGGGCGGCTCTGATGCTGGGGGACGAGGCGTACGCGGGGTCCCGCAACTTCTACGAGTTCGAGGACGCCATCCGGGAGACGTACGGGTTTGCCCACATCGTCCCCACCCACCAGGGGCGGGGAGCCGAGCACCTGCTCAGCCAGTGCGCCATCCGCCCGGGCCAGTTCGTCCCTGGGAACATGTACTTCACCACCACACGCGATCACGAGGAGCGCGCTGGCGGGGTCTTCGTGGACGTGATCATCGACGAGGCCCATGACCCGGAGAGCCTCCATCCTTTCAAGGGCAACGTCGACCTGGGGAAGCTGGCGGAGGTGATCGGTCGCCGGGGAGGAACCGAGGTCGCCTTCCTCAGCCTGGCCGCGACCGTGAACATGGCCGGCGGGCAGCCAGTCTCCATGGCCAATCTGCGGGAGGTCCGCGATCTCTGTCAGCGGAACGGGGTTCCGATCTACCTGGACGCCACCCGGCTGGTGGAGAACGCCCTTTTCATCCAGGAGAGGGAGCCGGGCTACGGGGAGCGCACCATCGCCTCCATCGTCCAGGAGTTCTGCTCCCTGGTGGACGGCGCCTGGATGTCGGCCAAGAAGGACGCCCTGGTCAACATCGGCGGCTGGTTGGCGGTGAACGACGAGCAGCTCTTCGAGGAGATTCGCAACCTGGTGATCGTCTTCGAGGGTCTGCACACCTACGGCGGACTGGCCGGTCGCGACATGGCCGCGGTCGCCGTGGGCATCCGGGAGTCGGTTCAGGAGGAGCACATCCGGGCCAGGGTCGGGCAGGTCCGCTATCTGGGAGAGCTGCTGGACGGGGCCGGAGTGCCGTTCGTCCATCCGGTGGGCGGCCACGGCATCTTCCTCGACGCCAAGCGCTTCTACCCGCACCTTCCCCAGGACGCCTTCCCGGCCCAGACCCTGGCAGCGGAACTCTACCTCGACTCCGGGATCCGCAGCATGGAGCGGGGGATCGTGTCCGCGGGGCGGGACCCCAAGACCGGGGATCACCGCCGGCCCAAGCTGGAGCTGACCCGGCTGACCATCCCCCGCCGGGTGTACACCCAGGCCCACATGGACGTGGTGGCGGAGGCGGTGGAGGCGGTCTACAGCGCGGCAAGTTCGGCGCGCGGTTTGAGGATGACGCACGAGCCGAGGTACCTGCGTTTCTTCCAGGCCCGCTTCGAGCCGCTGCCAGGTTAGACGGGGAGGCCCCTCAGCCTCCGAGCTGGTTCCGCAGCGCGTCCATCTCGAAGTAGATCCGAGCCGCCAGAATCCGGTCGCCCGCGATGTCGTAGACGACGCAGAGGGGGACACTCACGGTTTTCATGGTGGCGGGAATCCCCTCGAACTCGCCGACATGCCGACCCTCGAAATCGCCCTCGAAGACCGCCTGAGTATCGCCCACCACAAGACTCCGCCCACGGGCGGTGGCCTCGAAGGCGCGGTGGTAGAAGTACTCGAGGAGGGCGGCGACCTCCGCCTTCCCGCGCGCCACCCGGCCCGAGCCCATCACGGTGTACCGGACGTCATCGGCAAGGGCATCCAGCCCGTGGTCACCGAGGTATGCCTCGACCACTCTTCGCGTACTTTCAGTGGACATTTCACCTCCCCTGAGGACCTGCGGTCCTCCTGTCGCCGCGATCATAGGCGCATTTCCGCCCGCCGGTGAGGGCGGGAAACAACCAGGGCTGACCGGCCTTGTGGGGCTTCCGTGGGCGGGCCGTCCCCTGCCGTCCGGAGCGGCCGAGGGTGGTCATCGCCGGTCGCGAGCCGTGCCGAGGAAGGTCCGAATTTCCCGGCGGAGCTGGCGGCCCGACCCTGGGGCAACCGGGAGACGCCGGTTGCTGGCCAGACGTCCCAAGGCGTACCGTCACGCGTGGCTATGCCTGTTATTTCGCCGTGTCCCCACCCGGGCGGAGCCAGCGGCCCGCTGGTGGGCGGCCGGCCATCGCGGCGCGCCAGGTGATGGCTACGGCCGAGGGATCCCGGAAGGCCGGCCCGAGGCCGCCTCAGGGGTGTAGGAACCGCCTGGGAGTCGGGCGTTGGGACGGCACCGGGCAGCGGCCGGTGTCCTGCCGGGCGCCCCGCGGGTGGTGGTCGTGAATTCGAGCGTTGCCTATAATCCCCAGCGGATGGACGACAAGGCGATGGTCGACCTGCTGGAGCGGGTTGGCAACCTGTTCACGTCCAGCCTCGACGTCAAGGTGAACATCGACTTCACCCTGAGGTCTCTCGCCCAGCTGGTGGCGTGCGACGCCTCCACGGTGTTCCTGCTGGACGAGGAGGAGTCGCAGCTCAGCGCCATGGCCACCTACCCCTACACCGAGCAGGTGGGGAGCGTGGCCGCCTTCGGCATCGGGGAGGGGATTGTGGGCTGGGCGGTTGCCGAGCGGAAGGCGGTCCGGGTGGACGACGCCACCCAGGACCCGCGCTTCAAGAGCCTCCCCAGTCCCAGCTCACCGCGCAGCGTGCTGGTCATGCCGCTCGAGTCCCCCAACCGGGTGATGGGTGCCCTCAGCCTGGGCCGGAAGCGGGTCAAGCCGTTCACCGATCTGGAGCAGGCACTGGTGCGCGTGATCGCCAACCAGGCCGCCATCAGTCTGGACAACGCCTCCCTGCACGCCTCTGCCCAGCGCCAGCTGCAGGAGATCGCCCTGCAGAAGCATGAGCTGGAGGTGGCCAACGCCCAGATCCAGGAGAACAGCCGACTCAAGAGTGAGTTCCTGGCCAACATGAGCCACGAGTTGCGCACCCCGCTCAACGCCATCCTCGGCTTCAGCGAGATCCTCAAGGACAACCTGGCGGGGAAGATGAGCGCCCAACAGCAGCAGGAATGCCTGGAGAACATCCACTCCAGCGGCCGCCATCTGCTGGGCCTGGTCAACGACGTGCTCGACCTCAGCAAGATCGAGGCCGGCCGGCTGGAGCTGCAGTACGAGGAGTTTCAGCTGGGGCCGGCCATAGGCGAGGTGCTCACCGTCGTGCGCCCGCTGGCGGAGCGGGCCCGGGTTTCCCTACAGGTGGAGGTCGACCACGAGGACTCCCTGGTGCGTGCCGACAAGGGCAAGTTCAAGCAGGTCCTCTACAACCTTCTGGCCAACGCCATCAAGTTCACCCCCGAGGGCGGATACGCCCTGGTCCGGGCCCGGACCAAGCCGCGGGCGGGGCAGCTGGTGCTGCAGGTCAAGGACAGCGGAATCGGCATCGATCCCCAGCACCACGAGGAGATCTTCAGCGAGTTCTTCCAGGTCCAGTCCTCTGCCGACCGCCCCTACGAGGGCACCGGGCTGGGGCTGGCCCTGGTCAAGAGGATGGTGGGGCTGCACGGAGGCACCATCAAGGTGGAGAGCCAGCTGGGAAAGGGCGCCACCTTCACGGTGACCCTGCCGCTGCACGGGCTGCGCCCCAACGGGCAGCTGCGGAACCGTATCCTGGTGATCGAGGACAATCCGTCCAGCCTTGAGCTCTCCACCCTGGTGCTCCGGGGGCAGGGCTTCAAGGTGGACACCGCCATGGACGGCCAGGAGGGACTGCAGAAGGCCAAGGCCCATCCCTATGACCTCATCCTCATGGACATCCAGCTCCCGGGGATCGATGGGCTGACCGTCACCCGGCTGCTCAAGGCCGACCCCCGGACCTCCCAGACCCCGATAGTGGCGCTGAGCGCCCGAGCGATGCTGGGCGACGAGCGGGAGGCCATGGAGGCGGGCTGCTCTGGGTACATCACCAAGCCCATCGAGGTCAAGAGCTTCGTTAACACCGTAACCGAGTACCTGGAGGCATTGGGCGCATGAGCGGCGGCAACAAGACCATCCTCATGGTTGAGGACGACCCCGCGACCCGGGAGATCGTGAAGCTCGCCTGTGAGCCCCAGCACTACACGGTCCTGGAGGCCGCCACCGGCACCGAGGGATTGGAGCTGGTCCAGCAGAGCAATCCCGACCTGGTCCTGCTGGACATCAACCTGCCGGGGATGAGCGGGCTGGACGTCTGCCGCAAGCTCCGCAGCGACGGCCACAAGGTACCGATCATCATGCTCACCGCCAAGAGCGACACCATCGACGTGGTGGTGGGGCTGGAGCTGGGGGCCGACGACTACGTGGTCAAGCCCTTCGAGGTTCGCGAGCTGGTGGCCCGGATCGGAGCGCACCTCCGGCGCTCGGACGCCGCCCCCCAGGAGCAGGCTCGGGAGCGGTTCGAGTTTCCCGGCCTCAGCATCGACCTGCGCCGCCGGCAGGTATACCGGGACGATCAGGAGGTCCCCCTCACCCTCACCGAGTTCAACCTGCTCGCCCTTCTGGCCAGCCGGCCGGGCCAGGTGATGAGCCGGGCCGAGCTCCTGCGCCGAGTCTGGGGGTATGAGGTCGAGATCGAGACCCGCACCGTGGACGCCCACGTGTACCGCCTGCGGCGCAAGATCGAGCCCAGCGCGGAGCACCCGACCTACATCCACTCCGTGCCGGGGATCGGCTACCGCTTCGCCGGCTAGGCGAGGTCCCTCGCGGGGTAGCCCCTCCTCGGCGTCAGCCCACCGCCCGGCGCAGCAGCTCCTCCACCCGCGCCTCCTCCTCGGGGCCGAACTGCTTTATGGCGTAGGTGGTCGGCCACATCCCGCCGTCATCCAGCTTGGCTTTGTCGCTGAAGCCCAGGGTGGCGTACCGGGTCTTGAACTTGTGAGCGCTCTGGAAGAAGAGCAGGATCGCCCCCTCCTCGGCGTAGGCGGGCATGCCGTACCAGGTCCGGGGGGTGAGGTGAGGGGCCGTCGCCTTGACCAGGTCATGCAGCCGCTCGGCGATCGCCCGATCGGACTGTGGCAGTTCCGCGATCTTGGCCAGAACCTCGCGCTCGCCGGCCGCCGGGTCAGACTGATTGATCCGCCGCTCGCGGGCGGCCTCTCGCATGGCAGCGCGCTCCTCGTCGGTGAAGGAATTCGTCCGTCCTCGGGCCTCGGTGGAGTCCCGCACACCCTTGCTGCTCGCCTTCTTGCCCTCGGCCATCGGATTCCTCCCCAGAGTGATCGACGAAGTGCGGCCGGGCGAGACCGACCATCCCGGTCGGCTGCTCGGCGTTCTGGCGGCTACGTTAGTGGAGCCACTGGCGGGCCGGACAGGGCGAGGAGACCCAGGGACGCGTGGTGCGATCGCCCCGTGAGCTGCCCGGGCGGATCAGGGGCGCTCGGCCAACCCGACGCTCAGAGCCGGGTGAGCCGCCAGTGGAGCGACGGGCGACGAACCTGCGAGGGCGCCTCGAGGGGGAGGGAGATGCGCCCGGCGGGCGACTCCACCATCACGGTTCCGACCCGCTGGCCGGCCCGCAGGGCGGTGCTCAGCCGCAGCGAGTGCACCTGGAGGTGGAGCCTCAGACCGGGCCAGCCCAGCGCCGTGAAGGACTGCGCGGGTGTGACCGGGATCGGCGTCGACCAGGCCGGTTCGAGCCGGGCCACCACGGTGGCTGGGCTGAGGAGTGGGAACAGCTGAATCTGAGGCCCCAGGGCATGGGCCAGCTCCTCCCCCGCTGCCAGAGCGGTGTCCAGGACGCTGGTGCCGCCCTGGCCGAGGACCGCGCCCACGACCAGCACCGACCGGGACCCCACGGTGGCCTGGTAGGCGAACACGAAGCAGCCTCCGGCCTGCGGGGTCGAGCCGGTCTTGACCCCGACGATGCCCCCGTGGGTCACGTCCGCATTCACGTTGTAGGTGACTCCCGCCACCGGGAGGGTTACCTGGGGCATGGCCACGATCTGAGCGAACACCGGGTTGGCCATTGCGTATTCAGCCAGCCGGGTCTGGTCGGCCGCGTCGCTCACAGTGGCCGGGGAGAGCCCGCTGGCGTCAGCGTAGGTCGTGTGGGTCAGGCCCAGGGCGTGAGCCTCGGCATTCATCTTGCTGACGAAGGCACTCTCGCTGCCGGCGTCCCACTGGGCGAGCAGGGTGGCGACGTTGTTGCCGGAGGGGATGAGCATCGCCTCCAGCAGCTGCAGCTCGGTGAGCACCTCACCGGTGGCCACCGGGACCACGGACTGGCCCCCCGCCAGGTCCTGCTGGTAGGTGGCAACATCCGCAGCGGTCACGGTGACGGTGGGACCAGGTGCGCCCAGCTGAAGCGGGTGATCCTTGAGCACCAGGACCGCCGTCATCACCTTGGCGACACTTCCGATCGGCTCGGCCTGATCGCCACCGTGGCTCCCCACCATCCCCACGCCATCGACAGCCACCGCCGCCTCACCGAACTGGGGCCAGGGCAGGGGGGCGAGCCTTCCGGGGATGGTCACCGTCGAGGGAGCAGCTTGAACCAACTGGATGGGAGGGATGGGTCGCAGGTACTGCAGGGCACCGATTGCCACCACCAGCACCAGCACGGCGGGAAGGAGAAGCCGGAGGCGCCGCCAGGGGGCGCGGTTCCCCGTCAAGTCACGTTCCGCGGCACTCGCATCCTGACGATTCCAACGCGGCCCGGGGCAGGCAGGTTCCGCGCCGGGGCACGGTGGAGGCGGGTCCGACTAACGTCAGTAGATGAAGCCGACGAACCCGTCCTCGCCGGGGACCATGGTGCGGGTGTCCTCGACCCCCAGGCCGTAGACGTTCATCTCGGTCTGCTGCCAGCTTCCGTTGGCCAAAACCTTGGTGACGTAGGCCACGTGCCCGTAGTAGCCGATGTTGTAGACCGCGATGGCCCCGGCCACGGGCACCAGCCCCTCAGGAACGCCGTAGGCGCGTGCCTCCGCCCACCAGTCGATGGCATTGCCCTCCCAGGGAACGTAGCGCTGGCTGGCCACCCAGTAGGTGCACTGGCCCCAGGGGAAGGGGTTGGGGGAGCGGGGCTGGCTAGGAGTCACCTCGGGAACCCCGGCGGTCTGGGGTAGGAAGTCCTGGACCGGCAGCGACGAGGGGGAGGCGGCTTTGGGCATGAGCAGAAAGGTGTCGGGCGCCAGCTGGCTACCGCCCAGGTTGTTGTAGTTGAGCACCACCCCGGGGCTGACCCGGAAGCGGGCCGCAAAGGACTGCAGATCCTCCCCGGGCAGCACCCGCACCAGCACGGCCGGACCGGGGGGCGGGATGAGGAGGGGTTGGCCCGAGTGGGGCGAGGCTCCGGCGGGAACCTGGTTGGCCCAGGCCAGCTCCGCCACGGAGGTGCCGTGGCTGGCCGCCAGCGTGGCGAGGCTCGCCCTCGAGGTGGCGTCCACCACCGGGGCCGGTACGACCGGGATGCTGCCCGGCACCGCGGCCGGCTTGTCGTAGTAGAGGCCGGCGCCGGCCGCCGCGGGGGCGGGCCAGTAGCCGGTGGACTGGGACGCCGCCTGGATCGCTCCAGGGCTGCCGCCCAGCAGCCCGACCATGACCAAACCGGTCGCCAGCAGCGCCACGGCACCATGCACCAGGCGCGAGTTCACACGTTGCAAGCAGCTTCTCCCCAAGCTTCCTTGCCCGGCCGCCTCTCCCCAGCGGCACCTCGGCCACCCTACCAGAGGGGTGGAAGCGCTGTCAAAGCTGGGAGCCGGCTGAGCCGTCCGGCGATGACACGCGGCCTTCGGAGGTCTGGGAGGGGCCCGGAGACGGTCGGCTCAGCTGCGCAGGAGGCGTTGGAGGACGCCCAGGGTAGGACTGGCCTGGAGCAGTATCGACCGTCCGTCGAGGCGCAGGTTGAAGTCGACGCACCCCACGTACTGGGTCAACTGGGCCAGACGGCGCGTGCCGGCGTAGAAGCTCACCGTGATCATCTGCTGGATGGCGGCGCACGGCACGAAGCCCGGGGGTGCCGCCGGCTCGGAGTTGACCGCTGAGACGAGGGCGCCCAGCTCGGACCCAGGCCCGAGGCTGATGCTCTGGGGACGGAGCGAGGTGGGGCTGGACTGGGGCACGGAGCGGACCAGCGCCCGGGTCAGCCGGGCTGGCAGCTTGGTGGCTTGACCTCGGAAGGGACGCCAGACCACCTCGGAGTCGATCCGAATCAGGGTCTTGGGCCCGTAGCCGTAGTAGGAGTAGACGAGCTGAGCCGCCTCGGCGAAGGAGGGCAGCTGGCGTGGTGCGAACGCCAGAGAGTACACGTCCGGAGTTCCCGGCCCGGAGAGGGTGCCGCCACCGGAGTAGCTGGTTCCGGGAGGTGCTTGCCGTGCCAGCTCCTCCTGGAAGAGGAAGGTGCGCATGGTCGCCTCATAGGCGGCGCTCAGGTCAATGAGGTTGACGTCGGCGAACGTGGTCTGGGGCTGGCCCAGCGGCCCATTGGTGGGCACCAGCATCCCGGTCGCGGCCGGCGGCAGCCATGCCTCGGCCAGAAGCCTCATGGCCAGCAGTCGAGCCTGATCACGATTGTGTCCCGGCTGGTCGTACCCGGCCGGGCTGGTGCGGGTGGGTGGACTGGCCGGGGGCAGGTGCTGCCCTTTGACAGCAGAGGGACTGGCCCCGACGGCGGCGGTGAGCAGGGCGAGCACAGCGACCAAACTCCAGCGACCTGCCCAACTGCCCCTTCCAAGGCGGCCTCTCGCCCTCGACGTCGCCCAGGTGGGCACCGGGCCAGCCTAGCACCGAGTGCGTATGCTGGCTGAGTCATGGCCTTCAATCCGGAGTGCCTCGGCCGCCGCTACGAGGCGGGCCCGCAGATCGTGGATCGTGAACGGCACCGCGCCTACCTTCGGGCCGTATGGGACGGGGCGGATTGGGAGCCGAGCCGGCCGCTGGCCACCTTCGCCTCCGTCTACCTCCTCTGGCCCATCGTTCCCCTGCTGTTCTCGGACCCTGAGGTCGGCCTTGACCTGCCCCGTCTGCTGCACGGCGAGCAGGACTTCTGGTTCGACCGGCCGGTTCAGTTCGAGGAGCAACTTTCACCGAGCGGTGAGATCACCAGGGCAGAGGAGCGCCGGGGGATGGTCTTCCTGGAGCTGACCTGCACTGGACGGGACGAGGGCGGTCACGATACCGCCCACTCCCGCAGCCTCTTCCTGGTCAGGAGCGCCCCGTGAGGGCCACGGTTCCTCTGATGAGCATGCCCCCCGGGGCGGGCGTAGAGCCGCCGGAGCTCTCGGTTCATCTCTCCCAGGCGAGGATCAACGAATACGCCGAGGCGTCAGGCGACCACAACCCCATCCACCTAGACCCGGACTTCGCCAGGGCCGTGGGGCTGCCGTCCACCATCGCCCACGGGCTGCTCACCATGGCGGCTGCGGCGGCGCCCCTGGAGCAGTGGTCGGCTGAGGTGGCCTACGTCTCCCGGATCTCATGCCGGTTCTCGGCTCCAGTGCCCTCGGGCGACCGGATCAGCGGTCAGCCGAAGGTGAGGGACGCAAGCGCCGAGCGGGTGGTGCTGGCTCTGGAGGCCCGCAACGGATCGGGGGAGCCGGCCCTGACCAAGGCGGAGATGGAGTTGCGCCCGCTCTGAGCCGGCGGCTCAGGGCGCGCCGGACTGCAGTCCGGCGATCACGTTGAGAAGGCTGAGTGGGCGGGCCGGGGGATGGATGATGAAGACCCCGCCGAAATCGGATAGGTACAGGGTGGTCCCGTTGCCCAGACGGAACTCCAGCGGATAAGGCGGCCCCTGGGTCGCCACCAACACCTCTCCCCCACCGGCCTCCCGTACCACCACCACCCCATTGCCGTCGACGGTTGACGTCCCGACGCGCCTGGCCTTGGGCTCTCCCTTGGTGAGGGAGGCGGCGGTCTGGGTGGGGGAAGTGAGGGCCGCCAGCCCGCCGGTGAGCTGCTGGGCCAGGGTATTGGACGCCGGCAGTGATACCCAGTGCCCGGTGAGCAGCTGCTGCAGGGCTCCTCCGCCCACGCTGCTCCAGAGGCTGGAGCTCTTGATGTAGTCGGTGGCGTGGTCCTCTTCGAGCTGGAACTGCAGGTTGCCGAGGCTGAAGGTTCCCTCCCCCACCCCCTTGCCGGCCACCTCGAAGGTGAACCTGCCCACACCTCCCGAGGTGGAGACGTTGGCCGACATCCGGAACGACTTCACCGAGTTGATCGCGGCCGAGGCGTCGGCCAGGATTCGCGGCCCGCTCCGCGTCGCCTCGGCGTTGCCGCCGCAGGCAGCCAGGGTGAGGGAGGAGGTCACCGCTGCGGCGGCGACGATCGCGCTCCAGCCGACTACCGGTCGCATGGGCCTCCCGGGAACTGCGCTTGGCCCAGCCTAGGGCCCCGGGGCACCATAGCAGGAGGGATACACTCGAGGAGAGAATGTCCATGTTCGACCTCAGCGGCAGGGTGGCGGTGGTGACCGGAGCCTCCCGGGGCCTGGGCCGCGCGGACGCCCTGGCCCTGGCCCGCGCCGGGGCCGACGTGGTGGTGACCGATCTGCTCACCGAATCGGACCCCGAGGTCGAGCGGGTGGCCGCCAAGAGCGAGAGCGTGATGGCCCAGGTGATGGCGTCCCAGGGGGGGGTTCACACGGAGGCCACGGCCGCAGAGATCACCCGCATGGGCCGGCGCTCTCGCGCCGTTCAGCTCGACGTCACCGACCGCCAGCGGGTGCGCGAAATCTTCGACCAAGTGGCCGAGGAATTCGGATCCCTTGACATCCTGGTCAGCAGCGCCGGAGTGTCGGACCACCAGGGTCAGATCATGGACCTCTCCCCGGAGCTCTGGCGTCGGGACCTGGAGGTGAACCTCACGGGGGCCTTCAACTGCACCCAGGCGGCCTGGCCCCACATGCGCGCCAGGGGATACGGCCGGCTGATTTACAAGTCCACGGTCAGCGCCCTGCAGGGGGGCTTCGGCGATGCCAGTGTGGCGGCCACCGCCGCCGGGATCCTGGGACTGATGCGCTCGATGGCTCTGGAGGGGGCGCGCCACCGGATCACCAGCAACGCGGTGGTGGCCGGGGCGATTGAGACTGAGGGCTTCCGCACCTCCCCACCGTCCGTGGTGGACCGCATGGTTCTCCGCACCGCGATGCGCGAGCTGGGCCGCCCTGAGGACATCGCCGCGGCGGTCTGCTACCTGGCCAGCCCCGAGGCCGCCTACGTGACCGGGGTCGCCCTTCCGGTGGCGGGTGGGCTGGACCTCTTCACCTTCTGAGCTCCCCGCCCGGAGGGCGGGCTCCACGCAAATCGCTCGCAACGCCCCAGCCTTTGCTATAGTGGCGGCCGCCAGACAGTTCCGGGCGGCGATTCAAGGCACGGCCGAGTGGTCCTGGCTAAGTGGATAGTTGGAGGATGCTCGGTTGAGCCTCGTCGACGTTACATTGACCTGCAGGGAATGCGGGTCGGAATTCATCTTCACCGCCGGAGAGCAGCAGTTCTATCAGTCCAAGGGCCTGGTCAACCAGCCCACCAGGTGCCAGCCCTGCCGCCAGCTGGCCAAGGCTTCGCGCCAGGGAGGCAACGGAGGAGGGTACGGGGCTGGTCCCCGAGCTCCGCGGCAGATGTTCGAGGTGGTTTGCGCGGACTGCGGGACCCTCACCCAGGTGCCCTTCCAGCCCAAGTACGACCGCCCGGTCTACTGCAGCAGCTGCTTCGACAAGCACCGGGTGGCCCGCTGACCCAGGCCGACTGAGCTCAGGCCGGGGGCCTGACTTCGCGCAGCCTGGCGAGGGCCCGGGCCAGCTGGGAGCCGTCTGACGACGACGCCCGGATGACCAGTTCTCCGCGCACCGGCTGAGGGTATGAGCCGAAGCTCACCTGAGGGAACTCCTCGCCCAGTTCGGTGAGGACCCCGTAGAACTGGGATTCGGCGACCCCGCTATAGCGAAGCTCCCCAAAGGCCAGGGCTGGTCCGCCGGCGCAGAAGCGGGGGAGCACCTCCTGGTCCACTATGGCTCGCAGCTCGGCGGGGACCCCGGGGAGCGTGATCAGCCACCGGCTGGCGCCCTGACCGGGCAGGCGGGTCGCCGTGGGAGGGGCGCTTCCCACCGGGTTGCGGAGCACCAGGCTCCCCTCGGGAACCAGGGCCATCTTGCGGTTACCCGGGTTGGGCTCGGGGCTCTCAAGCCGCCCCTGGCGGTACAGCTCGGCGGTCCGGGCGCGGATCCGCTGCATGGTGGCCGGGTCCTCCAGTAAGGGAACCCCGAGGAATCCCGCGATCGCCTCGTAGGTTCGGTCGTCCGGGGTCGGGCCCAGTCCCCCGCAGCAGAACACGCGGTCCGGGTTCCCCGTGGCAGCCATGGAGAGCTCGGGCACGATGGCCGACACCCGATCCGGCAGCACAACGATCCGGGATACGGGGTAGGGGGTGGCCCGCAGCCGACCAGCCAAAAAGTGAGAGTTGGAGTCGGCGGTGTGCCCAGAGAGGAGCTCGTCGCCGACCGCGATGATCCAGCTGCTGCCCGCCATCTCCTGCCATTTTGAGGTTGCGCTGCCGCCGCCCGCCCAGCGTCTCTGCAACTCTAAGCGACTCTGAGCGGGGCGCAGCCGAGCGCCCTGGGGCCGAAGTCGCCACGAGGGACGACCGCGGTGGCATGGGCGTTGCGGTGGAAGCCGCGCCCGAGGGACACCCATCTGGGCCGGTGCCCAGGTGAGGCCGAGCAGGGTTGCGC
>JAJYXT010000035.1 GCA_021801645.1 bacterium
ACTCGCCGCAGAAGCTGGTGCTGGATGCCGGCCTGACCGTGGTCGGTCCCAGCGGGTCCAGGTTCGGCTCCGACCTGATCTCCGACCCCGGTGCCTGCGGCCAGCTCCACTTCCTCAAGGGGAGCTGCCCAGAGTCGGCCGGTGAGGTGGTGCTGACCGACCGCAGCGCCCAGGGGTTGGGGGCCAAGGTGGGGTCCCGGCTCACCACCACCATCCCGGGGCCGGTCCACTTCGTGAATGGCATTCCCAATCGGACCAACATCGAGAAGGTGGTCCGGGTGGCCGGCATCGTGGCCGTGGGCAACCCCTCCGCGCCCTTCTGGTTCGGGGATGACTACTTCGGCTTCGGCCAGTCCTGCCCCCCCAACGCGCCCATCTGCCTGCCCCAGCTGGACTCCATGTTCACCCCGGAGGCCACCATCTCCTCGGTGCCGGGGACCCTGGCCACCGACGAGCTCTTCCTCAAGGTCTCGACCATCCACCTCTCGGGAGCGGCCACCTTCAACCAGGCCCTGGGCAACTTCGACACGGATGCCAACCAGAACCTGCAGCTCGACGTCTCCACCCAGCTGAACTCGCTGGCCGCGCAGGCCAACCGGGAGAACCAGCTCATGGAGGCGATCGTCCTAGTGGTGGACCTGCAGCTGGTCCTCCTCGCCCTCTTCGTGCTCTTCGGGCTGGTGGCCCGCACCGCCGAGGCCCGCCAGAAGGAGGTGGCGCTGGCCAAGCTCCGCGGCTTCCGCCTGCCCTCGGTGCTGTCGGCGGGCCTGCTGGAGCCCATGGCCATGCTGGCCCTGGCGGTTCCGGTGGGCCTCCTGCTCGCCTACCTGGTGGTGGCCCTGGCCCGTCCGGCCCTGCTCCCCGGGGGGCAGCTGAGCTTCCAGCCCCTGGCGCTGGTGGCGGCTCTGGCCGCCTTCGCCGGCGGGTTGGTCGCCGTGGTGTTCGGGGCCTGGCGGATCCTCACCCGAAAGCTGGTGGACGACCTGCGGGGGGTGGAGCCCAGGAGCTCAAGCACGGCCCGCGCCGCACTGGACGCCGGAGGGCTGGCGCTGGCGGTGGCGGGGATCCTGGAGCTCGTCGCCTCCGGGGTCCTCAACGGCCGCCAGCCCAACCCCATAGCCGCCTTCGCCCCGGGGTTGGTGGCGGTGGCGCTGGCCATCGTGGGGATGAGGCTGCTTCCTCGTCTCGCCCAGCTGGTGGTGCGGCGCACCCGCAGCGGGGGGCATCTGGGACTGGGGCTGGCGGTGCGCCAGGTGGTCCGCCGTCCGGCCAGCCTGCGCCAGGTCGCGGTTCTGGCGGTGGCCTCGGCGCTGGCCTGCTTCGCGGTCGCCGGTTGGGCGGCGGCGGGGGTGAACCGGCAGGTGCGAGCTGACTTCACGCTCGGTGCCCCGAAGGTGCTGCAGGTCCAACTGCCCCTGGGGCTGGGGCTGGAGGCGGCGGTGGACAAGGCGGACCCCACCGGTCGCTATGCCCTGGCGGCGATGGTCTCCAAGATTCCCAGCCAGAACCTGATCGCTGTGCAGGCCAGCCGGCTGGCCAGGGTGGGGTACTGGCCGGAGGGCATCTCCACGGTGCCGCTGTCACGGCTGGTCCACTGGCTCACCCCCCACCTGCTCCCGGAGATGGTGGTCCAGGGGAAGTCGCTCCAGATCGTCGTCACCATGACCGGTAATCCCAGTCCGCCTCCCGACCTCCAGCTGGCGCTGGTGGACCAGGACGGCAACCCCGGGGTGGCCGACTTCGGCTTCCTGAGCGAGGGCACCCACACCTACACCGCTCCCCTGCCGGGCCCCTGCGCCTTCGGCTGCCACGTGAGCCAGCTGCTGCCGGTCTGGACCCAGGCCCAGACCACGGTGCCGCTGCAGGGTCCGGTCCCGATCGGACCCTCCTCGGCCCGCTACCAGCTGACCATCTCCTCGCTCCTGGAGGACCCCGGCTCCCAGCTGCGGCCGGTGACCTCGGAGCTGGCCGACCCCGCCTACTGGACCAGCTCCGGCCCCGGGATGTCCGTCTCCAGCGTGACCGTCGGGGGCCGTCCCGCGCTGCGACTCTCGGTCCTGGACCAGGCCAGCGACACCACCACCCCGTCGGTGTACCCGGGCGGGCTGCCCGCGATCCTCCCCGGGGTGGTCACAGCGGCCAATTCGGTGCAGGATCCGGCTGCCGCCTCGGTGGAGAACTTCGACGGGGGGCTGCTCACGGTCAACGTCCGCTACCAGGTCGCGGCGCTGCCCCAGGTGGGAGGGCAGGGGTTCCTCCTCGACCTGAACCAGGCGCTGCGGTCGGAGACCCAGCCCCCGAGCCTCACCGAGGACGAGGTGTGGCTGGCCAAGGACGCCCCCGCCAGCGTGGTCAGCCGGCTGCGGGCCCAGGGGATCCGGATCCTCAGCGTCAAGACGCCCGCGGCGGCGATCTCCGCCATGAACCGGGGAGGGATCGCCCTGGCCTACCTCTTCTTCCTCTTCGCCGCCGGGGCCGCCGCCGTCCTCTCCCTGGGGGCGGCCGTGTTCTCCGTGTTCATGTCGGCCCGGCGCCGGGCCTTCGAGCTGGCGGTGCTGCGGGCGATCGGCCTCCCCGAGCGGGCGCTGCGCAACTCCCTCCTCGGGGAGCAGCTGATGGTCCTGGTCCCCGGGGTGGTCCTGGGGGTGGCGGCGGGACTCCTCGGAGTCTTCATGGCCCTGCCCTCGGTCCCGGAGTTCAGCTCGACTGCGGGCAGCCCCCCAGTGGAGCTGGTGCTGGTCCCCCTCCCCATCCTGCTCATGGTGGGGCTGCTGGTGGTGCTCCTCCTGGTCGCGGCCGTAGCCTCGGCGCTGGCCACCCTGCGGCTGGCATCCTGGAGCCGGCTGCGCACGGAGATCATGTGAACACCAAAATCCGCGGCCTGGACATCCACATGGAGGGCATCGTCCACCTCTACCCCAGCCAGGAGGGCGACGTGGTGGCGCTGCGGGGGGTGGACCTGGATGTGGAGGCGGGGGAGGAGTTCGCCCTGCTGGGGCCGTCCGGTTCCGGTAAGTCCACCATCCTGGCGCTGCTCTCCGGGCTCCACCGGCCGTCCGCGGGCCGGATCCTCATGGGTGAGTACGACCTCGGCCGGCTCAGCCCGAGCCAGCTCCTACGGCTCCGGGCCACCGAGGTGAGCCTGGTGCTCCAGGACCCGGCGCGCAACCTCCTGCCCTATGCAACCGCGGCCCAGAACGTGGAGTTCGCCCAGCGCGGCGCCCGTGCCCGGGGCCACCGCCCCCCCTTCGGAGCCCAGGAGCTCCTGGACCAGCTGGGGATGGGCCACCTGGCCCACCGCACCGTGGCCACCCTCTCCGGCGGGGAGCAGCAGCGGGTGGCGATCGCCACCGGCACCGCTCCGGCTCCCCGGCTGCTCCTGGTGGACGAGCCCACCTCCCAGCTGGACACCAAGAGCCGCGACCAGGTGGTGGCCCTCCTCGCCCAGATCAACCAGACCCTGGGCGCCACCGTGGTGAGCGTGACCCACGACCCCGAGGTGGGGGCGGCCATGCCCCGCACCGTGACCATCCGGGACGGGCGCATCGGGGCCGAGGGGCGCCGGGGCCAGGAGTTCGCGGTGGTGGGCAAGGACGGCAGCGTGCAGCTGCCCCCGGACGTGCTGGAGAAGCTGCCTCCGGGAACCCTGCTCAGGGTCCGCCGCCACGCCTCGGGGGTCGACCTGCTCAGCCCGGAGATGGAGTCCCAGGAGAGGCCCCCCCGTGATAGCTGAGATCTCCGTGGAGCAGGCGTCGGTGGAGGCCGGGGGCCGCCTCATCCTTGATGGTCTGGACCTCAAGATCCGGGCCGGGGAGTCTCTGGCCATAACCGGACCGTCGGGCTCCGGCAAGACCACCCTTCTGCTGCTGGCGGCGGGCCTCCAGGAGCCCGTCCGGGGCAGGGTGCTGGTGGACGGCAGCCCCCTGCTGCGGGACGCCGCCACCCGCCGGCGCTTCGGGGTGGTGCTGCAGAATCACGGGCTGGTCTCCGTCCTCACCGCTCAGGAGAACGTGGCCCTCCCGCTGCGGGCCAGGGGGATCCCGCCGGCTGAGGTGGAGCGTCTAAGCCGCGAGGCGCTCGCCAAGGTGGGACTCCACCCCCAGGCGGACAGCATGGTCCAGGACCTCTCCGGCGGCCAGCAGCAGCGGGTGGCCGTGGCCCGGGCCCTGGCCGGGCCGCCCGAGGTGCTGCTGGCCGACGAGCCCACCTCGGAGCTGGTCTCAGAGCAGCGCCGGGCCATCCTGGACATCCTGCTGACTCAGTCGCGGGAGGGACGGGTGCTGGCGATCGCCACCCACGACCCCGAGGTGGTGGAGGCCTGCGACCGGGCGGTCCGCCTTCGGGACGGCCGGCTGATGCCGGACGGCTGATCACCCCGGCAGGCATCGGTCCCGGCCCCACGAACCTGTCTCAGCCCGGAAACGGCAGCTTCCAGCGTGGGGTGACTACGTATCCTGGGTGGCAGCTGAGAAATCGCTCCACGCCGGGGGTGCAAGTTGAGTAGACACTTCGGACGCTGGCGGCTGGCCGCTCTGGTCTTTGGCCTGGCCCTGGCCGGCTGTGGCGCCACCACCGGCTCGGGCGGATCCGCCCCGGCGCACACCGCGGGTTCCCCTTCCTCCGCCCCCCAAACCGGGGTGGCGTCACTCACCCTCTCCCGACTCAGCAGCCTTAGCAACTACACCTTCACCTCCACCTCCGGCAACGCCGGATACACCTTCACCATCACCGGAGAGGTCCACAGCCCGACCGACTGGGAGACCCAGTCCACAGTCCCGGTGGCCGAGACCCACTACGACGTGGGGGGGCGCGGCTACGCCGTGACCCTGGGTCAGGTGATCCCGGTCTCCTTCGCCACCCCCAAGGGGCTCACCCACCTGGACGGCGAGTACAGCGCCGCCGAGTCGCTGGTGGGGTACACCCACGTCACCGGGGAGACCATCACCACCCAAGGCTCCTGCCGGGTGGCCGGCGAGAGCGGAACCGTCTACCACCTGCAATCCCCCAGCAACGCGGCCTCCCTCCTGGTGGAGACCGCCACCGGCTGCGTGGCCCAGGGCTCCGGTGCCCTTCTCTCGTACACCGCCGGGGTGCCATCGGGGTCGGCCGCCCAGGCCAACAACCTGACGGGGGCCTCCCTCACCTTCACCGTGAACTCGATCGGCGGGGTTGGGGTGATCAGCGCCCCCAAGGCGCCGGCAGCGACCCCCACCGCCACGGCACCACCTGCGTCGTCGGGCACCCAGCAGCTGCCAGCCGGCTTCCCCTCCCAGCTTCCGCCGCCCCCGGGGAAGGTCATGTCCTCGGCCCAGCTCAGCTCCACCAAGTGGTACGTGCAGCTGACCGAGACCAGCCAGGATGCCTACTCGCAGTACGAGGCCGAGCTGAGGGGTGAGGGATTCGCCGTCTCCAGCTCCACCAGCAGCTCCGGCCTGGATCTAGTCACCTTAACCAAGGGCCAGTTCCAGGTGCTGCTGGAGCAGACCTCCTTCCCCGGCCAGGGGGTGGTGCTGGCGGTCACCGTCCAGGGCTGACCCGAGGCTCGGCCGCTTTTCCGCCGAGCCAGGTGCCCTAGTGGGTACCTGCGCTAATTCGTGACCAGGGCGGAGGGGTCGGCGAGGTAGAGCCCGCAGGCGAAGTCGACAGCGTCTTGAGGGGTGGCCCCGAAGGGGCCATTGGGAAGGACGGAGTCCTCATACCCCTCCCTAGACCGCAGGTGGGTGGCGAATCCGAACACGCTGGCACGTCCGGCGTAGCGGAGTCGAAATAGTGGGGACGTCTCCCCATCGGTCATCACGGCGTCGGCGTAGGCAAACTCCCCTCGATAGCGGACCCGGATCTCGCGCAGCCGAGGCCAGCGTTCCCGCTGCCGAGTTCGAAGCTTCTGTTCCAAGGATCCCTTGGTGCTCTCGGGAATCTTCACCGGCCGCGCCCCCCGGCTGTCCCGCCCATCACGGCAACCAGTCGCCCACCAAAATCGCGGACAGGGGAGGTGGTTGTCTTCCCCGTCCCTCTCTTCAAGTTGGTGATTGCGACTCGCAGGGCGAGGAGCACCTACCACAGGCGGAGTGCAGATACGCAGTTGCCTGCATATCTGAATCCATTGACATCAGGCAAGTCGAGCCGGCTTGGCAACGGTGTCGCAGAGGGCTGGTCACTGTCGTCGGGGCACGCGACGGACAGGTTCACTCGTGCGGGTGTCACCTTCGGGGCTTGCGAGCTGGCGCTCCAGGTCGGTGAAG
>JAJYXT010000081.1 GCA_021801645.1 bacterium
GCCTCTTCGATCTCGGTTAGGGTGATGCTGCGCTCCGGGTGACCCCGACCAAGGTGGTCACGGTTGGCCGCGTCCCAAACGACCGCCGCACTTTCCACACGCGCAGTATATATCAGAAGTGTAGTCGTATCAGCAACGCAGATTGCGTTTGGCACCTTGCGGGCCACCTCACGGTCGGGTAGCACCGGGCGCGATTGGACGAGTTCTCGCACCGTGTCCGACCCATGGGATCATCTCGTGGCAGTTCTGGCAGTCTGCCAGGGCGGGTCACGAGGTCCCGAAGGGGAGATCTCCATGGCCGAGACGCGACGCCCTGGCTCCCCGGGCCGGGCCGTGGTGTGAACCCGTCCCCCGGTCCACGATTTCGGTGGACGACTGGTTGGCATGATGGGCGGGTTAACCAGGAGGAGGCCAAATGACCGAGAGACGGCGGCAGAGTCAGGCGGAAGGCGAGGAATGACCAGGCGAGGGGTTGGACTCCAGCAGCTGGAGGGCCATTACCCGCCGGCTCGCGGCATTGATTACGGCTGAGCCCACGACAGATTCCCACCCACCTTGAGGCGGCCCCGAGAGGAGGACGACCCACAGGTTCTGGGGGCCAGTCGACGAGTACGCCGAGGTGCCATCGATCTTCACAGTTCTCGCGCCGGCCACGTAGAACCCACCCGTTACCTGAAGGCCGCGAACCGGCGGTTGGCCATCGCCAGGTCGCCAATTGGCCCGCAGAGCCAACTCGGCGACCCAGTTCGGCAACGTCTCACTCGTCAGGATTCCGTCGGTCGCGGAGGTGGCTTGGATCCGGACACCACCCAGTGCGACCACCGAGCTGCTGGTCAGCCGCACCGGTTGGAGCCGGGCCACGACGCCAATGGCGACGAGCGCTGCCAACACCACGGCCATCGATACACCGAGCCGAGCGTGCCACCTCGCCTTGCGCCGCGCCAGCACCCGCGGTCGGTTGGACGTGGAACTGGCTCGCACCAGGGCCGCATCCATTCGATTTGCGAGGAAGGAACCAAGCCTGATCTTGAACTCATCGTCGCTGCTCTTCACGACATGTTCCTCCTCATAGTGCCAAGGGCGCGTGCCAGATGACTGCGAGCCGTCCCCGGTCGGCACCCCAAGATCTGTGCGCATTCATCCAACGTGTACCCATGGAAGAAGTGGAGCACCACGACCGCTCGCTGGCGCCGAGAGCAGCGGGCAAACCCCATCGCCAGGTCGTGATCCCCTGAGTCATCGCCCAACCCGACCTCTTCATCCGGGTAACGCGGACCGAGGAGCCTACGCCGAACTTGGAGCCTCCGCCAGCTTAGAGCCCTCCGCACACAGATTTGGAGAAGCCACGGCTCACGCCTACTGGGATCGCGGAGTGTGGGCCAGTTCTTCCAGGCTGCTTCAAGGCTCTCCTGCGCCACATCCTCAGCGATCCCCCAGTCCCCGACAATGGCAAAAGCTGTGGCGACGAGGCGAGGCCAGTTGGCTGCCACAACGCCGTCGAAGTCGCCGTACCCCGCATCGGATTTGGGTGGAACTGTTGGAAGCGACTCGTCCATGCCCTTGAGACGCCGCGAAATCCTCGATGGTTTACCCGAACCGACCAAGCCTGAATTTTCAGCCGGCAACCGCCACCTCGAGGCCCAGCAGCTCGCACGCCACTTGGAAGTCAGGGTCGTCAACCTCGATCGGCTCGGTGGCCGCTACCGCGATCGGGCTGTCGAGGGCAGGTGGCGTCGGCTCGAGGACCGCCAACTCGGTCAAGTCGTCGCCGAGTCTGGAGAGGCATGCGATGCCGGAGAATTGCGGTCGGCCATCTCCCCTCGACAACTCGTACACGTGACGTGAGCTTCGCTGGGTGATCTGTCTGGGCACGGCTGGGCGGATCGCGGCAGTATCAAGCTCCGTCACCCCTGCCGCGGCCAGCGCTGGAGCGACCTCGTGGGCCAACTCCGTGTTGAGGTGAACCAGGGACTCGTGGTGCCCCACATCCGCGTACTCGCCGACCAGGAGGGCCCGTGAAACCATCCGCCCTCGGCACCAGCGCGCCGGCACCTTCCCCGGCGGGAGCGCGTCTATCTCACCGTTGATGGCAGCCAGCTCGCGGACCACTTGAGGCGCCGCGCGGAACCGGGCCAGCGTCTCCAGGAACGCGCCAAGCTTCTGGGAGGACGCTCACAGGACGCGGTACCGACCCAAAGGATCGTCCCAGCGGTTGCCATAGGTACCCCCTGGGCCCGCATGGCGCCAATCCGGCCACGCCCAGGGATCTGGTCGGCGGCCGATTCGGAACACTGGTTGCTCCGGTCGGGCCCCGACCAACGCCAACCTGATCAGCCCCCGAGCAGAAAGGCACGCGCGGCCTCGAGCAACGTCGGCCCCACCTCACTCACCTCACCCTCGCGAAGCAGCTACGCCGGGACTCGGTCGTCCAACTGCGGGTTCACCCCCTGGAACCAGGCCTGCACCACGTCGGGTGGGTCTCCCCAATCGCTGAGCATCTCCGCCAGCTGCAGGCCCAGCCGGAGCCGGGGCCGAACCCGGGGATCACGGATAGCCCTCTCCCCGGTCCCCCACTCTCGCACTGCTCGGGCCTCAGGCACTCCGCCGATGTACGCCACTAAACGTTCCCCCAGGACCGCGCTCAGCCGGGCTACCACCCGCTCAAGCGACGACCGGACCGCCTTCTCGTGTGCCGCCAGGTCGGAACGCGCTCTGGCTACGTTCACGGCAGGCCCTCCATGGGTAGCTCTTCCGCTTCGGCCTGGCCCCGACCAATCCCTTGTCAAAGCCAAGGCTGCGCCCATTCTTCCCGAAGGTACAGCGGGACCAGTGCCGATGAAGCACCGTCGTGGGACCATCGCGGCTCCTCTCAGCGGCCGGGCTCCGGGCAACCAGACCACTCAGCTCGTCCGCTGGCGCCCCCGCCTGCGGCTGTCCACATGTCCCGCTCGCTCTGCTCAGGGCCAACTCGCAGCCATCACCCCCAACCTACGAAGCGTGTCCCAACTTGGCGGACTGACAGCAACTCTGACAGCAACGGGTGCGTACTCGCCCGGTCCCCGGCGGACCCGCCTACCACCTGACCGCCACTCGTTGAAGTCAGAGGTGAACCGTACCGGTCTCCGGCGGACGTCAGCTGCGCGGTCTCTTAATCCCAAGGTTCCAGGTTCGAGTCCTGGTGCGGGCACCAAATCCTGACATCCGGCTCCGGCCACCTACGGAGTCAAATTCATTCGTCTGCGGATGGCGGGACGGTTCGCCCCGTCGACCTGCAGAGCGTGGTGGGCCCAAGCGCTTGGTCTCGTTATCCGGCGGCCTTCCCGGCTCCGGGGGGCAGATTGTCCTTCACCGTCCGCCTGGGCCTCCTCGCGGCGAGGTATTCGGGAGGCATGCCGGGCCCGGGCCGGACCTGCACGTCCTCCACGGGGATCTCTCCGCAGCTCGCACACACCAGCGCCTGAGCTATGGGACCGCCGCACTCCGTGTGTTGGTAAAGGATGGGAGGGCCGTCGGGACTGGCCCAGCGGTCGCCCCAGGCTGTGAGCGCGATGAGGGCCGGGGCCAGGTCGCGTCCCTTCTCGGTGAGCAAGTAGTCGCTCCTGTCCTTTGACCCCGAGGGGTGGCGCTCCATGAGGCCGGCGGCGACCAGTGAGTCGAGCCGGATCTTCAGAACGTTGGTGGCGAGTCCGAGGTTGTGCTGGAAGTCGTTGAAGCGGGTCACGTGCGCGAAGAGCGCGTCGCGGACGATGAGTAGGGTCCACCTCTCGCCAACCACCTCCAGGGCGCGGGCGATGGAGCAGACCTGTCGGTCGTAGGTCCTTCCCAGCATGGGGCCTCCCGGTTAGGCACTTGCATGACGCAAGCCATCAGCGTAGTATCGCTTGCACCATACAACCTCGAGCCAGGAGGGACACGATCATGAGCAGTCGCGACTTCACCGTCAGCATCACCGTGGACCAGCGTCCGGAAGCCGTCTTTGCGGCGATCAACGATGTGCGCGGCTGGTGGTCAGGGGACGTCGCCGGAGAGACAGGGAAGGTGGGGTCCACCTTTACCTATCGGTACGGTGACGTCCATTACTCAAAGCAGACCATCTCCGAGCTGGTGCCCGGCCGGCGCGTGGTCTGGCGGATTGAGGAAGCCCACCTCAACTTCACCAAGGACCCGGACGAGTGGGTCGGCACAGAGATCCACTTCGAGATCGAGCCGAGGGAAGGCGCGACTCAACTGCGCTTCACCCACAAGGGGCTGACGGAGAGCCTGGAGTGCTACGAGGCCTGTTGCGGGGCGTGGAACTTTTACGTCACCGAGTCCCTCCGAGACCTGATCACGAGCGGGGTTGCGCAGCCGAACCATCCGGTTTGAGCGGCCCGGCCCGCCGCCCGCGACGGGGAGCGGCTGGCCGTCCCGCCTCCTGCCGGAATGGCAGCCGGGTCGAGCTGCTCTCGGCTGGCGTGCACGAGGCGTCCCGCGGGAGGTGGGCCAGCAGAAGCGGGCCGTCAGCCAACCGGAGTGACCCGTGCAGTACCCCGACGCGGTCTATGAGTGCGGCCGGGCCCATTCCCCTGGCACCGCGACCGTTCCGGGGCGACGTTCCATTGACCTCGATATCCGGTAGGCGCCTCGCCGGCCCGGAGAGGCGGCCGGCGACCGCCACGGGGCCAGCGCGGCCTCCTACCCTAGGATGAGAGAGCAGTCTTGACGCCCTCGGATGGGGGCGAGGTTATCCCTGGAGGCGATATGTCAGCACCACTACTTGAGGTCGTCATCGGCAGCACCCGCCCGGGCCGAGTCGGGAAGCCGGTGGCCGACTGGTTTCTTGGCGAGGCCCGGCGTCATGGGTGGTTCCGCTTGGAGCTGGTGGACCTCGCCAAGATCAACCTCCCGATTTTCGACGAGCCTCGGCATCCGCGCCTGGGGCAGTACCAGCACGAGCACACGCGGGCTTGGAGCGAGACCGTCTCGCGAGCCGACGCCCTCGTCTTCGTCGTGCCGGAGTACAACTACGGCTTCAACGCGGCGACCAAGAACGCCATCGACTACCTGCACCGGGAGTGGGCCTACAAGCCGGTGGGATTCGTCAGCTACGGGGGAGTCGCCGCCGGCACCCGGGCAGTGCAGATGCTGAAGCAGGTGCTGACCACCCTCCGGATGACGCCGGTGTTCGAGGCGGTGAACATCCCCTTCGTCAGCCAGTTCGTGGGACCGGACGGCCAGTTCCGCTCCACTGAGGTGATGAACCAAGCGGCGGAGGAGATGCTGGAAGAGCTGGCCCGCTTAGAGGAGGCCCTCAGGCCTCTGCGCCGGTCAGCGGACGTAGCCGCCTGACCTCGCCGTGAGGGGTCCGGGCACGGTCCGCACCCTCGCTGAGAGGGTGCGGACCGCCCGCGTCAGGCAGCGCTCGCCCGGGTCGCCGGCGCCTCGAGGGCAGCTCCCGACTCGCTCCGGTTGAGCAGCGGGGCGAACAGGGAGACGATGGCCCCGATCAGCATCAGCACCTGTCCGGCGACGTAGAGGAGCTCTCCCCCGCTGCCGATGGACCAGGTGCTCAGGTGTCCAGGGGTCGAGAACACCCAGATGCCCATGCCCACGAGCGTCACCACCATGCCCGCCATAACCAGGCGGGCCATCCACTTCTTCACCGTGAGCCCGGCGGCCGAGACGTTGCCCACCAGCTCAGTGGCCAGCAGGAAGACAGCCACGATGGGCAGCGCCCCGAAGACGAACAGCAGGTGGCTGCGGGTGAAGATCTGGTCGTCGATCACCCGCGAGGCGGAGCCGGTGCTGGCGAACCCGAACTGGGTCTCGTTCATCTCGATGTAGTAGCCGTAGAAGTACATGTCGGCGGTCGCCATCACGTAGGTGAGGTAGACCCCGACCCTTACCGGGTTCAGCCGCCGAAGCGCCCGCCCGGTGCCCCCCGCCACCCGGAGGAAGGCCCCGCGGAGCTCAGGGAGCATCGCTCCCGCCAGGATGAGTGAGCCCACGCCCACGAGCCCCGTCATGGTGTCGTCCATGGCGATGCCGTTGGCACCGCCGGCTCCGTGCGGGAACCAGGCGGGGATCACGAAGGTGCCCAGCCCGGAGACGGTGTAGATGCCGGAGTAAAGGGCGATGCCCGCCAGCATGAGACCGGCTCCCGACCGAGCCAGCTGCTTGCGCGCGCCGGTGAGCCGGGAGTAGCCGAAGGCCTCCGCCGCCAAAAGCACGATCGCTCCCATGAAAGTGGGCAGCATCCCGTGGGAATGCGAGGTCACGATGTTGCCCATCAACGCTGAGGCGGACTCATGCTGAGCTCCCGCCCAGAAACTCCAGCTGATGCCCACCTCGGAGGCCGCCGCCAGCAACCCAAACACCACCCAGGTGAGGACTGAGACCCCGGCGAAGAAGAACACCCAGGTGATCTCCGCCTTCTGCGGCGTCATCGCCTCACCCTTGGGAGGAACCAGGGCACACCAGGCGAGGTCCACCACGAACAGCACTGTCACCCCGAAGAGCTCCAGGGTGGCGGGCATGATGACCCAGAAGCCGAAGTCGACCAGCGACGAGACGTTGTGCAGTGTCCCGTAGCCGAGGATCAGGAAGCCGGCACCCTCGAAGAGCGCCACCAGGGCGCTGTGGGTCACCAGGTAGCGCACCCAGGAGTGCAGCGTGAACACCCTGGTGCAGATGATCAGGAAGAGGAGGGCGGCCGGGAGCATGAGTGCGTGGTAGAACCAGACCAGGGTTGGAGTTAGGTCCCCGCTGTTGCCCGGGGCCAGCCAGGGGGCGGTGATGAAGCTCAGCACCGCCACGATCACGATCCAGGCCATGAGGACCCTAACCATCACGGCGGTGAAGTCCAGCCCGGAACCCTTCGAGATCGGAAGCGATCCCGGGCTGCCCGTGGTGTCGACTGCTGTTGCCATCGTCCCCTCCTCTCCTCTCGGCCCTCTCAGGCGGCCGGCCTCGCGCTCACAGAGCGCAGGCCACAGCTGCCCCCAGGACCACCAACAAATAGACCGTGATGAGGTGAATCAGCGGACCCGCCAGCCGGGGCCTGGTGGGCGCCACGCCGGCGCCCACCAGGATGGCTGCGGAGCAGGCCGCGGTCAGAGCCGCAACGGCGGGCGCTGCTGGCCCGCCCAGGCTGAGCAGGGAGCCAACCGCGAGCGCGCCCATCCCCGCAGCGGACACCAATAGGCCTGCGCGGAGCCAGCCGGGGCTCCAGACCAGCGGCGCCATGGGGACGGCGCCGGCAGCGTAGTCGTCCCGATAGCGCAGAGCGATCACCCAGATGTGGACGAAGATCCAGACGCCCACCGTGCCACCGAGCATCCACGCCGCCGCGGGCAGGGGCTCACGAACAGCCGCCGCGCCGGCCCAGAGCGGAAGCGCCCCCACCACCGAGCCCAGAACGATGCTCCAAGGGGTGGCGCGCTTGGTGAGCAGGCTGTAGACCACCACGTTGCTGAGAAGGGCGAAGGTGAGGAAGGTCAGGGCGACCGGGCCGAGCAGCGCGGCCAGCGCCAGCCCCGTCCCGGTGAGGACCACGGCGAGAAGCAGTGCCTCGGGCAGTGAGATCCGGCCGCTCACCAGGGGCCGCCCCTGGGTCCTGGGCATCAGGGCGTCGAGATCGCGATCTCGGATGTTGGTCCAGCACTCGGCCCCGGAGCTGAGCAGGGCAACGGAGCCCGCCAGCACAAGGACCCGGAAGAGCGGGAAGGGGCCGGACCAATGCCAGCTGACGACCGCCCCCGCGACCGCAACGGCCACGAAGGTCACATCAATGTGAGGCTTGACAAAGGTCAGGAAGTCGGCCGCCCGGGCCCAGCCCGAGCTCCTCGCCGGCATCGCTGCGCCGGAGGCCAATCCCACCACCTCGCCCTCCAAGACCGGGCCGCGCCGACGGCCCGGAGAGGAAATTCCATCTCCCATGGTCGAAGGAGGGGCGGGCCCAGATCAGCGCGGAATCACCTGCCCTCGCTGGGTGGATGCCGGGGAGACGGGCCGTGGTAGCCACGGATCGCGTCTTCCTCACCGACACCGGTGGATCCGGCGGGCCCGGTACCTGGAACGAGGAAGGAATCGTTCGCCGGGCGGACCTGCCGGAGACGGCCGGACGCGGCTTCGGGGTGCAAACAATCGGGAGAGGCCCCGCCCAATGGGCGGGACCCCTCCTTTCCGGGTCTGGTCAGAGCTTTGGGGCTCAGATCTCAGCGGTGGGTGAGACCTTCCGCCAGTGGGCGACCCCCAGCACCGTCAGCAGGAAGAAGACCACCGCCAGGGAGAAGGCCACCAGCGAGGAGATCCAGGCGATGGTTCCGAAGACGGAGAACCCGTAGGCCTCCAGCAGCTCGCTGCGCAGCGTGGTGCCCTGGAAAACCGTGCTCTCGAGGGCCGCGTACTTGGCGTTGGTGGGGTTGGAGCGAGCCAGCGTGCTGGCCTGGTCGTAGGTGAGCCCAATCTCGTGCAGGTGGACAGCGATGAAGTGGTCGGCCCAGACCTCGGCCTGAGCTCCGGTGGTCATGAGCTGGCCCGCGTACTGCTTCATCAGCGTGGCGTCCGCCTTGGGAAGCGCCTTGATCTCAGAGCTGTTGGCCGCTGGGAAGTAGATCTTCTGGGAGGCCAGCTGGTTGTGGACCTCGGTGTTGGTGTAGTTGGCGCCCCAGAGCAGGAGCGAGCCCGCCCCCACCAGGATCACCGTAATCAGCGCTCCCAGCACTGTCAGGATTCCGTCGAAGGTCTTCCGTCGCATCGTGGCACCTCCCGGGCCTTGGGGCCCAGACCCTTAATACCTCTCCCCATCACCCCGGCCTCGCCGGGGCTTCCGGTGGATTCCACTTACAGAGTCTGGAGTTCGCGGCCCGCAGTTCTAAGGGTGATTGCACCGATTTCCCGGGGCGTGACTCCACCCCCACAGCCACCAGGGTTTCCCCCCAGGTGAGCGGAAATCGAGATGGGGAACGCGCGTCAGGCGGGTGGCCCGGCTCCGAGGTTGACCGTGGCGGCCGCGGGGTTCCCGGAGGGATCCACCCAGCAAACCTCGACCTCGCTGCCTGGATGCAGCCCCTCGAGGGCCGTTCGCAGCGACCCCAGGGAGTCGACCCGGACGGCAGCCAGGCGGACGATCACGTCCCCCGCCCTCATCCCGGCCAGGGCGGCCGGGGAGCCGCTCACCACCTGCAGGACCAGGGCACCTGAGGACGGGTGCGACGGCTGGTCGCTGAGGAGGGCCAGAACCGGTGGCGGCCCCGCCTCCATCTCGGGGGTGTAGGTCTCGGCCTCGACGCCGAGGAACGCCGGGGCGCCGAGGACGATTCCTGGTCCGCCTTTCCCGTCCTCGATCTGGTCAGCCACGCCGAGCGCCGCCGCGATGGGGATGGCGTAGGCGGCGTCCGCGGGGACCAGCCCATCCGCTATCTCCTCGCCAGCAGTGGTCATCCCCACCACCTGCTCCGATGCAGCCAGGACGGGGCCACCGGAGTCTCCCGGCTGAACCGGCACGTTCATCTGGATCATTCCCGTGAGGTCCTCGGGCGCCTCGGTCACGGGGTCGGTGGCCGCCAGCCGCACGTCCAGCCCCACGACGTCGCCAGCGCTCGCCGAGGGCGCGCCGACGCCCTGGTTCCCCACCACCACCACGGCAGAGCCTGGGTGGAGCTCCTCGGACCCGGCCATGGCCAGGGGCTGGAGGTTTTCGGCTCCCGCAACCGCAAGGACCGCGATGTCCCGGCTTGGGGCGGCCCCCACCACCGTGGCCCGGTACGACCGGCCCAATCCTCCGATCTGAACCACGATCGAGGTCGCCCCCTCGACGACGTGGTTGTTGGTCAGCACCTCCCCTTCCCGGTCCAAGATGATGCCGGTGGCGCTGAGGCGGTCCTCGCCGTAGGCGTCCACGGCAGAGACGGTCACCACCCCGGAGTCCGCCAGGCGGGCGATGTGCTCCAGGTTGATGGCCGCCCCCGCCGTTTCAGCCCGCGTGGATGGGCTGGCCTTGCCGGTAGACCCGGGTAGCAGTGCGGACAACGCCACACTACCCAGGACCAGCGCCGCTGCCAGGGCGAGCGCCCGACCGCGGCGCCGGTGGCCTCCCCGCGGGCCGTCCCGATGAGGGCAACCGGCGGCGCCGACTGAGGAGCCACGGGGCGGGGCCCCGGCCGGGGTGGAGGTGGGGTCGAACCCTGCCGGTCCAGCCTTTGGAGCTGCTCCCGCTCCGCCCCCGCCTCTCTCGGGAGCGCGCGCCGCCGGCCTGTCCATGGCGTCCACCTCCTTCCGGGCCGCCGTCCGGGACGATCCGAGGATTCCACCAGGAACGGCCCTACCCAAGGGGGTATCCCTTCGGCGCCCCCCGGAGTTGCCACCCGGGTGGCGCGGCCATCCAGAGGGCCGGCAAGGCTGGGGGCTGCCTACGGCAGCCCCCAGCACGGGAGGGTCCGGCAAAGAGGTGCCTTGGATCACGCCAAGATCGAAGGCGGAGTGGCCCGTGGCCGGGGCGACCCCTCGAAGGGAGTGTGGCGCCGCGGGAGCTAAGCCGGGGCTATCGGGGGACTAAGGTCTGGTTAAGACTCACGCTCGATGGCCCGGAAGGCGAGGCAGGCGTTGTGCCCCCCAAAGCCGAACGAGTTGTTCAGCACCAGCCGGGGTCGCACCAGGCGGGCTCCCTCAGGAACGTAGTCGAGGTCGCACTCCGGGTCCGGGTCCCGGTAGTTGATGGTCGGCGGCACCCGGCCGTCCACGATGGCCATCACCGAGAACACTGACTCCATCGCTCCGGCGGCCCCCAGGGCATGTCCGGTCATGGACTTGGTGGAGGACACCGGGATCCGGTGGGCCCGCTCGCCCAGAACCTGCTTGAGGGCCGAGGTCTCGGCAGAGTCATTCATCGGGGTGGAGGTACCGTGGGCGTTCACGTAGTCCACCTCCTCCGGTCCCGCGCCGGCCTTCTCCAGCGCCCGGACCATCGCCCGCTTGGCCCCCCTCCCGCTGGGCTCTGGGGCGGTCAGGTGATAGGCGTCGGCGCTGGCTCCGTACCCGGCGACCTCCGCCAGGATGGGGGCCGAGCGCCTTTGGGCGTGCTCGTACTCCTCCAGGATGAGGATGGCGCAGGCCTCGGCCACCACAAACCCGTCCCTACCCGCGTCGAAGGGCCGGCTGGCGTGCTCCGGATCGTCGTTGCGCTGTGAGAGAGCCCGCATGGAGCTGAACGCGCCCACCGCCAGAGGTGTGATCGAGGCCTCGCTTCCACCAGCGATGCAGGCCACGGCGTCCCCCCTCCGGATGATCTCGGCCGCCTCCCCGATGGCGTGCGCTCCCGTGGCGCACGCGGAGACCAGGGCGAAGTTGGGACCGCTGGCCCCGAAGCGCATGGCGACCTCCCCAGCGGCGATGTCCGCCAGGATCATGGGCACCGTGAAGGGACTCAGCCTCCTCGGTCCCCGCTCGGCCAGGGTGTGGGTGGCCTCCTCGGTGACCTTGAGCCCCCCTATGCCTGAGCCTACGATCACCCCCACGAGGTCGCGGTTGGAGTCATCTATGGGCAGGCCGGACTGGTCCATGGCCTCCTGGGTGGCCGCCAGGGCGAACTGGGTGAAGCGAGCGGTGCGGCTGACCTGCTTGCGGTCCACGTAGTCGGTGGGCTCGAAGTCCAGCACCTCGCCGGCCATCTGCGACCCGTAAGGCTCGGGGTCGAAACCCTGGATCCGGTGAATCCCGTTGCGGCCCGCGCACACAGCCTCCCAGGCCGCCTTGACCCCGATGCCGACCGGGGTCACAGCCCCCATCCCCGTGACCACGATCCTGGTTCCGTTCCGCGCCTGCGTCACTCCACTGCCTCCTGTCGTCCCCGATCGGATACCAGCTCCCCCCCGGGGTCGTCAACCAGCGCCGGGGTGTCCCCCCATCTGAGGAAGGCTCCCCCCCAGGTGAGACCTGCCCCGAACGCCACCATGCAGACCCCGGCCCCGGGAGCGATGCGGCCAGCGGCGGCAGCCTCCGCCAGAGCCAGCGGAACCGAGGCGGACGAGGTGTTGCCCATCCGGTCGACGTTGATGGCAAAGCGCTCCATCGGCATGCCGAGCCTCCCAGCGGCGGTGGCCAGGATCCGGGAGTTGGCCTGATGGGGGACCACCAGGGTGATCTCCTCGGGGGTCACCCCGGCTGCACCGGCGAGCCGGACTATCAGCTGCTCCAGGATGCGGGTGGAGAAGCGGAAGACCTCGCGGCCGTTCATGAAGACGACCCGGTTGAGGGACCGCTCCGCCCGGGCGTAGGCCGGGATCGCCGCGGGGAGCGCCGAGTCCGAGGCGGGCGAGGTGCCGAGGGAGGCCGCCCCCGTCCCGTCCGCCCCCAGGTCGATGGCGACGATCTCGCTGCCGGGTTCCCCGGGCCCCCCGACCAGCATCGCCCCGGCACCGTCCCCGAAGAGGACCGCGGTGGACCGGTCCGACCAGTCGACCAGTCGGCTGAACAGCTCCGCCGCCACGACCAGCACCCGGCGGCTGAGCCCGGTCTGGATCAGCGACTGGGCCAGCGCCAGCCCATAGATGGCCCCGGAGCAGGCGGCCTGGATGTCGAAGGCCGCCCCGTGGGGACAGCCCAGTTCGGCCTGCAGCCGGCACGCCAGCGAGGGGAACGTCTCATCCGGCGAGCTGCTAGAGCAGATGATCGTGTCCACGTCAGCCGCCGTCCATCCCCCGGCGTCCATGGCCGCTCGGGCGGCTCGGGCAGCGATTTCCACCAGAGTGACCTCGGGATCCGCGATTCGGCGCTCCCGAATCCCGGTGCGACTGCTGATCCACTCGTCCGAGGTGTCGATGAAGGTCTCCACCTCGGAGTTGGTGAGGCGGCGCTCGGGAAGTGCGCTGCCCACCGCCACCAGCCGGCAGCCCGGGGGCGAGCCGCCATCGCCCGCCCGCCACGGATTGCCCACGTGCTCTGCAAGGCTCATAGTCCCCGCTAGGTTACGGGCTCGGGGTGGAGTCCAACTGGAGCGTAACCTTTGCCGGTCTCCGGGACTCAACCTTCAGTGAGACCTGGGGCCAGAATGGTGGTCGAGATTGGGCTGCGGGCCCGCGAGGGAGGACCCAGATGGCGATAAGCCCTGCCTATGCGCGTCCCCGAACGGTGGACTCCGGCTTCACCTGTGGCGCCTGCCAGCGGACCTTCCCCATGGCGCAGGCCGCTGGCAGCCTTTACGTCTGCCCCACCTGCGGGCACCACTCCCGGATCAGCGCCCACGAGAGGGTGCGCCAGCTGGCCGACAAGGGCACCTTCCAGGAGTGGGATGCGAATCTGGCCGGCCGGGACCGGCTGGGCTTCGTGGACACCAAGGCCTACGTGGACCGCCTGGCGGAGGCCCGCCAGAGGCAGCAGCTCCCCGATGCGATCCTCACCGGGGCGGCCTCGATCTCCGGTCATCCGGTCGGGCTGGCCTCCTTCGACTTCGGCTTCCTGGGCGGCAGCCTCTCCACCGCCGTGGGCGAGCGGCTGGCCCGGGCCATCGAGAGGAGCGCCACCGAGCTGCGTCCCTTCGTCTGCGTCACCTCCTCCGGGGGTGCCCGGATGCAGGAGGGCGTCTTCTCCCTGATGCAGATGGCCAAGAGCGTGGCCGCCCTGCACCAGCTCGCGGAGGCCCACGTTCCGTTCATCTCCATCTTGGCCGACCCCACCATGGGGGGAAGCATCGCCAGCTTCGCGGCCCTTGGCGACGTCATCCTGGCGGAGCCCAAGGCGATGATCGGGTTCACCGGGGCCCGGGTCATCACCCAGGCCACCTATGAGCAGCTCCCCGCCGGCTTTCAGACCAGCGAGTTCCACCATGCCCGAGGCCTGATCGACCAGGTGGTCGACCGCCGCCAGCTGCGCGAGGTGCTGGGGCGGCTGCTGGCGGTGCTCGGCCCCTCCGCCGCGGAGGACGCCCGGCGCCCGGCGTGAGCTCCACGGACCTCGACGGCGCCGCCGCCGGGGAGGCCGCCCAGGCCGCCTGGGCCCACGTCGAGGTCTCTCGCCACCCGGACCGCCCCTACTCCCTGGACCTGGTCCAACGCTGCCTGGACGACTTCATAGAGCTCCACGGCGACCGCCAGGGTGGGGATGACGCGGCGGTGGTCATCGGGCTGGCACGGCTGGGTGGCCAGCCGCTGGCGGTGGTCGCCAACCAGAAGGGACGGACCCTGGAGGAGCGGGGCAAGCGCAACTTCGGCATGGCCCACCCGGAGGGCTACCGCAAGGCCCAGCGGCTCTTCACCCTGGCTGGACGGCTCAAGCTGCCGGTGGTCAGCTTCATCGACACTCCGGGCGCGTACCCTGGGGTGGCCGCCGAGGAGCGGGGCCAGGCCTGGGCCATCGCCCAGACTCTCGAGGCTCAGCTGGCCCTACCCACACCGTACCTGGCGGTGGTGATCGGGGAGGGGGGAAGCGGCGGGGCGCTGGCCACGCTCCTGGCCGACTCGGTCCTGGTGCTAGAGCACGCGTTCCTCTCCGTGGCCTCGCCGGAGGCGGCCGCCGCCATCCTCTTCCGGGACGCCGGGCGCAAGCAGCAGGCCGCGGCCGCGCTCAGGTTGGAGGCGGCCAACCTCCTGGAGTGGGGGATTGCGGACGAGATCGTGCCAGAGCCTCCGGGCGGCGCCCACACCGACTGGGACGAGACCGCCCGGCTACTCCGCCCGCGGCTGGAGGCCCGGCTCTTGGAGCTCACCTCCCGAGGGTTCGACCCCGCCCGCCGGCGGGAGCGCTACCGGCGCCTGGACGGGCTCTTCTCCGCCTGAGGCAGGCGGCCCCCGGCGGCGGGCCGTGGCGAGGTGCCGGGAGTCCGGTGGCTGGAGGCGGCGAAGGCCGCCTCACTCTCCTCGTAGTGGAACTTGCCCCCACGCAACCACGAGGCCACTCCGGCCACCAGGCAAGCCACCACCGCGAAGTCGAAAGCCACGTGAAGCCCACCCATGAAGGGGGTGGAGATCAGGGACGAGAAGAAGGTGCGGCCGGTGAGGTAGGCGACCTTGGCGGGCGACATGTGGGCGAGCAGAGGCCCGAGCAGAGAGTGGACCGGGTTGTACCCCAGGAAGGCGGCGAAGAGCGCCCCGGTGGGGGGGAGATGGGAGATCCGGGCCGCGGCCGCCGCCGGAATCCCCTGAGCCGTGAGGCCGTGGTAGAGCGCCCCCGGGAGCTGGGCCGCCAGCCCGGTGATGATGAGGGTGAAGAAGATTCCGATCGAGAGGACCTGGGCCGAGTTCTGGAAGGTCGCGGTCATGCCGGAGCCGGCGCCGCGCTGGGTGGCGGGGAGGCTGTTCATGATCCCCGCTCGGTTGGGGGATGCGAAGAGCCCCATGGCGAGGCCGTTCAGGAGGAGCAGCGCGGCAAATACCGGGTAGCTGAAATCGGCGGGCAGCAGTTCGAGCAGCCCGAAGCTGAGCGCGGCCAGCAGCATCCCCCCGGTGGCGAACGGCCGGGCTCCATAGTGGTCGGACAGGTACCCGGATATCGGCCCGGCGACCAGAAAGCCCACAGTGAGCGGGAGCATGTAGATCCCCGCCCAGAGAGGGGTGCTGGCGAAGCTGTAGCCGTGCTCCGGGAGCCAGATCCCCTGCAGCCAGATGATGAGGATGAACATGATCCCGCCCCGGCCGAGGGAGGCCAGCAGGCTGGCCACGTTGCCGGCGGCGAAGGCCCGGATCCGGAAGAGGGGGAGACGGAACATCGGGTTGGGCACCCGGGTCTCCAGGTAGAGGAAGAGCCCCAGCAGCACCAGCCCCAAGCCGATCTCGGTCAGCACCGATGGACTGGTCCAGCCCATGGTCGAGTTGCCATACGGCTCGATCCCGTAGGTGATGCCGACCAGCAGCGAGATCAGCCCGGCGGCAAAGGTCACGTTGCCCCACCAGTCGATCGAAGAGCGAACGCGCACTCCCCGCTCCTCGAGCTTGAAGTAGGCCCAGATCGTGCCGAAGATGCCGAAGGGCACCGAGACCAGGAAGACCAGGTGCCAGTCCACCGGTCCCAGCAGCCCGCCGAGGATCAGTCCGATGAAGGACCCACCGATCGCCGCCACCTGGTTCACCCCGAGGGCCAGACCCCGCTGGTCCGGGGGGAAGGCGTCGGTGAGGATGGCCGAGGAATTGGCGAAGAGAAGCGCGCCGCCCACTCCCTGCATGACGCGCATGGCGATCAACCAGAGGGCGCCCGCCTGGCCGTCCAGCCAGGTGATGGAGAGCAACACCGAAAAGGCGGAGAAGACAGCGAACCCGAGGTTGTACATGCGCACCCGCCCGTACATGTCCCCGAGCCGCCCGAAGCTCACCACCAACACCGCGGTCACCACCATGTAGCCCATCAGCAGCCAGAGGAAGTAGCCGGTGTTCCCCGGGGTGAGGGGGTTCAGGTGGATGCCCCGGAAGATGTCGGGGAGGGCGATCAGAGTGATCGAGGAGTTGATCACCACCATGAGCATCCCCAGGGTGGTGTTGGAGAGTGCGACCCACTTTCCCCGATAGCGGTCGGTGGTGGTCGGTGGGGATGCGGCGGGCAAGGGATCCTCCCAGCTCAACTGTCTCGGCTGAGGATACTCCCTACTTTACGTTGACGTAAAGCGCGAAGAGGCCGAACGGGTCAGGCGGCCTGGGAGGCCGCCAGCTGCAGCGCAGCGAAGAGGCGATCCACATCCACCTGTGTGGTCCGCAGCCCCCCCACGGTGGCCCGCAGAAGAAAGCGCCCGTCGGGGGCGGCGTGGGAGATGAACGCCTCGCCGGATTCGTTGACCAGCCGCATCACCTCCCGGTTGTGGGCCTCCAGCCCCCCCTCGTCGTCGGAACCCTTGGGATGGTGGCGGAAACAGACGGTGGCCAGCGGAACCGGGGCCATCACCTCCCAGCCTCCACCGGACTCCAGCTGGCGGCGCAGCCAGTCGGCCATCTGCAGATGGGAGCGCAGCAACTTTTGCAGCCCAGAACGGCCGAAGTAGCGCATCACCATCCAGAGCTTGAGGGCCCGCTGGCGACGTCCCAGGGCGATGCCGAGGTCCATGAGATTGCGCGAGCCCATTCCGGAGTCGCGGTCCGCCTCCGGAGTCTCGAGGTAGGCCGGGACCAGCGAGAAGGCCTGCCGGATGGCCCCTGGGTGGGCGGTGAAGAGGACTGAGCAGTCCATCGGGGTGAAGAGCCACTTGTGAGGGTTGACGACCAGGGAGTCCGCCCGGTCAGCCCCCTCCAGAACCCAGCGGCGCTCAGGCAGAATGGCCGCCACGCCACCGTGCGCCGCGTCCACGTGGAGCCAGAGGTGATGCCGGGAGGCAACCTCGGCGATGGCCGGGATGGGGTCAACGCTGGTGGTGGCGGTGGTGCCGGCGGTGGCGACCACCGCGCAGGGGATCACGCCGGCCTCGAGGTCCTCGGCGATGGCCCGCTCGAGCTCATCGGGGAGCATCCGGAACTCGGGGTCGCAGGCCACCGGGCGGTACCCTCGGCGGCCCATCCCCAGGGCCACCACCGCCTTCTCCACCGAGGAATGAGCCTGTGTCGAACCGTACACCCGGAGGGGGGCCAGTCCGCTGAGCCCCTGCTCCCGGGACTCTGGTGCCACCCGGTGGCGAGCCGCGCCCAGGGCCACCATGGTGGAGGTGGAGGCGGTGTCGTTGATGTGGCCGTCGAAGCTCCCCGGTAGCCCGAGCAGCTCCGCCAGCCAGCCGCAGGTGAGGTACTCCAGCTCGGTGGCCGCCGGACCGGTCCGCCAGAGCATGGCGTTGGCGTTGACCGAGGCGGCGATCAGCTCCCCCAGGATCCCTGCCGCCGCTGAGGTGCTGTTGAAGTAGGCGAAGAAGCGGGGGTGGTTCCAGTGGGTCGAGGCGGGGAGCAGGATCCTCTCGATGTCCCCCAGGATGGTGTCCAGCTCCTCCCCCTCCTCGGGGGGTGAGGGCGCCAGCGCCGCCAGCACCTCGCCGGGGTTCACCTGCGGGAGGGGTGAGATCCCGTCCAGCCCCTCCAGGTACCGGGCCACCAAGTCCACCACCTCCTGTCCGTACCGCCGGAACTCGGTGGGCGCCATCTCCCCACCGTGGCCACCTGGCCCCGACCCGCCGGACGGAGTATTCACCCGGCGGCCGCCACCAGCCGGCGCGATCGGAACTCGGCGCAGATCCGCGCCGCATGTCGCTCCGCACCAAGGGGGATGACGTGCAGGCGGAGATCGGGGCGCGATCCCAGCTCGCCGGCGATCTCCACGGCCACCTCCGCACCTTCCCCCGCAGTGATCCGGGCGGTGTAGAACTCGGGCACCGGGCAGTCGGGAAGAGCCCGGCGGACGAACTGGAGACTGCGGGCGGAGCGGATCACTCCCACGCTGGCGAACACCTTGACCGTGGGGGCCAGGACTCCGGCCAGGTCCTGGAGGAAGTCGTCGAAGGCGGCCAGGTCGAAGACCATCTGTGTCTGGACGAAGTCGATCCCGGCGGCCGCCTTTCGCTCCAGGAGCCGCAGCTCGCGCCGGCGGTCGGCGAAGGGGTTCACCACCGATCCGCGCAGCAGCTGCTGGGGTGCGACCCAGCTGGGGATCGCCGCCAGCGCCTCTGCCACGGTGGGCGACCCCGCCGCCCGCTCCGCCCCAGGGTCGCCCCGGACCACCAGGACCCCCACCGCCCCGAGGGCCGCCGCACCCAAGACCTGTTGCTGGAGTCCGAGCCGGGTGCGGTCGCGAAGCGAGAGGTGGACCACCGCGGCCAGCCCGCGCTCCCGGCACGGCGCCACTGCCGCCAGCGGAGAGAGTCGGGGCCGGGCGGTGTGGTTGTCGGTGAGTCCCACCATCGTGACGCAGCCGGCCAGCTGGTCCGCGGCCCGCTGCACCCTAGCGAGGTCGGCTCGCCGGGGCATGGCCAGCTCGGCCGAACACAAAGCGACGGAGAGCACAACTGCTCAACTATATTTGGCCGAGCATGGCGGAAATTTTCATCCTTTTGGGCGATGGCGGCCGCCACCCCGTCGCCCCACACTGGACCACGGCCGAGGTGCCCCCTCCGGACCCCTCCTCCGGCATCCTCCCCCTGGTCCTCAATGTCTGACTTCGCCACCGCCTCCTCCCCCATCCGGGCGGACGGATCCGCCCCCGCGGTAGGCGAGGTCCCGGTCCTGGAGGTGAGGCACCTCGGCCGGTCGCTGCGCCTCGGCTCCGAGGAGCTGGAGATCCTGCGGGACATCACCTTCTCCATCCCCCCGGGTGAGTTCGTCACCCTCATGGGCCCATCCGGAAGTGGCAAGAGCACCCTGCTGGGGTGCATCACCGGGCTGGACAACCCCAGCCAGGGCCAGGTGCTGCTCAACGGGGTGGACGTGTCCAAGATGCGCGAGTCGCAGCTGGCGGGAATCCGCAACCGCACCGTAGGGATGGTGTTCCAGGCCTTCAATCTCATCCCCACCCTGACCGCTCGGGAGAACGTCGAGGTGCCGCTCTACGCCGGCCGCTGGCGGGGCTCGCCGTCAGCCAGGGCGATCGAGCTGCTGGGGCTGGTGGGGCTCTCGCACCGGCTGGAGCACCGCCCGAGCCAGCTCTCCGGGGGCGAGCAGCAACGGGTGGCCATCGCGCGGGCGCTGGCCACCGAGCCGCCCCTGGTGGTGGCCGACGAGCCCACGGGCAACCTCGCCGCGGCCCAGGGGAAGGAGATCCTGGAGCTGCTCTGGGACCTGCGCCAGCGGATGGGCACAACCTTCGTCATCGCCACCCATGACTCCACCATCGCGGGCTATGCCACGCGGATGCTGCAGATCTCGGACGGGCAGCTGGTGGGAGACCACCCGGGGCCCCGCGCGGGCGCTCGGTGAAGGCCGGGCTCTATCTCCGCTACACCACCCGCTCGCTGACCCGCGGGGGCCGCCGGACGGTTCTGGCGGCCTTCTGCGTGGGGGTCGGGGTCATGGCCATCGTGGGGCTGCAGATGGCCGCATCGATGGTCAACAGCTCGCTGACTGCCAACGTCCGCCAGGCCAACGGCGGTGACGTGTCGGTGGTCTCGGTGGCGGTCCCCTTCCCCCAGTCTGAGCTCCGGACGTTCCAGCAGCTACAGAGCTCGGGGAGGATCACGGCGTTCACCGCGGTACGGGAGTACTCCTCGACGATCATCCGCCCGAGCGGCCAGGGGGTGTCCGCGACGGTGAACTCCGTGTCCCCGTCCACCTTCCCCCTGGTGGGGACGGTGGCCCTGCGTCCGGGCGCCGAGGGCACCTTCCGGCAGCTGATCTCGCGCCCGGGGACGATGGTGCTCTCCTCGACCATCGAGAGCCTGCTGGGGGCCAAGGTTGGTAGCAGGGTCCGAGTCAACCTCGCGCGGGCCAAGGGACCGGTGTACTGGCGGGTGGGGGGCATCGCCCAGGGCTCCCTCCCGGCGGGGATGGACCAGGA
The DNA here is from genome assembly GCA_021801645.1 of bacterium. GTDB lineage: Bacteria > Chloroflexota > Dormibacteria > Aeolococcales > Bog-877 > JAJYXT01. Next base: position 20,362 of record JAJYXT010000081.1, read on the forward strand.
CGTCGTGGTCTCCAACGCCACGCTGAACGCCGCCGTCTCGAGCTCGGCGCTCGTCGACTACGGTGAGGTCTACCTGACCACCGCCAGCTCCAAGGCCGCCTCCCAGGTGGCCCGCCAGCTGACCGACCAGCTGCCTCTGGCTACCGTCTCCACCGTCCAGCAGGCGCTCAACTCCGACAAGACGGCCAGCTCGCAACTGACCCAGTTCCTCTCCATCGCCGGGCTGGCGGCGCTTCTCATCGGGGGGATCGGGATCGTCAACACTATGCAGGTGAGCCTGGCCCGGAGGCGGCTGGAGATCGCCATGCTCAAGACCACCGGGTACCGCCGGCGGGACCTCTACCTGCTCTTCGGCCTCGAGGCGGTGATGCTGGGGCTGGTTGGCGGGGTGGGCGGAGCGGCGGTGGGGATCGGCCTCTCCGACGCGGTCCGCTCACTGCTTGAGGGGGTGGCCAACGTGGTCATCAACTTCGCCATCAGCTGGGAGATCGTCCTCGCCGGGGTCGCCATCGGGGTGGCCACCACCTGCATCTTCGCCCTCCTTCCGATCGTGAGGCTGAGCCGCGTCCGGCCGGCCGCCGTCCTCCGGGACACCCCGGCGGAGGTCACCGCGGGCGTTCTGGGCTCCAGCGCCCTACTCCTGGCGGTGGTGGCGGTCTTGTTCTGGCTCCTGGCCTCGGCGATCCTGGGTTCGGCCGGCCTCGCCCTCATCCTGGTGATCGGAACCGGGGTGGCCCTGGCCATCCTCACCCTCATCTTCAGCCAGGCGCTCCGCCTGATCGGCCACCTTCCCGTGCCGGAGCGCTTCACCCCGGCGCACGTCCTGCTGGTCACCCTTGCTCTCCTGGTCTCGGTGGCGATCACCACGGTCGCCAGCCTTAGGGCGGTGGGCGCGCTGCTCATCCTGGCATCCCTTCTGGGATACGTGGTGGTGGTGCTGCCCCGGCCGGCCAAGGCGGTGGTGAGGATGGCGCTGCGCAACTCCGAGCGCACCAGGACCCGCACCGCGGCCACCTCGGTGGCGCTCTTCGTGGGCGTCTTCGCGGTGGGCCTCATCCTCATCCTGGGCACCGACATCCGCAGCGACCTCGACAGCATCATCACCCAGTCCACCACCTACAACGTCATCGCCGTGGCCCCGGGGCAGAGCGCCGCCCGCCTGGTGCAGGCGGCCAAGGGGCTGGGAAGCACCGCCGAGCTGTCCACCTCCGCGGCCATCTCCGCGCCGGTGGCGATCAACGGCCGGCCGCTAACTCAGGTGGTGGCTCCGCTGAGCCACGGCGACCGCTCCGAGCTGGCCTTCCTCACCAGCGGCATCCAGGGCTTCTCGGTTACCTCGGGCACGCTTCCGGATGTGACCATCAAGCAGGGCCGCCAGCTGCGACCCGCGGACGCCTCCACCAACGGGGTCCTGGTCAGCACCGCCCTCTCCCGCTCGCCGTTCAACCTCAAGGTGGGGGACACGATCACCTCCATCGACCCCCTGGCGCCCCACGCAGCTCCAGTGACCCTCCAGGTGGTCGGCCTCTACTCGGCCACCTCCGCCGGCAGCAAGAAGGGCATATCCATAACCACCACCGTGGCCCCCATCCTGGCCACCCAGCAGACCGCCACCGCGGTGGCCGGGAGCAACCTCCAGCAGGTCCTGGAGCTGAAGTTCCCGCCCAAGCGCGCTGACACAGCTGCCACCCAGCTGCGGAGCGCCGACCCCGGGGCTCAGGTGGTCAGCCTCGCCGACTTCACCCTGATCATCGACCAGTTCCTCAACAACGCCATCCTCTTTCTCACCGCCATCGCCTCCCTGGCCCTGCTGGCAGGGATCGTGATCATCGCCAACTCCGTGGCCCTGGCCCTGCTGGAGCGGCGGCGCGAGATCGGCATCCTGAAGGCGGTGGGGCAGGGCCGGGGGGCGGTCCTGGGCGAGGTCCTCACCGAGACCGCCGCGGTGGCCGGGCTGGGGGCCGCCGGGGGGATGGTGGCGATCGCCCTGGTGCTGCTGCCGCTGCAGAAGCTGGTGATCAAGATCAACCTCGGCATCCCCACCCCCCTGGCGCTGGCGCTGGTGGTGGGGGCGATCCTGGTGGCGGTGGTGACCGCCGCTCTGGTGGCCTGGGGCCCGGTCCGGGTGCGCCCGCTAGAGGTTCTGCGCTACGAGTGAGGGGATCGCCCCCCCAACGGCCCAGGCAGCCCTGCGGGGGGCGTATGGGCGGCTGGCGGAGCTCCTCCCATCCTCCGACCCCCTGGCTCCCACCGGGTGCCGGGGCTGGAGCGCAGGTGACCTCTGGTTCCACCTCTTCCTGGACGCCCAGCGGGCCCTGATCGCCCTGGCGACTCCGACGGATTCTCCCGACCGGGACTACGTCACCTACTGGAGGGGGTGGTCGTCGTCCGAACCGGATGCCGTGGAGCATGCGGACTTCGTCCGGCGCATGACAGCTGCTCTCGGAGGTCGGGAGGCGGGGCGCTGGTGGAAGGAAACCAGTGAGGCGGTGCTCAGGGCCGCAGTCGCCACACCAGCTGGGGCGGTGCTGGCCACCCAGGGCCACCGGCTGCGACTGCCCGACCTCCTGGGCACCCTGGCGGTCGAGGCGACGGTGCACCATCTCGACCTTTTGCTGGGAGTCCAGGGTCCGAGTCCGGCGCCCCTGGCGCTGACGGTCTCCCGTGTGACCCTGGATGGCCTCCTGGGCGCTTCCTGCCCCTGCGACTGGGACGACGCGACCTACCTCAAGAAGGGGACCGGGCGGGAGGAGCTCACGGCGGAGGAGATGAGCCGGCTGGGCGCCCTGGGAGCACGGTTCCCCCTCTTCAGCTGAACCCGGGCCGGAGTGGCGCCGGGTCCGCGATGGCGGCCGCCTTCGGCGGCCCTCCCGGGCGAACTCCCGGGTACCTCGACCTCAGCCGGATCCGGAGGTCACCGTCCCTGCACCACCCGGGGGTCGGCGCATGATCCGGAAGTGGGGCGCTCCGGGCCTCCGCACCTCGTCCACGACCTCAAAGCCGCGGCGCTGGTAGAAGGCGACGTCCTCGGCGGTGACGGTGTCCAGGGTGGCGGGAAGCCGCTCTTGGTCGCAGCGGCGGAGGACCGGCTGGAGCACCGCGGTGCCCAGCCCCCGACCCTGGAGATCCGGCTCGGTCCCCAGCGCCGCCAGGTACCAGGTGGGCTCCCGCGGGTGGCGGCGGTGGACCTCAAGGTTGACCGATAGCGCCGCGACGAGCCGGCTGCGCAGAGCAACTCCGATCCTCAGGTTGAGGCCGAGCTGGCGCCAGAGGTGGGGCCTGGCTCCCCGCCGGGGAACCCCCATGGGCAACCACAGCGCCGCTGCTGAGAGGTCGTCGGTGACCCATCCCTCCCCCGCGTCCTGGAGCGCCATCACGTTGAGGCGGTACCAGCGCTCCAGCCGCCGCCCCCGGCCGCGCGTTGAGGGAAACAGCCACTGCGTGGTGGGGTCCGTGGCGAAGGCCCGCGCCAGCATGGCGCCCACCTGGGGGACGTCACCGTCGCGCAGCTCCCGGACCCGTGGGTACCCCGGGCCGGTGGCGGTGATCGCTGATGTGGGGCCGTCGGACCAGGAGCTGTCAGCTGTCGTCGTCGCGCCGGCCCACCAGCCGCTCGGCGGCGGCGTTCAGCACCACCGGTGCCGCCATCCGGCCCAGGCGGAGCCCGGCCTTCTGCCAGAGCGGCTGGCTCCGGTGCCCCCGCTCCGCCCCGGCGGCGGAGCTCAACCCGCCCTTGCTGGCGGCCTCCGCGAGCAGCTCCTCGAGCCGCCGACGCCACTCCTCGGGCATGGCCGCGATCCAGTCCTGCTCGGGCTCGTCCGAGTGGTGCCGCCGCCGACGCGCCCACACCGCCACCCCCACCACCAGCAGCGCCGCCCCGGCCGCCGCGATCCGCGGCCCATCCCGGCGCAGGCGGTAGCGGGGGTCGAGGTCGCGGCGGAGCCGCTCCTCCAGCCGGTCCAGGGTGCCCTCCAGCCGCTGGCGGGTGGCGACTACCTGTGCGTGCGCCTGGTCTGTAGCCGCGCCCACTCGAGGTCCTCCTGCACCGTCTTGCGAGTCAGCACCAGCGGGATGAGCCGGCGGTTGGCGAAGACCACCGCCCCTCCCGCTCCCACCATCAGCAGCCCGACCGCGGCGATCAGCCCGGCCACCAGGGTGTGGTTGGGGATCCACTCCACCAGGGTGACCAGGGCGAAGGGCACCATGAGGCTGAGTCCCAGAATCGCCAGCGCGAGCCCGATCAGCGCCCGGAGGCCGCGCCTCAGGGTGTCCTTGGCCTCGGACTTGGCCAGCTGCAACTCGTCCGTCACCAGCTGGCGCAGATCCCGGGTGAGCGACTCGACCAGCTCGGAGACGCTCTCCTCAGCCGAAGGTGAAGATGCCACCTCTGCAGGTTAGCGGATGACACCGCTCCCGGCATCGGGGCCCGGCCCATCTATGATCGGAAAGTGGCAGCGGCAGCGACCTCGGGGATCGCCGCGCTGGCGGCCCCCCTGATCCGGCTGGCAAGACGTGGCAGCCTGCTGGTGGCCACCGACTTCGACGGCACCCTGGCGCCGGTGGTCCGGGACCCGGACCGCGCGGCCCCTCTCCCGGAGGCCCGCCTGGCGCTGGAGAAGCTGGCCTCCCACACCCCGGTGGCGGTCATCAGCGCCCGGGACCTGGCCAATCTCGCCTCGCGCTGCCGAATCACCGGGGCGCTCCTGCTGGGCAGCTACGGCCAGGAGCCGTGGCTCCAGCTGAGCTCCGGCGAGCCGCCGCCAGCTCCCCCTCGCCCCCGCCCAGAGCTCCTCCAGCTCGCCCAGGAGCTATCCGCCTACACCGCCGGGATGCCCGGGGTCGGGGTGGAGGTCAAAGCGCTTGGTGTGGCGGTCCACTATCGGAACTCCCCGGAGTCTCGTCGGGTCGGCCCGATGATCCGCCGTCAGGTCGAGGAGCTCTGCCGGAGCCACCAGCTGCAGGTGGTCCGGGGACGCCAGGTGGTGGAGGCCCGACCATTCCGGAGCGGCAACAAGGGGACGGCCCTTCGCCTGCTCCTGGACCGCCTCGGGCCGCGCGGCTGCGTCTATGCCGGGGACGACCTGGGAGACCTCCCGGCGATGCGGGAGCTGCATGCAGAGCGTGGCCAGCTGGAGCTGGCCGCCGCGGTGGGGGTGGCGAGCTCGGAGGTGAACCCCGAACTGGTGGCTGAGGCGGACCTTCTCCTGGACGGTCCCAGGGAGTGGGCCAGGCTCCTGGCGGAGGTCGCCATGGGGCTAGACCGACCTACTGGGCCAGCAGGTCATTGAGGTCCTGCAGCTGGTTGCTGATCCAGCGGGTGATGTCGTTGCGCCGCACCTCCTGGCGTAGCTGGCGGGCCCGGCTGGCGCGGTACCGACGAGGCATGGTGAGGGCCGTGTGCAGCGCCTCGGCGGTCTGGTCGATGTCGAAGGGGTTGATGCCCAGGGAGTTCGCCCCCAGCTCCTCGAAGCTGCCGGCGTTCTCGCTCAGCACCAGGACGCCGTCACGCCCATTGCACAGTACCCCCTCCTTGGCCACCAGGTTCATCCCGTCGTATATGGGGTTGACCAGCAGGGCGTCGTAGCTCTTGTAGGCGGCCACCGCCTTGTGAATGTTCTCCTCCACCTCGAGGCGGATGGGCAGCCAGTCCGCGGTCTGGAAGCGCCGGTTGACCCGGGCCGCCGCGGAAACCACCGCCCCCAGGTAGGCGCGGTAGGCGTCCAGGTCCTGGCGGCTGCGCTGCAGAAACGCCCAGAAGACCACTCGGGAGCGCAGCTCGGGATGGGTCTCCAGGAGGCGCTCGTAGGCCAGGAAGCCGCGCACGATGTTCTTGCTGAGGTCGGTGCGGTCCACCCGGAGGATGAGCAGCTCCGGCCTCCAGGAGTCGATCAGGCGCTCCTGCTCCGCCACCCCCTCGCTGGCCACCAGCTGCTCCATGGCGCTGATGTCGATGGAGATGGGATAGGCCCGGACCCAGACCGAGCGCCCCTCGTAGAAGACGATGCGCTGGCGGTGGTCCACCCCCAGGCCCAGATTCTCCTCACAGGTCATGAGGAAGTTGCGCACGTCGAGGCTGGTCTGGAGGCCCACCACGTCGTTGCCCAAAAGCCCGGTCAGGATCCCGTCCCGCATCCCCCGGGGGATCACCTTCCAGTACTGCGGGGTGGGCCAGGGCACATGGATGAAGTGCTGGAGGCGGGCCTCGGGCAGCCGCTCGCGCACCATCGCCGGCGCCAGATAGAGGTGGTAGTCCTGGGTCATCACCAGCGGCCGGGTGCGGCTGCTGCCCGCCACCTCCGCCACCCGGTCGGCGAACAGGCGGTTCACCTCGACATACCCGTCCCGCCAGGCGCGCCAGGTCCGGCCGTCCAGGATGGGCTCCCGTCCCAGATCCCAGAGGTAGTGCTGGACGAACCAGAGCAGGGGATTGCTGATCTGGTTGTAGTAGAGGTCGTAGGCCTCGCGGTCGGGGGTGACGAAGGCCACCCGGAAGAAGTCCCCGGTCTCCGAGGTGACCTCGGCCACCCCGTCCGCGCCGGACACCAGCTCCAGGTCGGATGGCCCGCGGGCGCAGGCCACCCAGACCGACTCGCTCGCCTGGGCCAGGGCGGACATGGCGGTCACCAGCCCCCCGCCGCCCCGGGTGATCCGCGAGGGACCGGAGCGCTCGGGGTGGACATCGATAGGGGGCCGGTTGGCGACCACGATGGGCTGCCAGCCGGCGAGCATCCGTCGCAGGTACGACTGGATCCCGGGCATCGGCATAGGATGACGGAAGCTAGCCCTCCCAGGGGCCCCGTCAGTTCGGGGTCGGGGAGTGGGCGGCGCCGGGGAGGCCGGGGGGGGGAACGCTGCGCCCTGAGCTTGCCGGTGGGAGGAGGGGCCCAAGTCCGGTGGCGACGTCGCACCCCGAAGCGGACGGCTCCGGCCGAGCCCTTGCCTCCGAATCCGGATCCCACAGTCCCTGACGCTCCTGCGCGTGCGGCGCTGGCACCCTCTGGCTGGAGCGACCTACAGCAGCTCCAGGATGGTGGCGTTGGCCATGCCACCTCCCTCACACATCGCCTGCAAGCCCCACCTCGACCCGCGCCGGACCAAGGAGTGGACCAGGGTGGTCATCAGCCGAGCTCCGCTGGCGCCCACGGGATGGCCGAGGGCGATCGCCCCGCCGCTCACGTTGACCCTTTCCAGGTCGGCACCGGTCTCACGCTGCCAGGCGAGTACCACGCTGGCGAAAGCCTCGTTGATCTCGAAGAGGTCGATGTCGGCCAGGGAGAGATCGGCTGAACTCAGAACCTTCTGCGTGGCCGGGATGACCGCGGTCAGCATCAGGACGGGGTCGGCGGCGGCCACGGCCATGGCGTGAACGCGGGCCAGGGGGCGAAGGCCCAGGTCCCGCGCTCGCTCGCCGCTCATCAGCAGGATGGCCGCGGCCCCATCGCTTATCTGGCTGGAGTTGCCGGCGGTGACCTTCCAGTCGATCTGGGGAAACCTGGCAGCCAGCCCGGGGTCGGCAAACGCCGGGGCGAGGCGGGCCAGGATCTCCGGAGTCGTCTCGGTGCGGATTCCCTCGTCGGCCACCGTGGCGCCGGGCGAGACCGTGACATCCGGGAGGGGCAGCAACTCAGCGGCGAAGGCCCCCTCCCGGTGGGCGCTGGCCGCTCTCTGATGGCTCACCGCGGAGAACGCGTCGAGCTCGGCGCGGGACAGCCCCCACCTGGCGGCGATGAGCTCGGCGCTGATTCCCTGATGCACCATCCCCTGCGGGTAGCGGAGGGCCATCCCGCGGCCCAGGGGATCGACGCCTTCGGGGACGTTGGAGCCCAAGGGGACCCGGCTCATGCTCTCGACGCCGCAGGCGATGACGGCGTCGTAGATGCCGGCCATGATCCCCTGGGCGGCAAAATGAACCGCCTGCTGGGAGGAGCCACACTGGCGGTCGATGGTGGCGGCGGGCACGGTCTCCGGGAGGCCGGCCGCCAGAGTGGCCCATCGGGCGATGTTGAGTGCCTGCTCGCCCACCTGGTCGACGCACCCGGCGATCACGTCGTCGATCACCTCGGGGGGCACCCCGGTGCGTCCCACAAGAGCCGCGATCGTGCCGGCGAGGAGGTCCACCGGATGCACACCGGAGAGAAGACCCCCGGGGCGCCCGCGGCCGATGGGGGTGCGGACGGCCTCCACGATCACCGCCTCCCGCACTGACTCCCTCCAACCCGCGAATCCGGCCGCCAGCATCAGGAGGATAGCCGGGGAGCGCCGCTGCGGATCCGGCCGCACTTGCACCCATCGTCTGAAGGTGGCGCGGAGAGAGGCCAGCCAAGGCGGATGGCGTTCTCAGGTGCGGCGGCGGACCCGCTCCAGGTGGATGGCAACGAGGATGGGAGCCACGATCAAGATGAAGAGGATTGCCAGCCCCAGCGGTTCGGGCAGGCCCCCGGTGCAATGGGTGGTCATCGGGCCTCCCGCGGCACCGTAGCTGGTGCAGACGGTATTCGCCAGACTTGCCGACAGAAAGATCGACACCCCCGCTAGCCCGAAGGGGAAGATCAAGGTCCCAAGCAGCTTGTCCCGCAGCCGCCAGACCGGTGAGGCCCAGAGGATGGCCACTCCCACTATCCATCCGACCGAGAGCAGGAACCCACCGAGCGGGAGGAGGAGCGGGACCAGCGCCTCGTACCAGGTTCGGCGACCGGGATCGGCGCCCGCCTCCCGGGCGATCTCCATGGGGTCACCGATCCTGTCCAGGAGCTGGCGCAGCCCGGCCTCGTCTCTCGCCCCCTGCTCTCCTCGTGCCTCTCGAATGTGGGCCTCCACCTCCTCTCGGATCTGCCGCCGCCGGGCCGGGGGCAGCCGGGCGAGGCCCCTGTCCAGCTCGCCCAGATAGCGGCCCACCATCCGATCCAGTCGTCTCTGGTCCATTAGCCGCCCTCCTCAAGGGCCCGGTCCACCGCGATTCGGAACTGGATCCACCCCCGCTCGAAGGCCTCAAGCGCCTGGGCGCCCTGTTCCGTGAGGCGGTAGTAGCGGCGCGGCGGCCCGTCCCCCGACTCCCTCCAGGTGGTCTCCACCCAGCGCCGCTGGCGCAGCCTGGCCAGGAGCGGATAGACCGTCCCCTCTCCCATCAGCAGCCCTCCCGGCGCTCCCAGTGACCGAGCGAGCTCGAAGCCGTATCTCTCCCGCGAGCGCAGGGCCGCCAGGACGCAGTACTCCACGACCCCCCGGCGGAGCTGCGACTCCCAGTTGCTGTCCGCGCCAGGTATCATGCGGCGCAGTGTACTGAGCGTCGCATCCAACGTCAAGGCTTCAGGGTGGTCCGATCCCCGGGGAGGTTGGGGGCGGTTAGCGCAGCCTGGCCTGGAACTTGGCCAGTTCGGCGGAGCCCGGGCAGAGCCGCTGGAACGGGAGGTCCCAGAGCCGCTCCTCAGTGGTGGCGCTCACCTGGTGCATGTCCGGGGTGGTCTCGTCCAGGTAGAGGAGTCCCGTGGCGATCTCACCCTGGCGAGCGCTCTCCACCAGGTAGGAGCCTACCCGGACCCGGTCCCTCGGGTCGTAGCCCTCGGGGACGGCGCGGAAGAGCACCCGGCTGCCGTCGTGCAGCTCGACCTCGGTGGCCGCCCCTGGGGTCTGCTCAGAGTGGATCTGGCCCCGCACCGGGATGATGTCGGCGTCTATGTCCTGGAGCTCATGCTCCCGGACGTAGCGGAAGCTCTTGGTCGAGCCCTCGTGGTCGTTGAACTGCACGCAGGGGGAGATGACATCGACCAGGGCGAAGCCGCCGTGGGAGAGTCCCGCCTTCAGGAGGGGCACCAGCTGGGCCTTGTCCCCGGAGAAGCCCCGGGCCAGGAAGGTGGCCCCCAGGCTCAGCCCCACCAGCATCGGGTCCACCGGCGGCATGAGGTTGGGCTCCCCCTTGCGTGAGCGGGAGCCGATGTCCGCCGACGCCGAGAACTGCCCCTTGGTCAGCCCGTACACCCCGTTGTTGGCGATCACGTAGAGCATCCGGACGTTGCGCCGGATGGCGTGGGCGAGGTTGCCCAGCCCGATCGAGAGGGAGTCGCCGTCGCCCGAGACCCCGACCACCACCAGTCCGCGGTTGGCGGCCGCGGCGCCGCTGGCCACCGCCGCCATCCGGCCGTGGACCGAGTTGAAGCCAACCGCCGCCGAGTCGAAGTACTGCGGGGTCTTGGACGAGCAGCCGATTCCGCTCAGCTTGGCCACCTGGTAGGGCGGGACGGAGAGCCCCCAGAGCGCCTCCTGGATGGCGGCGGTGACCGAGTCGTGGCCACAGCCGGCGCAGAGGGTGGACATGCTCCCGGAGTAGTCGCGGATGGTGAGCCCCAGCTCGTTGCGCTCGAGGGGCAGGAGGGGGATCTGGGGCTTGGCTATCGAGGTCACTTGGGGCTCTCCTGCTCCAGGATCCGATCCTGGATGAACGACGCGGTGATGGGAAGGCCCCCGTAGGAGAGGACCGGGCGCAGCCGCTCCCCGCCAACCCCGGTCTCGATCAGCAGGAGGGAGCGGAGCTGACCATCCCGGTTCTGCTCCACCACGTAGCAATGTGGGTGGGCCTCGATGAACTCCGCCACCGCTGGCGGGAAGGGGTAGCCGGTGATCCGCAGGTAGCTGGGGGTGGGGCCGGGGAGCTGCTCCAGCGCCTCGCGCGCCGCCAAATCGCAGCTGCCCATGGTTATGACCCCGAAGGGGGCTCCCTCCCGCAGCTCGACCACCGGTGGGGGGAGGTGCTCGGCCGCGGCCCGGTGCTTGCGCAGCAGCCGGTCCACCACCTCCTGGTACTCGTCCGGGCGCTCGGTGTAGACGGCCCGGAAGTCGTGGCCGGATCCCCGCACCAGGTGGCCGGCCTGGGGAGTCTCGCCGGGGACCGCCCGGGGCGTGGTCCACTCGGGGTCGGGGTCCCCGTAGCGCCAGAAGTGCTCCAGCCGCTCCAGCTCCTCCGGTCTCAGCAGCCGGCCGCGGTCCGGGCGGTACGAGTCGTCCCAGGTGAGCTCCGGAACCTCCCAGTCGTTCATCCCGATGTCCAGGTCGCTCATGACCAGGACCGGGGTCTGGAAGCGCTCGGCGAGGTCGAAGGCTTGGACGGTGTGCCGGAAGCACTCACTGGGATCTGAGGGGAAGAGGAGGATGTGGCGGGTGTCACCATGGGACGCGAAGGCGGCGGAGAGCAGGTCGGCCTGCTGCACCCTGGTCGGCATCCCCGTGGACGGGCCGGCCCGCTGGACGTCCACCAGCACCGCCGGGACCTCGGTGTAGTAGGCGAGGCCCAGCAACTCCTGCATCAGCGAGAGGCCGGGGCCGGAGGTGGAGGTGAAGGCTCGGGCGCCGGCCCAGCTCGCTCCGACCACGATCCCCAGCGCCGCCAGCTCGTCCTCCGCCTGGAGGATGAGGTAGTCGTTGACCTCCCGCCCATCGGGGCCGGGATGGCGGCGGTACTGGGCGCAGAGCCGAATGAAGTTCTCCATCACCGAGGTGGCTGGGGTGATGGGGTACCAGGCGCCCACGGTCGCCCCGGCGAAGACCGCCCCCAGCGCCACCGCGGTGTTGCCATCGATGAGGATGCGGCCGTCGGGGGCGCCCATCCGCTCCACGTGGAAGGGCAGGGGGCAGGAGAAATTTTCCAGGGCGTACTGGTAGCCGAGCTGCAGCGCCGCCTGGTTGTCCTCCAGCAGCTGGGGACGTCGAGAGTAGGCCGCCACCAGCTGCTTGGACAGCTCATCCACCGGCAGGGCGAGGAGCGCCGCCACCAGCCCGGCGGTGGCCACGTTCTTCATCAGGATCCGCTCCTTGACGGTGGCGAAGCGCTGGGCGCAGAGCTGGGCCAGAGGCGCCCCCAGGAAGGTGATGTCGGGGCGGCGCATCTCCTGGTCCAGAGGCCAGCTGTCGTCGTAGACCAGGTAGCCTCCCGAGGCCACCTCCGCTATGTCCTGCTGGTAGGTCTGGCCGTTCATGGCCACCATGAGGTCAAAGCTGGAGGTCCGGGCGGTGTGGCCTGACTGGCTGACCCGCACCTCATACCAGGTGGGGAGCCCCTGGATGTTGGACGGGAAGAGGTTCTTCCCCGAGACCGGCACCCCCATGCGGAAGATGGTCTGCATCAGGAGGTTGTTGGTGCTGGCCGAGCCGGTGCCGTTGACGTTGGCCAGCTTGATGGCGAACTCATTCACCCGGGCCCGGCTGGGAGCCTCCGGAAGCTGGACCTTGGCCATCAGCCCACCTCCGCCGGACGGCCGGCGTAGGGGATGCCCAGTTCGAAGCGGGCCATGTCCCAGGCCGCCGTCGGGCAGCGCTCGGCGCAGAGGCCGCAGTGGACGCAGAGGTTCTCGTCCTTGACCATCACCCTCCCGGTCTGGGGCAGCGCCTCGGAGACGAAGATCGCCTGGCTCCGGTTCTCGGCCGGAGCGTTGAGCCGGGTGCGGAGCTCATCCTCGTCGGCCCAGTCGGGGCGGACGAACGTGAGGCAGCGCACCGGGCAGACGTCGATGCAGGCGTCGCACTCGATGCAGAGCGGGGCCTGGAAGTCGGTCTGGATGTCGCAGTTGAGGCAGCGCTGCACCTCCCTGGCGGTCTCCTCTGCGCCGAAGCCCAGCTCCACCTCCAGGTTGAGGCGCTCAAAGCGCCGCTTGAGGTCGACCCGGGCCATCTCCTGTCGGCCGTGGGGGTTGTAGTCGTTGTGGTAGCTCCACTGGGTTATGCCCATCTTGCGGCTGGAGAGCCGCATGGTCTGGGCCGGCCGCTCCTCCACCGGCACCCCCTGGCAGTGGTTGTGGATGGAGATCGCCGCCTGGTGCCCGTGCTCCACCGCCCAGATGATGTTCTTGGCGCCGAAGGCGGCGTCCCCCCCGAAGAAGACCCCGGGGATGGTGGCCTGCATGGTCAGCTCGTCGACCGCCGCCAGCTGGGGGGAGGTGAACTCCAGGGGCAGGTCGCGCTCGATCCAGGGGAAGGCGTTCTCCTGGCCGATGGCCAGGATGACGTCGTCGCAGTCGATGCGCACCGTGCCCACCGTCCTGGAGTGGACCGCGCCCTCGTCCCACTCCACCTGGTCGAACTCCATGCCCACCAGCCGCCCGTCCTCGACGATGAAGCGGCGGGGGGCGTGGTTGACCACGATCTGCACACCCTCCTCCTCGGCGTCCTCCAGCTCCCAGGGCGAGGCCTTGAAGTACTCCCGGGGCCGGCGGGCCATCACCCGGATGTCCTCCCCGCCCAGGCGCCGGGAGGAGCGGCAGCAATCCATGGCCGTGTTGCCCACCCCGATGATGAGCACCCGGCGCCCCACCTTGTTGACGTGGCCGAAGGCGATCGACTCCAGCCAGTCGATGCCGATGTGGATGTGGGTCTCCCCCACCTCGTCGTGGCGCCCGGGCAGCTCCAGCTCCTTGCCCCGGGGGGCGCCGCTGCCCACGAACACGGCGTCGTATCCCATCTGGAGCAGCTCGCGCATGCT
>JAJYXT010000061.1 GCA_021801645.1 bacterium
CCACGTCAGCCTTGGCAGCCTCCAGGCGGCGAACCGCCTCGACCAGCTCCTCCTCGCCAAGCACGTACGGCAGGCGGAGGTAGCGCTCCAGGGTCCCATTGGGCCCGAAGCGCGGCCCGGCGGCTAGGCGAAGTCGGTGACCCTCGGCGGCCTGAGTCAAAGCGGTGCTCACCGGCGCGCCCAGGTCGACCCACAGAGACAGCCCGCCGGCCGGTACCCGGAAGCGCCAGTCGCGAAGGTGCATTCTCACTTCTCTCATCATGGTGTTCCGGCCGCTGGCAAGGGCGGCGCGGCGCCGAGTCAAGAGCCCGTGCCCGTTGTCGAGGAGCCACGCAGCCATCAGTTGCTCGAAGAGCGGACTGGCAACGTCCAGCGTACCGCGCACAGCTTGGAACCGTGACAGGAGACTGGACGTGGCTCGAATCCAGCCGATCCGCAGCCCGGCCCAGTAGGCCTTGCTCATTGAGCCAACCGAGATCACCTGTCCGCCAGGGTCGTAAAAGCCGAACGGGCGAGGGACATCGACAGCGTCGAGTGCGAGTTCAGCGAAGGTTTCATCTATCACGAGGAGAGTTCCAGAGGCGGCAGCTGCCTGGGCGATTGCAAGCCGGCCGTCACCGGGCATCAGGTGGCCGGTCGGGTTGTGAAAGTCGGGAATCAAGTAGGCCAGCCGTGGCAGGGTTTGGCGCAGAGCTGAGGTGATCAGGTCGACGTTCCATCCGGTGGTGGACACGCCAACCGTCACCACCCGGGTCTTGGCTTGAGCCAGGACATCCAGGGCACTTGGGTAGGTAGGGCACTCGGCCATTACAGGCTCAAGTGGGCTGACCAGGGCCCGGACCACCAAGTCGAGGGCTTGTTGGGCCCCATTGGTGACCAGGATCTGGTCGGCGGAGGTGGGGAGACCTCGCGACTCGTAGCGACGGGCGATGGCCTCGCGAAGGAGTGCTAGTCCGCGTGGCTCGTAGCCGTGGCCCCCGAGGTGCGCACCGAGTCGGCCCGTCGCCGCTTCCACCGCCATCATGACCTCGTCGTCGCCCGCTGGTGCGGCCAGAGCCAAATCCAGCCAGCCCGCCTCCTCGGGAACGGCCGGGCCCCAAGGTGCACCTCGACGCTGCCGCCCGGGAGGCAGGGCAGTCCAACTTCCCCCTCCCGTGCGACTGTGAATGAACCCCTGCTCTCGCAGGAGCTGGTAGGCGGTAGTGGTCGTCGTCCGGCTCACGCCCAGGGCCACCGCTAGCGGCCGCTCAGCCGGCAGGCGGCAGGGCGTTGTAACCCGGGCGTCCAGGACCAGGGCTCGCAGCGCCACGGCCAAGCGGACGTAAATCGGTCCAGGACCGGAGCCAGCCCGCCAATCGCCGAGGAGTTCCATCATCTGCGATGAACTGATGGCATGACCGCTAGAGGCCATTAGACGCCAAGTGGCCCTTGTTTCGATATCCACGTGAACCCATGATAGCCCCATGAGTTCATCTGCGGAATACCGGCCAGCGCCTCGGCGACGCGTCCATGGCCACCAGCATCTACTTCGCGTGCTCGCGCCGGTCCCTAGAGATGCGCTCAGGCGGCGGCTGGTACAACTCTACAGCGGCCTCGTCCTCTATGGACTGAGTGTCTCTCTCCTCGTCCTGAGTCGCCTCGGCCTGGACCCGTGGGACGTGTTTCAACAGGGGCTGGCCCGCCATACCGGCATCCCCATCGGGACCTGGGCCATTCTGGTCGGGATCGGCGTGTTGGGCCTGTGGGTGCCCCTGCGTCAACGCCCAGGCTTGGGCACGCTCAGCAACGCGCTGGTGATCGGGTCCGTAATGGACTTGACTCTCGCACTGGTACCCGCGCCACCGGCCATCTCACTGCGTGTGATAGCCATGTTGGGTGGCGTCCTCCTGAATGGGGTGGCGACCGGGTGCTACATCGGTGCTGGTTTGGGGCCGGGGCCGCGGGACGGCCTGATGGTCGGTATAGCCGCGCGGGGTCATTCGCTGCGCGCGGTGCGCACCGGCATCGAGGCCACTGTGCTGCTGAGCGGGTGGCTGCTCGGCGGTGATGTCGGGATTGGCACCCTGGTCTATGCAGCGTCTATTGGCCCGCTCGCGCACATCCTCATCCCTAAGTTCACAGTTCAAAGCCTCACCGGCGTGCGCAACGTCCGAGAGCAATCCCCTTGAGACTCTTTGGACCGGCCTGGGGTTGCTCACGCAGTGCTCGCACCGGCGGCCAACAGCAGAGCCCCCGGACCACGACCGCCGCGCACCCATTCCACGCCCCAGATCGCTACTTGGCGGGGCGGCCTGAACGGTCCCGGCGAGAGGCGCGCTGCACCCGGCTGGTAGGTCCGAGCCGCTCTACCAGTAGCTGGCGGCGGCACTGCGGCGGGAGATAGAGGAGGGCAGGCTGCCACCGGGGATGGCCTTTCCCTCGGAGCGCAAGGCCACACTGGATCGGGTCCGCCGGGCGATGGTGGACTGCGCGCTGTGGCGGGGGATGCCCGGGACCACCTGCTCGTCCCGCGGGCGAAGCTGGCGGCCTGGTGGCAGAGCCGCAACGCGACCCTGCGCTGGCGGGTGCCACCCGGCATTAGCATGCGGGACGTCCTCCAGCGCCAGCAGTCGCTGGAGTCGCGCTGCGTGTGTCAGCTCACGGTGTGGGGGGCGCCCGGGGTAGTGGTGACCGAGCTGCTGCGCCACCGGATCCCGGACCACCTCTCCTACCGTTTCCAAGGAGTTAAGTGCTCCTAACGAAGTGAGGCGCTGGGGCGGGAGGGGTCGAACCTCCGATCTCCTGATCCAGAGTAATAGCATCGGCCAAGAGCCCGTTGTTGATCTCAAACAACGAGCCTGAACCCTCGTTCAGTGTCTTTATCCGGACGTTTGGGGGGGGCATCGGCATGACGAGGTGTCGGGGTGATCGCGTCTGATCTCAGAGGCAAGCCCAGTTCCCTGCCCCATCCGTGTATGCTCTTGGGCGAAACAACTTGGTAACGAGTCGAAGGCATAGGCTGCCCGCGCGACGGTAGCCGCCCGACGGTCAAGAGCGCGGTGCTAGGAGGCGCAGTATTCGGATCTACGCGGTGACCCGACGCAGTCCCATGCTGGTGTCCTTGGGGCCGAAACCATGTGTAGCCTAGCGACCCCGGTCGCGGCGGATTCGCCAGGGCCGGCAATTTCGTCCCGTCCGTTGGCAACTTCCAAGCTCCCCACGCCCCGTCCCCCGGATCCTTATGCTGCCGCCTCTCCCCCCTGAGCATCGTGGGGGTCCGTGGCTTAAATGGATCGTGCGCAGTTGCGCGCTGGTTCTGGCCCTAGCTGTTGTCGGATGCGCAGCTCCGCACGCGGCACCCGGTCCCGGTAGGGTCGCGGGCACACCGCCGTCCTCGCTGACCAACGTGTGGCCGACCGGCAATTCAATTGCCGGCGCCTTGGGACATGGCTCCGTACTCATGGCGCCCACCCGTGGACATGGCAGTCGTTCGTTTACCTTGACAAGTCAGACCGGGCTGATTATGCTCGCGATCTTTTGCCGCGGGGCGTCACCAGTCCGAGTTACATTCTCGCCCAGCGGAAGTCCCTTCGCTCCTCCAACGTGTGCTGGATCCCACCCTCTTTGGGGCGTGTACACTCCAGTTGGCAAGGCAGGCGAGCCATTTACGGTAACGCTGAACACAGCACCAGCCACCGTCTGGGAGGTCTTTGTCGCCGAGCAGCCAACTATTTCGCCGACTTCGTGATGGACATCGGGCAACCTGCGTCTTCACGTGGCTGTGGCCAGGTCAATGCCGAGGTGGCAGCGGGGGGGCAGTCTCTCCATCGTCCCGGTGAGTATCGGGGTGCTCGCGGGATGTGGCGGCTCTCTTTCCGCGAGACTGCGTCGGAGGCCCAGCGCCGACACCTGGGATGCATCCGCATGACCGGGGGACATGGACGCGCAGCTGTCATGCCAGGTAGGATTGCCAACCGCCTCTATCGCCCACCGTTGGTCCAGCAATCCGCTACGGGCAAAGCGGTCGGTCCATGACCGTGAGCGGCGCGAAGGTCTGCCAAGCGGCCTCATCCGGGAAGACCTCGGGGAAGGCCAACCACACCCGGCCCGCGACCATGTCCCGCTTGAAGGAGGCGGCGACCCGAGCGGACGGCAGCAGCCGGTAGCGCCAGGTCGTCCACGCCTCCCAGGGCGGGACGGCCCCCATAGCCCGGACGAAGCTTGCTACCGGTAGCCTCGCCTCGGTCTGTCGCCGCTGTGCCACCCATCGCCCACCCTCACCCCTCCGAGGGAGGTTCTGTAGGTGAGGCATCTTCTCGATGACCGCCTCTGCCTCCGGAGGAAGATGCAGGCCTATGACCGGCTGCAGGCTCCGGAGTGCCCGCCACACTTTGAGCTCGGTCTCGGCCTGTACCGAGGTACTCCCGGAGAGCCATCGGGCCACCGTCTGTGGATTGAGCCCGGCATACCGCGCAAAGCTGCCGATGGCCAACCCGCGCTCGCGGATCAAACCCTTGAGATGCTCGGCTTGTGTCGGTGTCAAACGGCGGACCATGACCGCGCTCACGGGCACATTCTACCAAGAATAGAGAGAGCCGACGGGAGACCGCAACACCTCGATGCTGTGAACCACTCAAGGGCGGTCAGCCAGTCGGCTCTACCGACATTCAAGCATAGCAGCCAGAAAAACGCAAGCCGTTTTGCAAAACCTCTTGACAGCTGCGCAAAGTAGATGTACATTCACCCGAGTGAACCACTCAATGATCCTCAAGACCGAAGAAGCGCCGACTTATTGGCGTAAGTTAGCGCGGGGCGAGCACACACAGAGTAAGGCGCGACCCACTCCCCTTACGCACATCGACACTTTGGCAGCTGCAAAAGCTTCGGGGGCAGCACGGGAAGTGCGTAAGGTGTTGTGTATCAGTAGGGTAGTTGCAATCGCTTGTTTTTCCTGTTACAGTCGAGACATTATGAAGGCAGCGCGGCGCTTTGAGGAGAGCGCCCTTGTATGAGTATCTGCCGGGCTGCGAAGGCCTCGGTTGGTCCCGGTGCCATGACTGCGAAAGAGTGGTGGGAATATTACACGGAGTCGCATAAGCACTCACAGCACAAATGCGAGCGTATCCCTAAGAATGTTGGTGACTACTATGTGGGGCGGTCCGGCGACGCTGAGCGGCCTGTAGTTCGTTTGATGGGGGCAGGTGCGGCTGCCCTCGGTGTCGGGCCGGAGTACGAACTCACCCGCGCGGGTTTCGAGAAGCTATGCGCTGGGCGCACTCTGGACGGTAAAGCTGCCATTCATCGAGGGGCCTCGGGTTCCCATGTGCCGTTCGTGGCCCTCGCCTACTCGCCTCATAAGTCCGTTTCTTTGCTGTGGGCGGTCGCCGACGAAGATTTGAGGGAAAAGATACAGGCGGCGCATGATGCCGCAGTCCGCGCGGCCATCGCGGGCCTTGAGGCTCACACCGCCCCCCTTCGGCGCCGTGTCCGCTCTACGGGAAAGATAGTTCCTGAGCGCACCGCTGGGCTGGTGGTGGCCGAGGTCCGTCACCACAGTGCTCGGCCAGTGAAGCCGACGGGCGACCCCTTGATCGACCTGCCGGACCCGCAGCTGCACACTCACGCGCTCGTCATGAACATGGCTCGGCGCGTCACCCCGGACGGCAAGCGGAATGAATGGGGCGCGCTCGACTCCCGCGCTCTGCTCACAGCGCAGAAGGAATCGGGGAAGGTCTACGGGACTGCCCTTGCTGCCGAGTTGTCGAAGCTCGGCTTCGGTGTCGAGCGGCACGGTGACGCGATTGGGGTCGCTGGCATTTCGGAGAAGCTGGTGCAGGAGTTCTCCCGGCGACACGCTGAAATTGACACCGCCCGAGATGCCGCTGCCGCTGAGAAGGGTCGGGCGCTGTCCGCCGCCGAGCGTCACGCCCAGGTGCTCGCCACTCGCCGCCCGAAGGGTGAGCCGGTGCCGAGCCGGAGTCTCCTCTTCGGATGGCAGGTCCGGCTCGCGGAGCAGGGTGCCGGTCCGAACCTGCCTGCCCGCCTAATGGCTGCCGAGGCCAAGCGCCGCTCTCTCCCCGTCGGTTCCAAGGGTCGAGCTTCCGCCCTTGACCCCTCCACCCCGGTCGAGGTCGTCGC
>JAJYXT010000031.1 GCA_021801645.1 bacterium
TCCTACCTCGACCCCTTCAGCAACATGGCGGGGGCGCGCCTTCGCCAGCAGGCCGTGGTGGCCGCCATGGTCAAGTACGGAGAGCTTCCCGCCCGGGAGGCGGCATCGGTGCTGGCCAAGCCGCCCGCTCTGGGCTCGGGCAGCGAGGCCCCGGTGGACAACGCGCCCTACTTCGTCGACCAGGTGCGCGTCTGGCTGCAGCAGCACTTCGGCTCGGGGTACGCCACCATGGGGCTGCGGGTCTACACCAGCCTCAACGTGGCGCTGAACCAGAAGGCGCAGCAGCTGGTGACGGCCGACATCGCCAGGCACCAGGCGATGCACATGACCGACGGCGCCCTGGTGGCTGAGGATCCCGCCACCGGGCAGATCGAGGTCTGGGTCGGCGGTGCCGGGCCCAATGTGCCGGGAGGCGAGATCGACATGGCGGCGGTGGCCCGGCAGCCGGGGTCGACCTTCAAGCTCTTCACCTACTCCACCGCCATCGCGGACCACCAGGTCACCATGACCACCCCGGTTCTGGACAGTCCGTACAGCCTTCCCACCGGGGGGCCGGGCGGGGGGCCCTTCGTGGTCCACGACTACGAGGGGACATACGCCGGGGTGGTGCCGATCCAGGTCGCTCTGGGCAATTCGCTCAACGTGCCGGCCGTCCGGGTCGAGCTCGCCACCGGCATCCCGCAGATCCTCACCACCGCCCGGGCGATGGGAGTGACAACCCTGAACGGACCGGACTCCTCGTACGGGCCGAGCATGACCTTGGGGGCCTATCCGATTCCCCTCTGGGAGCTGGCCCAGGCAGGGTCGGTCTTCGCCTCCCAGGGGGTGCTGCACCCGGCCCACTTCGTGAACACGGTGGAGAGTCAGACGGGTCAGATCCTCTACCAGGCGCCGACCGCCGCCACCCAGGTGCTCTCCCCCCAGGTCGCCTACATCATGAACACCATCCTCTCCCGCAACTCCAACCGGCTCCTGGCCTTCGGGCCGAACACCCCCCTGATCCTGCCTGGGCACACGGCGGCGATCAAGACCGGGACCTCCAACAGCTACCGCGACAACCTGGCTGTGGGTTGGACGCCTCAGCTGGTGGGAGCGGATTGGGTGGGGAACGCCAACGACGCCCCCATGTACGGTGGTGGGCTGAATGGCATCAGCGGAGCCGCCTCCCTCTGGAACCAGTTCATGGAGGCCGCTCTGGCGGGGGTGCCCAACCAGTGGTACACGCCCCCTCAGGGGTTGGTGAGCCACACCGTGAACGGGGAGGTGGACTACTACCTGCCGGGGACCGGACCGTCGACCAAGGTGCTCGGGGGGGGCACCGTGACACCGTCGCCTGCCCCGACCCCCACCCCGGTCGTCACCCCCAGCGCGCCCGCGACCCCGTCGGCATCCCCCTCCCCATCCCCGTCATCCCTGCCGTCGCCTTCGGGGTCGCCTCAGGCACCGGGCCCGGGGGGCTAGTCGCCGGTCCGGTCAGGCGGTGGCGGCCTCGACGGTGGAGAGCGCCCGCCGCCGATCTGGCCGGGATTCACGCAACGGCGTGGTGGCGGCCAGGGCGTCGCCCACGGCTGAGAGGAGCTGCCCGGAGCGGAACGGCTTGAGCAGAAAGGTGAACCCGCCCTGCTGGAGCGTGTCCCTCTGCTCGGGCTCGGGGGGGCGCGAGCTGGTGAAGATCACCGGGGTCCAGCTCCAGCCCGGAGCCGAGAGCAGCCGGCGGCAGAGGTCGAAGGCCCCGGCCTCCGAGATGTTCAGGTCGAGGATGGCGCAGGAGTAGGGGCCGGAGCGGGCCTGGGCGAGGGCCGAGCGCGGCGACTCCGCCTCGGCCACCTCAAACCCCAGGCGGCGCAAGATCGCCGACGTGGCGGTGCGGGACCGGAGGTCACGGTCAGCGACCAGAATGGTCCTCGCCCCCTGGTGACGGGCGGAGGCCAGGGGAGAACGGGGCATCTGGCGCAGTCTAGGTCCCGGAGCTGGCCCGCTTGTGCAAGTTCCTGAAGCAGTTCGGCGAATTCCTGTAACGGGCCGGGCGCGCCCGGCGACGGCTCCGTCGCAGCCCCGAGCTGCGCCCCCCGGAGGGAGCTGGGCGGACTCACCGGGCGGTGGAGAAGAGGCAGGAGGAGCTGCTCTGGCTGCTGGCCCCAGCCGCGGTGGTGGGAGCCGGAGTGGTGGCGGGCGCGATGCGCGAGGGGGTCGTGGGCGGCACCCTGACTGCGCCGCGGCTGACCGGTCTGGCGGCGACCCTCGGGGTGGTGTTGGCGGTTGGGGCACTCATCTGGCTCGGCCGTCCACGCACCTCCCTTCGCCCCGGGTCGCTGGGGAGGGCACGCACCGCCCGTCTTCTTGAACTCCGCCGGCTCTGGCGCGGCGGCGGGGCGCGAGTCAGATTGGGCCGGGTCGGGCCGGTTACCGTGCGACTGCCGGAGGACGAGCATCTGCTGGTGCTCGGGCCCACCGGGTCGGGGAAGTCCAGCTCGCTGGCGATTCCTGCAATCCTCGAGTGGCCCGGCCCGGTGGTGGTCACGGACCCCAAGGGGGAGCTGCTGGCCAGGACCCTGGTGGCCCGGGAGCGGCGGGGCCGAGCCGCAGTCTTCGCCCCGCTCATGGAACCCGGGGATGGCTGGAACCCCATCAGCGCCATCTCCAGCGCGGACGACGCGCTTCGCTGCGCCGGATTCCTTCTCGGCCGCCCTCCGGATCGTGAACCGTTCTGGCACGACCTGGCGCTTCAGCTGCTGCACGGGCTGCTGGTGGAGGCCGCCACTGACGGGCTGACCCTGAGTGACATCCTCGCCCTCCTGCAGCAGGTCCCGGCCGAGGAGATGGCGGAGGAGCTCAGCCATCCGATGGCCCGGCAGCTGGTCCAGGGTGCACTGAGCGGCGGAGACCGCACCGCCATGGGGGTTGTCGCCACCCTGGTTTCCAAATTGGGGGTGTTCGGCAGCGATCAGGTGGCCCGCACCACGGCCCGGAGCACCTTCGATCCGCGCTCCCTGGCAAGTGGCCAGCTGAACAGCCTCTATTGCGTGGTCAGCCCCACGGACGCCCCCCTGGTGCGCGGCCTGCTGAGCGCCCTGCTCTCCGCCTGCTGGCGGGCGGTGTATGCCAGCCCACCGCCGCTCCCGGTGCTCTTCGTCCTGGACGAGTTCGCCCAGCTGACGGCCCTGCCCGAGCTGCCGTCGTTGGTGCAGCTGGGCCGCACCCAGGGGGTGCGACTGGTGTTGCTTGCCCAGGACCTCGCCTCCATCTCGACCCTCTACGGGGCGGAGACCGTGACCGCACTCTGGGCCAACTGCCGGACGAAGCTCCTCCTGCCCGGCATCTCGGAGGTGGACCTGCTGGAGCGGGCCAGCCGTCTGGTCGGGTCTGCCACCCTGCACTCCGCGGACGGCGGCCACCCCGTGCAGGCCCATCCGCACCTGCCTCCGGATGAGATAAGGCGCCTCCGGCGCGGGCGCGCCCTGATCCTTCGGGGGAGCGACCACCCGGCACTTGTTCGCCAGCTTCCCTGGTATGGCGACCGCCGGATGCGAGCGGCGGCCGGCGCAGGGGTGGCCCTTGAGCGCGTGCCCCGACCGGCCAAGGGCCGGCCCATCGTCGTCGGCGGTGGCTCGCGCCCGATGGCCTGGGCCCAGCCCCGGGGTGAGCTTCGTTGACCGAGCTGGCGACCTTCGCGACCGGACTCAACAACCTCATCCACACCGTCACCACGCTGGCCCTGGGAGCGGTCGCGGTCCTGTGCCTCAGCTTCGCGGCGATCCGCTACATGACCTCGCTCGACAACAGCCAGCGTCGGGCGGCCGCCATCCAGGGCCTGGTGACCGTCCTCCTGGGCGTGCTCCTGCTGGTGAACGAGGGTGCAATCCTGACCTTCGTCGAGGGGCTGACCGGCAGCAACACCGCCTGCGCCACGGCCACCTGTTCGGCCAGCGGCCCCTGAGGCGGCCGTCCGCTGCCGCCGTCGTCCTGGCCGGGCACCTGCTGTCGGGCGGGAGCGCTCCGACACCCATGGCCCAGCCGACCCCGACTCCCCCCGCCGCGGCGGCGTCCGCCGGGAGCGACAGCCAGCAGTGCGGGGGGATCACGGATCCCTTCTGCTACGTGATCGATGCCTTCGTCTCCGGGCCGGTGGCCATCATGGGCAGTCTCGACGGGAGTCCCGACCCGGCCCACATCGACCCTCTCACCGGGGCGGTGACCTCGGGCCCCTGGCACCTGATCACCACCCTGGTGGGCACCAACCCGGTCGTGGACAACTACGACGGGAGCCTCGGGGAGCCAGCCCACCAGTGCGGTACCGCCGGGTGCATCCCCTGGGTCCAGGAGATGAACGCGGTCCTCGAGCCCCTCTCCCTGGCGCTGATCGTGGTCGCCTTCGCGCTCCAGGTGTCGCTCTTCATGGCCGGACAGCAGCTGAATCTCAGAGTCGGCATCGTGCCCTGCCTGATCGCCGCCGCGGTCCTGGGGGCCGGGCTTCCGCTGCACCTGGCGGGACGCGTCATCGACATGGGTAGCTGGGTGTCCCAGGGCATCCTGGAGGCGACCTTCCACCGGCTGGGCAGCTCGGGGTCCGCCCCCCTGGACATGATGACCGTCCTCGCAGTCACCGCGTACTGCCCGGAGGACAGTCCCATCATCCACCCGGGCATCCACCTGTCGCTCCCTGGCCCGAGCCCACGCCAGCAGGTGCTGGTGGACCCCTGGATGGACCGGTCCTTCACGCAATCGCACTGCATCGGGGTGTCCAGCCCCGACTTCACCAAGGAGGTGCTGGACCGCAGCGAGAACTTTTTCGGCCCCCCGCTGCATGACGCCAACTGCGACCGCGGCGACGCGTCCCCGGGTCAGCCCCTCTGCACCAACACCGACAACCAGGTAAACAACAACCAGGGCCAGAACTGCCTGGAGGGCAGCGGCAGCTCCACGATCGGCTCCCTCCAGTTGGGGGTCCTTCCCCTGCCGGGTGAGCCTCGGGCGGGGGACGGCCAGAGCCCCGCCGACTGCCGCTATGCGGACATCTACTGGGGGACGGTGCCCACCTTCACCGATGTCTGGGCCGGGGTTGGTCCCCATGGGCGCAACGGCTACGACGTCCCCGACGGGCTCATGGGGATGGTGGCCTTCACCGCCCTCACCGGGCTCGGCCTGTGGCTGGCGCTCACCTACCTGGCCCGATTCATCGTCCTCTCGCTCCTGGCTGCCTGCTCCAGCCTGGCCTTCGTGGCGCTAGCGCTGCCGGGGGGCCGGACGCTCTTCAACCGCTACTGGGCCACGGTCGGGTCCCTCTCGGCCGTGGTGGTGGTCCAGACCCTGATCTTCCTGGCGTTCGTGGCGGTGGTCTCCACCGTGTCCGGCCTGGCTCCGGTGGCTGCCCACGGGTCCTGTCCCTTCATCTCCCCCACCTCGCACTCGAGCTGCGCCGCGGCGCAGGGAGGCTTGTTGGCCGAAGTGGGCAGCGGGAACCCCGGGGACCAGTTCGCCAAGTGTCTCCTGGCCGCCGTGACGGTCTTCCTCATGGTCGAGGTGCCGGGACGCATCAGCCGGGGCGAGATGTCCACCACCCGCCGGGTCCGAGCCCTGGCCGAGCTGTCCGCCGGTACTCTGCTCGGCGGCTCACTTCTGGCGGCCACCAGCGCCCTGCCCCAGGCTCGCCGCTATGGCTCCCGCTTGGGTGGGCGGGCCACCCGCGCCCTGGGCCTGCCCGGGAGGCCAGAGGAGGACCTCGCCACCAGGCTCGAGAGTGCGGTCCCGGGAGCCGGCGGCGGGTGGCCGACGGTCGTCGGACGGGAGACGAGAGAGCAGTTTCTCGGCCGCCAGCTCCTGTGGGATGGGAGACGCCAGCAGGAGCTCGTCCGGCTGACCGGGCTCACCCCTGGAGATCTCGCGACTATCAAGTCCCTGGCCGCGGGCACGGAGTTGGGAGAGGCCCTCCACGACCTCGGCGCCAGGTACGCCGCCGCGGGAGGTCCGGCGGTCCACAGCCTGGACGTGGCCTACCTCAACGCCCTGCGCCGCGGCGGGCTTCAGCCCCAGCCCGGCCGTCCGCGGGACCAAACCAGGCGAACATGATGGAGGCCGAAGTACCTCAGCCCATCTCCGACGTGCCCAGCCGCTGGGGCGGGCTTACCACCCCACAGCTGGGCTGGCTCACCGGAGCGGCCATCCTGCCGATGATCTTGATCCACGCCCATTGCGGCCTGGATGCCACCCTGACCGGGGCCGTGCCGTGGGCGGCCGGCTGCGTCCTTCTGGGCTTCGGCAGCCGCCGGGGCCGCCGGCTGGACGCCTACCTCCTCGACGCGGCGAGGTTTCGGGCCCAGCGCCGGCGGTTGTGCCATCCGGACCTGGTCGCGTCGCGCGGGGAGTTCCGCGACGTGGACGGAGCGGAGCGTTGGCCGATCTCCTGGACCTTGCCCCCGGGAGCCGCCTCCCGCCTATGAGGCTGCCCTCGCGGGTCGGATCCACCCTGGACCTCATCGACATCGCCTACCTGGAGGGCGGTGTGGCCGGCCTCCGAGATGGGCGCCGCCGGGTCGGGCTGGAGCTGGCCGCCCTCAACCTTCTGCTGCGCTCCGCCGACGAGCGGCAGTTGGTCTGGAGGCGCTACTGGCGAGCGCTCTCAACCCTCTCCGGGCCCGTCTCCCTCTACACCATCTCCCGGCCCCTGGCCCCCTCAGCCCAACCGGCGCCAACCACCATTGGGCGCGCGGACGCCGAGTACGCGGCGGGGCTCATGGCCAGTGGCCAGGCGCACCTTCGCCGACACCTGGCGGTGATCTGGGACGACTCCCCGGCGAGCCTGCGGGGGGCGCTGCCAGGACAAGTGCGCCCTCGTGGCACCTTCGAGCTGGACCAGCGCCGGAGAGCGGTCGCGGCAGCCTTGAGCGGTCCGGGGCTGCGCCCCCGTCCCCTCGAGGACGGGGCTTGGCTGTCCCTCCTCCAGGAGCTGACCGGGGGGCGGAGCGGCCGCCCCACCGCCAGCTTCGCCAGCTGGCTGGCGCCGGACACGGCCACGGTGAAGCCGGACCGCCTGGAGCTCTCGGACCGGGTGGTCCGCAGCCTGGTCGTGCGCGGCTTCCCTCGCCGTCTGCAGCTGGGCTGGCTGGCCCCCCTGGTCCTGGCCTCCCGAGCTCCCATCCGGATGGCGCAGCACCTGTACCCGGTGCCCAAGGTGCACAGCCTGAGCCACCTGCGCCGGCGGATACGCACCTTCGAGACAGGGCTAGAGGTGGACCGGCGCCAGGGTCGGCGCCCAGACGCCGGCACGCGGGCCGCACTCGAGGACGCCCTGGCCCTCGAGGAGCGGGTCCTCCTGGAGGAGGACCGGCTCATGCGGCTGGTGACCTGCATCACGGTGGAGGGATCCAGCCAGGCTGAGATGGAGCTGGGATGGGAGCAGGTGGTAAACACCCTCGTCGAGCTCGGGTGCACCCCAGTTCCACTGTTCAACCGCCAGGCGGACGGATGGCGAGCCACTCTGCCGCTGGGTGTGGACCCCCTCGGATGGTCCCGGGACATGACGACCGCAGCCACGGCCACCGCCATCCCCTTCCTGCGGGCCACGTTGGACGCGCGGAACGGGGTGCTCCTCGGACCCAGCCCCAGCACGAGGGAGCTGGTGACCGTCGATCCCCTGGCCGAGTCCAATCCCAACCGCAACATCCTGGTCCTGGGGACCTCCGGTGGAGGCAAGTCCTTCGCCTCCAAGTTGCTCGCTGCACGCCTCTTCCTCAAAGGTTGCCGCCTACGGTGCCTGGACCCCGCCGGGGAGTACCTGCAGCTGGGGGCACTTCTCGGAGCCAGGTGCCTGGAACTGGGCGCGACCGACGAGCGCGGGCTGAATGTACTCGGGCCACCTGGTCAGGAGCCTGAGCGGCGTGTCGAGCGGGCTCTGCCTCTGCTGGGTCGGCTATTGGGATCGAGCCGGGCGGCAGCCTCCCGGAGCTCCCTGGAGGCCCTGGGGGTCGCGGCTCTCAGTGCCCTTCGGCTCCAGCCCCTGGAGGCCGGCCTCCCTGAGGTGCTGGAGCAGCTGGAGGCGGCCGGCCATGGGGAGCTCGCAGCCGGGCTGAAACGACAGGCGGCGGGCCCCGGTTCGGGAGTCTTCAATGGCACCGGCGGCCTCGACGTCGAAGACGCGCTGGTGGTCTCCCTGCGCCACCTCACTGCCAGGGAGGAGCTCCTGGGGGCCGCCATGGAGCTCGTGCTCTGGCACCTGGAGGCGGACCTCGAGCTCCCCCGCGCCCATCCCACCCTGGTGGTCGTGGACGAGGCCGAGGTCCTGCTCTCCTCTCCCTCCGGAGCCCGGTTCCTGGAGAGCATGGCTCGGCGCATCCGGAAGCTGGGAGCCGGGCTGCTGGTGGTTTCCCAGGTGGTCGAAGACTTCCTCAACTCACCGGTGGGAAACGTGGTGATCCGCAACTGCCACACCAAGCTGCTGCTGCGGCAGGAGGCGGTGGCTCTTCCCGGGGTGCGACGCGCGTTCTCCCTCTCCGACGCGGAGTGCGAGCTGCTCCGGGATGCAGAGCCAGGCTGCGGGCTGGTGCTGGCCGGGGACGAGCACGCCAGCTTCCGAGGAGGCGCTCCCCAGGAGTGGTGGCCAGCTCTGAGCACCGGTCAGCTGGTCGCGGGCTCCCCATGACCCCCCGGCGCTGGCTGTCGGGCATGGGACCCCTTCTGGCCCTCGGTTGCCTGGTCCCAGCGGTCTTGGGGGCCAGCCTGGTGGGGCTGCTGGGTGCCGGAGCGGCGGCTGCCGGTTGGCCGGCTCTGGGTGGCTTGCTCCCAGGTCCTGGGGGGCTGGTCCTGCGGCCTGGAGAGGTGATGCTGGCAAGTTCGCCCTCCTTTCCAGACTGGGCGGCTCCCTGCGGCCCGGAACCGGGGGCGCTGGCGGTCCAGCCATCGGGGTGCACCGGACACCCAGAGCCGTTCCCGGCCAATTACGAGGGGTTCTCCACCGGTCAGTGCACCTGGTACGTGGCCACCCGCCGGCTGGTCACCTGGCGCACGCCCCAGGGCCTTCTGGGGGGCAACGGGGGTCAGTGGCTGGAGCTGGCATCGGCGGCCGGCTACGCGGTCGGCGTCTCCCCGGAACTGGGGGCGATCGCAGTGTATGGAGATCAGGGTCCCGGGCATGTGGCCTTCGTGGTCGGGGTCGGTGCGGACGGGTCTTACACGGTGGCGGAGTCCAACTGGGCGCTCCCCGGCCCGACCCCGCCGTATGTGGACCTCAGGGGGGTTGCCGCGGGAGCCACGGGGAGTGCGACCGAGACTCTGCTCGGGTTCGTCTACGGTCCTGCGGTGCTGCCCTCCCCGTCCTGACGCTACGTATGCTGAGAGCGTGCAGGCCGCCGCGGAACTGGGCGCTGGGAGGCGGGCGCGGCGACGCGCGCTCGGCCTCGTGGCCACATCCCATGCCGGCCAGCACATGTACTCGGGTCTTTTGCCGCTGACCTATCCCGCGATCCTGGTCGACTTCCACCTCAACTACGCCAGCCTGGGGCTGGCGGTGGGAGTGATCGGGGTGGTGGGCGGCCTCACCCAGGCCAGCGCCGGATACGTGGGCCAGCGAGTGGCCGCCCGCTGGATCCTCGGGTGCCAGAACCTCGTGGTCGGGCTCTGCGCCATCCTCGGCGCGCTGGCCCCGACCTACCCAGTCTTTGCGACCGGTCAGGGGCTGGCCCTGCTGGGATCGAGCCAGCAGCACCCGGTGGGAAGCTCGGTGGCGGCCAGGGTGTATCCCGAGCGACGGGGAACCGCGCTCAGCGTCGCCACCATCGGGGGAAGCGTGGGGTCGCTGATAATCCCCATCCCCGCCGCCCTGCTGATTTCCGATCTGGGGTGGAGGCCAACCCTCCTCATTCTTGCCATTCCGCTCTTCGTCCTCGGTCTGGTCCTGCTCCTCACCTTCCCTCCCGTCCCCGGCGATCGCGGCAAGGGTGTCCCCCGTCCGAGCCTGCGCCCCCACCTGCCGCGGATCCGGCGTGACCAGCTGGTCAACCCCCGGGTGGCGATCTTCGGAGTGGCTGCAGCCACGGTCGCTGCCGGTGGTCGCGGCCTGGGGACGCTCAACGCCTTCATCCCCCTCTACCTGCGCAACGGGGTCCACCTCCCGGAGGCCACGGTGGGGGTGATCTTCAATGTGGTCCTCGTGGGGGCGGTCCTGGGACCGATCCTGGGCGGGCCGCTCTCAGACCGGCTCGGACGCATCCCGGTTCTGTGGGGCGCCTACGCCCTTTCGGCGGTCGCGGTCCTGGCCTTCGGCCTGGCTTCTTCGCTGCCGCTCGCCGGCCTGGCGGCGCTGGCTCTGCTGGTCGGGCTGGTGGCGTACGTGGAGAACCCGCTGCTCCAGGCCCTAGTCAGCGACAGCATCGCCACCTCAGCCCAGGCCGGGATGTTCGGCTACTACTTCGCGCTCTCGTACGGCGTTGGGTCGCTCTGGATAGTGGCCATCGGCCAGATCATCCAGCACCTCGGCTTCGCCGCCGGCTTCGGGGTGATGGCCGGATCGTACGTGGGCGCCGGGCTGCTTCTGATCCCGTGCGTTGGACGAGGTCAGACCCACCCGCGTGCGGGCGGCCGGGTTTCCGGGTGAGAGCCCACGCGCGGGTCCGGATCCAAGGAATCCTCGGGCTGAGGACGCTGCCCCCTGCGGAGAGGGGACACCGTGCCTCGGCGGCTCCCCGGCATGGATCCGGACGCTCGGTGGCAATGGCGCAAATGCTGGACACGGTGGGGCTTGGGACGCGATGGCTGGGTCTCTGAGCGACCTCCGGGAGCTGGATGCCGCCACCAGCGAGGCGAGATCAGTTCTCCGCCGGCTGGAGCGGCTCCGCAGCCGCCTCCAGGGATCGCCGAGTCCCGAGCTGCTGCGCCAGGCGGAGGTGCTTCTGGAGGGCGGTCAGCAGCTGCTGGCGCTGTTGGAGAGCGAGAGGGCCGAGGCCCGGGCGACGTTGCGTGGACTGCTGCGGGACGGCCCGGACTAGGCACCCGAAGTCGGCTTGACCCCGCCGCCGGGGCGGCTGGTCCGATCCCAGTCGGACACCCCTGAGATGTCAGGGCGGTGCTCGCGCACCATCGTGACCAGGGTGTCGGCGGTCTGTCGGTCCAGGCGCAGCTTGATGCCATCCGGGGGGTTGCGCCGGAGGGCCTCCAGGTTGCGCCGGCTGCCCCAGCCGGATCGCTCGATGCGGTAGTCGCTGCTGTTGAGCTGGAAGACCACGATGCGCTGACCCGGGATGGTCACCTCGACCCCCTCCAGGCCCGCCCAGGTGGCGGTCACGCTGCAGCCCTTGGTGATCCTCCGAACCCCCAGCTCGCCCACGTAGACCGCGTTCTGGCCCTGACCCACATACGAGAGGGCGGCCGACAGCAGCGCCCACATCTCCAGAACCAGGAGCCAGCCCCAGCTCCCGGTCAGGAGGGCGAGAACCACGCCGACCGGGATCAACAGGAGCGCCAGGACCCGCGCGGCGCTCCAGGCGGCCCGCCAGCGCTCTCGGGGCGAGGGGCGCAGCCGCACCTCGTTGCCGAGCACAGGCTGCCCGGTCACCGGCCGGCTCCCGTGCCCGCAGCGCCCACCAGCCAGCCGCCCGCGATCGCCCCTGCCGCCAAGACCGGGAGCACGAAGGGGTACTGCCCCGGACGGCGCTCGGCTTCCAAGAGGACCCGGTCCACGGCCAACAGCCCGAGCCCGGCCCCCGCGCCCCGGAGCGCCCATCCGCGGGCCGCCCGCGGCGAGCTCAGCACGCTCACCGCCGCCGCTCCCGTGAGGGTGGCGTGAGCCCCGAGCCGACTCCCGCGCACCCCGAGGAGCACGGGGAGGCTCCTGCGCCCGGCGGCCCGGTCCCGGGCGGCGTCCGGCCCGCCGTTGGCGAGGTGCAGGGCCAGCCCCAATAGGCTGGCCATCGCCATCAGCAAGCGGGGGCGGACGGGCGGCAAACCCAGCGCCGCCGGTCCCAGCAGCGGCACCGTCCCGATGCCGACCGCGAAGGGAGCCCAGGAGAGTGGGGTGCGCCGCAGCCAGAGGTCATAGGACCAGCCGCTCGCCAGCCCCAGGGCCATGACCCTGAACGCCCGGCGACCGGCCAGCGCGGCAACCAGGAGCGAGCCGGCCCCGGTGCCGAGGGCGAAGGCCAGGACCGCCGGCCGCGTCACCTGGCCGCGGGGGATCGGTTTGTAGGGCTGGTGGATCCGGTCCGCCCGGTGGTCGGCGACGTCGTTCAGCGAGCCGGTGCTCACCTGAGCCAGGGCCATCGCCAGAGATGCCAGATAGGCCGGGGTGCGGGACCCGCCACCACCCTCCGCGCGGCCCGCCGCCCATCCGGAGAGGGCGGTGAACGCGGTGCAGGCCAGAGAGGGACCGAGGTGGGCGGCGGCG
The DNA here is from genome assembly GCA_021801645.1 of bacterium. GTDB lineage: Bacteria > Chloroflexota > Dormibacteria > Aeolococcales > Bog-877 > JAJYXT01. Next base: position 12,371 of record JAJYXT010000031.1, read on the forward strand.
ACCCAGCCTCTCATGGACCCGCTCCGATTTGGCATGCTCCCATGATGGTGGACCAAATGGACGAGTGGTGAGCGGCGGAAGGGCACGGCTGCTGGGCGCCGTGCGACACGAGCAAGTCGACGCCACGCCGGTTTGGTTCATGCGCCAGGCGGGGAGGTCCCTGCCCCCGTACCGGGAGCTCCGGCGGCGCTGGGGGCTGATGGAGATGGTGCACCAGCCCGAGCTCTGCGCGGAGGTCACCTGCATGCCCGTGGAGGTCCTGGGGGTCGACGCTGCCGTGCTCTTCGCCGACATCATGCTTCCCCTGGAGGGGATGGGAGTGCCCTTCGAGCTTCGCGAGGAGGTGGGACCCTGGGTCGATGACCCCATCCGAAGCGCCGAGCAGGTGCGGGGGCTGCGCCGCCCCGCCGCCGAGGAGGCCTACCCCTTCCTGCTGCAGGGCATCCGCATCGCCCGCGAGCGACTCGGGGAGCGGGCCGGCCTGATCGGGTTCGGGCCCTCACCGTTCACCCTGGCCTGCTACCTGGTCGAGGGCCATGGCAGCCGGGACTACCCGGCCCTCCGCGGGCTCCTGCGCACGGACCCCGCGGTGTTCGCGCAGCTGCTGGCCACACTCACAGACCACCTCGGCGACTACCTGGTCGCCCAGGCCGAGGCTGGCTGCGAGGTCGTGCAGGTCTTCGACAGCTGGGTTGGCGTCCTGGACGAGCGATCGTTCCGGGAGCACCTCCTGCCCCACCTGCAGGGCCTCTTCGGCCGGCTCCGGGGAAAGGTGCCTGCCATCTACTTCTCCACCGCCTCCAGCCACCTGCTCCCCGCCTTCTCCGCCCTGGGGGCCGCCGGGATCTCCGTCGACTGGAGGGTGCCCCTGGACACCGCCTGGGACACGGTGGGTGCCGAGCACTTCCTGCAAGGCAACCTGGACCCGGCAGCGTTGCTGGCCCCCTGGGACCGCCTCCGGCCTCTGGCCGAGGACGTCCTGGCCCGGGCGCGGGGGCGCCGGGGCCACGTGTTCAACCTGGGGCACGGCGTCCTCCCCAACACCGAGCCGGACCAGCTCCAACGGCTGGTGGAACTCGTCCACGAGTTCCCCGGGCCGGATGGCCGCCGCCTGCCAACTTGACCGCGGCGGGACCTATCGGTTAACTTGCCCCCCCGTAACGCACGCGCTATGTGGGAGGACGTATGCGCGGAGCCCAAGCCATTGGGCGCGTCTCGATTGCTGTGGCGATGGCCGGGTTGGTCTGGATCTCCGCTGTGCTGGGGCCAGGTCCGAACACCAGAGCCCAGCAGGGACTCGCCGGTGACCAGGCCCAACTGACCCAGCTTTTGAACCAGCTCCGAGCCCAGGGCGACCTGGCGTCTCAGAGCCAGGTGATGGCGCTCCTGACCCAGATTGAGTCGGAGCAGAGCTATTTGAAGCAGCTGAACGCCAAGCTGGCTGCGGATCAGGCGACCTCAGCGACCCTGCAGCGCCAGATGGCGGGAGATCAGATCGCGCTGACCAACCTGGTCTCCGCCGCCTACGTGAACGGCAGCGGCAGCCAGCAGGTGGCGGAGGCGCTGGCCGCGCCCAACCTGGCGCAGTTCCTGGCCAGCACCGCCCTCCCGTCTGCGGTCGCCTCCCAGGTCGCCCAGCTGGTGGGGACGATCAAGCACGACCAGCAGGTTGTGGCCGCCGCCACCGCGCAACTGCGGGCGGACGAGAGCCAGTCGATGGTCGCCCAGGCGCAGTTGGGGGAGCGCTCTCAGCAGCTCCTGGCCGAGCTGACCACTCCCCAGCCGGCCGTCGGCACCGGGAGCTGGTCCTTCGCCTTCGGTGACTGCACCTGGTGGGTCGCCAGCCAGCGCAAGGTGACCTGGGGTGGCAACGCCTACCAATGGTGGGCCAACGCCGCGGCGGCTGGATATGCCGAGGGCCAGACCCCCGAGGTGGGGTCGATCGTGGTGTGGGGCATCGACGTTCCGGGCGAGAGCTGGGGCTACGGTCACGTGGCCTACGTGGTGGCGGTCAAAACCGGTTCCTTCGAGGTCTCGGAGATGAACTTCTACGGCGTCCCGGGTGGCGGGTGGGATCGAGTCGACTACAGATGGATACAGGATGGCGCAGGGTACCTGGGTTTCATATACGGCCCCGCTTGAGCTGACGCTGGCGCCCTCGGCGCCGGCGCAGCGCCGAGCCTGGCCCCGGCTGGCCTCGAGGCTGCGGTGGGGAGCGGCTGCCCTGTGCCTGGCGGCGCTCGCCCCAGTGCTGGGAGCGCTCAGCACCGGGGAGGCGGTCGGCCCCCAATCCCCCGCCCCGGCGCTGGTGGCCCAGGTAGCGGGCCAGGGCCGCAATCTCCTCAGCAGCACCGGATACCAGATCACCATGCCGCTGGCGGTGACCAAGGTCACCCCCCCGCCGCCGCCCCAACCGTCCCTCCCCTACGGCAATGCCTTCTGGCAGCCGGTGCCGGAGCCGCCCATCGGGACCATCAAGCAGATCATCTGGGCCGCCGCCCAGAAGTACAACGTGTCCTACGCCTGGCTCCTCGGGGTGGCACAGTGCGAGTCCGGCCTTGACCCCACCGACGTCAATCGGTACTCCGGTGCCAGCGGCCTCTTCCAGTTCATGCCCGCCACCTTCTACGGTCACGGAGGCACCGACATCTGGAACCCCACCCAGCAGGCCGACATCGCCGCCAAGATGTTCTCCATCGGGGAGTCGTCGGAGTGGGTCTGCAAGTAGCCCGGTGATCTCAGGGTTGCTGGCGCGCTGGCTCCTCAGCCCACGCTGGCGGGGATCGCGGCTGCGCTCAGAGGCGGCCGGCCTGATGATCCTGGTGGGCGCCCTCTTCGGCCATCCGCCTCCGCAACCAGAGCGCCCCGTGCCGAGCGTGGTCGAGCCGGGGGCCGCTCCCGCTTCGGGCTCTGACCTCGCCAGCGTGCGGCAAGGGCGCTGAGGAGACCCCCCGGGCATAGAATCGGGCGGTGACCCAGATCCAAGCTCCGCTGCCTCCCGGGCGCCTCCGCTCATGGCTGGACGACCGGAGTGAGATGTGGGCGGATGCCGTGGGCCAGTTGGTGGCACTGGAATCACCGAGCGGTGACCCGGGAGCCATCGGCCGATGCGGGGATCTCGTCGCCGAGCTGGCGACCCGCTGGGTTCCCGGGGTGAGGGTCTCCCGGGATGCGCGGGGCGGCGTGCCCGACCTTAGCCTGACCCTGGAGGGGGACCCCAGCGCCTCAGTGCTTCTCCTCTGCCACCTGGACACCGTCTGGGAGGTGGGGGCATTCCCTGGCGGGCTGCGTCGGGAGGGCCGGCGGATGACTGGGCCCGGGGTGTTCGACATGAAGGGCGGAGTTGTCGTTGGGCTGGCGGCGATGGCCGCGGTGGCGGAGCACGGCCAGGCCCCAGGCAGGGTGACCTTGCTCTGCACCGGCGACGAGGAGGTGGGAAGCACGGCCTCCAGGCCGACGATCGAACAGGCCGCCCGAGAGAGCAGCGCGGTGCTGGTGCTGGAGCCTCCGGCCGAGGGCGCACTCAAGGTCGGCAGGAAGGGGGTCGGGACGTACCGCCTCAGGCTCCATGGCCGAGCGGCGCACGCGGGGTTGGAGCCGGAGCTCGGAGTCAATGCGGTGGCGGAGCTGGCGCGGTTGGTGGACGCGGTGGGGGACCTCGGCGACCCGGGGGTCGGTACCACCGTCACCCCCACGGTGTTCCGCGGCGGTGGGCGGGTCAATGTGGTCCCGGAGCTGGCCGAGCTGGACGTTGACGTCCGCTTCGCCACCTCGGCTGAGGCCACCCGGATCGACCGGGGGCTGCGCCAGTTGAAACCGCGACATCCCGACGCCACCCTCGAACTGGGCGGGGGACCCAACCGCCCACCGCTGGAGACCGCAGCAGCAGCTGACCTCTTCGCCGTAGCGAAAGGGATCGGCAGCTGGCTCGGCATGCCTCCGATCCAGGGGGTGACCGTGGGAGGCGGGAGCGATGGCAATTTCACCGCTGCGCTGGGAGTCCCGACTCTCGATGGGCTCGGGGTGGTGGGAGGCTCCGCCCACGCTCCGGGGGAGTGGGCGGACCTGGGATCGCTCCCTGAGCGGGGCGCCCTGGTCGCCGGCTGCTTGTGGCAGCTGGGCACGACTCGGGTGAGCTCGTGATCGCTGAGCTCCCCTCCCTGCGTCTGGAGGGTGCTCGACTGCGGGTGGTCGCACTTCCCCTGGTCTCGCCGTTCACGACCAGCTTCGGCACTCAGACTCGCCGGGAGGCGGTGCTGGTGGAGGTGTACGGGGAGGGGCTGCGCGGTCTGGGGGAGTGCGCCGCCGGGGTGGAGCCGGGGTACTCCTACGAGACCCGGGAGACCTCCCTGGAGGCGTTGCGCAGCTACATCCTCCCCGCCGTGGTTGGAGCCGAGCCCTCCACCCCCACCCAGCTGGCCGCCCGCTGGAGCTGGGTACGCGGGCACAACATGGCCAAGGCGGCGGCGGAGATGGCCATCCTCGACCTGGCGGGCAAGATGGCCGGCAGGAGCCTGGCGGCCATCCTGGGAGGGACCAAGGAGGAGATCCCGAGCGGGGTCAGCATCGGCATCCAGCCATCCCTTCCGGCCACCCTGACGATGATCGAGGGGTACCTAGCCGAGGGGTACCGGCGCATCAAGCTCAAGTGCAAGCCGGGATACGACATCGAGCTGGCGGCCGAGGTTAGACGGGCCTTTCCTACCACCGCTCTGATGCTGGATGCCAACAGCGCCTACACCCTTTCCGACCTCGAGCGGCTCCGCCAGCTGGACCGCTTCGAACTCATGATGATCGAGCAGCCGCTGGCGCATGACGACCTGGTGGACCATGCCGCGCTGCAGGCCGAGATGGAGACGCCGATCTGCCTGGACGAGAGCGTGGAGTCGATGGCGGACCTCAGGGCGGCGTTTCGCCTGGGATCCGGGAGGATCCTCAACATCAAGGCGGGGCGGGTGGCCGGACTGATCCCGGCCCTGGCCATCCACGACGCCTGCCTTGCCGAGGGCTGGCCGGTGTGGTGCGGAGGGATGCTGGAGACTGGTATCGGGCGGGCGGCCAACCTGGCCCTGGCCTCGCTCCCCGGCTTCACCCTGCCCGGGGACACTTCAGCCAGCGACCGCTACTACCACCAGGACATCCTGGAGACCCCCTTCCGTCTCTCTTCTCACGGGACCCTACCGGTCCCAACAGGGCCGGGGCTCGGGGTGGTGGTCGACGAAGCCGCCCTCGATCGCGCGACGGTGCATCTGGAGGTGATCTCCTGACACACCGGGCGGACAATACGGACCAGGTCTGATGGGGCAGGTCGTGGTGGTGGGGAGCTCAGAGCTCGCCGAGCGGGTGCGTCGGCTGCTGCCCAACTTCGACGTCCTCGGACCAGACTCCGAGCCGGAGCTCGATGACCCGGTCACCTCAGTGGAGACCGTCCGCTCCCTCCTGGACTCCGGCTCCGGCCCTGATTCCCTGGTCTGCTCCGCCCTCCCAGGGTTCGCCCTTCTCGGCCAGCTCTCCCGGCTCTCACCCTCACGCTGCTTCGTCACCCCCGACGGGTCGGCGTGGCCGGAGGAGACAGTCCGCTGGATGGCGGAGGCGGTGGGGATGATCGTCCTGCCTGCGCTCGAGACGCTTCCGGCGATGCTCCTGGGCCGGTCGGGGGCACCTCTTCCACCGCCCCGGGGGCTCACGGCGGTGGTCGAGACGGCCCCTGCCGCCCCGCGCCCACCGAGCCCGGCCAGCACGCCGCCCCCCGCGCCCACCTATGACTGGACCTCGGAGACACCCGTGCAGGTCCCTCCGCCACCGGTGTCCCTCGACCCCACTCCCGCACCGGGCGCGCCGCAGGTCATAGATGCCGGGGGACCTCCGCAGACGGCCTACGAGCCAACCGACCTGCTGAGGCCGCTGCGTCCCCGCCGGCGCTGAGGAGGTCATGCCCACCAACCCGCTCCGACGCCGCCCGACCTCACCGCAATTCGCCGAGCGCGCCGGCACCGAGCTGCAACGCGCCCTGGCCATCGTGGACGAGGCCGCCGCCACCGGCAACCTCGCCCGACTCGGTCTGGCCCTCACTGGGGACGCCCTGAGCGAGGTCCAGGCACGCTTCCATGCCTACCAGATGGCCGGCATCCAGGTGAGTCCGTTCCGGGAGGGGCTGCAGGTCGAGGTGCTGGAGGAGAGCACCCAGGAGCGGGTCTGGCTCCGAGTCCGCTATCGGGACCGCACGGGATTCCTCGCCTCGGGGATGGCACCGGCCACCGCTTCCGACCCGGTGGAGCTGAGGGTCGGAATGGAAGCCACCCAGACTCCCTGGCGCATCGCTACTCTGATCGCCGGCTGATCGAGCACCGCAGGTCGGCATGCTAGGCTGGGGTTCCCTGGGAGCCCGCCCGATGCAAGGAAGCCATGACCAATCCCCCTGATGCCGACCCGGAGCTGGAACCCGCCGCGGGCGGGGTGGACGCCGAGGAGCCGCTCGAGGATGACGCCCTCGAGGATGAGGTGCTGGAGGAGGCGCCGGTCGCCCGTCCTGCTCCCCGTCCCGCCCCTCCCCGGCCGTGGGGTGGAAGCCGCAGCAACGTCTCGGCTGAGGACCTGACCCCTGAGGAGCTGACACCCGAGATGCGCTGGCCCCCGGGCAGCTGGGTGCGCGTCACCGACGTGGTCCGGCACAGCACCGGCGAGCCGATCTCCGGGATCCAGGTCGGCGATGTCGGCCAGGTGGTGGCGGCGCTCTCGCAGACTTTGGTGGTTCTCTTCCCCACTCGAGACAACCGCCGCGAGGTCCTGCACATCGAGTCCATCGAGGCGGTGGACTCCCCAGCGGGGACGGCCTCCTGAGCTCCGACCGTCTAGGTCGCGAGCGGCTGGTCCTCCGGGGGCTGCGCTACTTCGGCCGCCACGGGGCGCACCCCGCCGAGCGCGAGCTGGGGTCGCACGTTGAGGTGGATGTGGAGGTGGAGGCGGACCTGGCGGCCGCCGTGGCCAGCGACCGGCTCGAGGACACCGTGAGCTACTCCCTGGTGGAGGCGGCCGTCCGGCAGGTGGTCCAGGGGTCGGAGTTCAACCTTCTGGAGGCGCTGGCGGGAGCCATCGCGGAGGCGGTGCTGGCGCTCCCGCGGGCTGAGCGGGTCACGGTCCGGGTCACCAAGGCCCCCCGCCTGCCCTCCCAGACGGCGGGCTTCACCTTCGAGCTCCATCGGCCCTGAGCCCACCCACCGCCGGGCGGCGGACGTTGGTGGACGGCGATGGAGGTGATCAGCTCCGGCGGTTTCGGCGGTGCGGGAGTCACGACCGGGCCCCGAGCGGGCCGGCCGGGTGAGACGTGATCCTGGCGCCGGACGGTGGGCGTGAGGAGACGATGGCCCTCGGGCTACCACCGGCCCGGCTGGCCCTTCTGGGTCTCGTCCTGGCGGGAGGGGCGGCGGCGCTGCGCGCACCTCTCCCCCTGGAGCCGAGGGTGCTCCTGGCCGGGCTGGTGCTGGGCCCGGGCTCGCTCCTGGCCTGGGCCAGGCTGCTGGAGCTCTCGGCCCTGGGCTGGCTCAAGCGGCTCGGCGCCTACTGGCTCCGCTCCCTCGCCGGACGGGCCGAACGGTCGAATTGGACGGATGCCGGATAGCCGGCGTCAGTCCCCCCGTGGCGGAGCGGGCGATAGAGGTCGCCGCACCGGACATCCTGGATGCCCGCCCGGCCCCCCGGGCCCAGCTGCTGGCCGGGTTCGAGGCGTGGTTGGACCAGCTGGATGTCCCGGTCCGCCTCACCGTCGCATCGCGGCGCGCCGACGGCCGGCGTCGGCGGTCCGTCTGGCTGCGTTCGGCCAGCTCCGAGCTGGCGGCCCAGGCGACGGCGCAGCTGGAGAGGCTCTGCGGGGCTGAGGTGCGCGGCCAGGGCGACTTCCCCCCTCTGGTGGAGGGGCCAATCGCAGAGCGGGTCAAGGGCATCGCCTGGGCGGGTTGCTGGGTGGAGTGCTTCCGGCTCACCACCCTGCCGCGGGTGCCGGTAGAGGCCGGCTGGCTGTGGCAGCTGGTGGGCGAGCCACAGGACCTGGACCTCACCGTGAGCATCTCCCCGGTGAAGGCCGCGAGCGCCGACCGGCGACTCCGCCACCGGCTGCGGGAGCTGGCAGCCCGCGAGCTGGAGGCGGGCTGGGGGACGCCGGACCCGGCGCTGGTGGTCGAGAGGGCAGCCGCCACCCGCCTTCGCGAGGTTCTGGCCCGAGGGGAGGGGCGGGCGTTCGAGGTGGCGGTCTCGATGGCGGTCGGAGGGGGACCGGTCGGAGAGGTGCGGGCGGCCGCGGCCCGGCTGCGACGCCGGGCGCTGGGGATGCGCGCCCAGCTGGCGCCGGCCTGGCTGGACGAGGGGCCGGCCCTGCTGGAGGCGAGGGGGTGTGGGAGACCCCGGCGGGCCTTCATCCGGCTGCTCACCACCCCGGAGCTGGCAACCTTCTGGCCCTGGCTGGACGGACCGGGGGAGCTCGAGCCGGGGAGCTGTCGGATCGGTCGGCACGTGCGCACTCGGGGGCCGGTAGGGCTGAAGCTGGCCGCCTCGGCCGCCGCCCCCAACTCCAACTGCTGCGTGATCGCCGCCTCGGGCGCGGGAAAGTCCTACCTGGCGCGTGTGGTGGGTGTGTCCCAGGTGCGGTCGGGGACCCTCACGGTGGTGGTTGACCCAGAGAACGAGCACCGGGAGTGGTGCGAGGCTGTGGGGGGTACGTACCTGGATCTGGCCAGGGGCGGCGGCTTCGGCTTCAACGTCTTCGAGTCCGCCACCCCGGGGGAGGGTGAGCTCGCCGCCCGGGAGCTGGTGGAGCTGCTCACCGGCACCCTCTCCCCCCCGGAGGCGGGCGCCTTCCTGGATGCGTGCGCTGCCGCCCGGCGGGGCTCCGGCGGCCCAGCGCCGGTGCTGGCGGAGCTGCTGCCGGCGATGGCCGGAGACCCCCATGGGCGCAGCCTGGCGGCCCGGCTTCGTCCGTGGGTCGAGGGGCAGGGGGGAAGGCTCTTCAGCCGCCCCGGCAGGGGACCAGAGGTGACCCGCGCCCTGGGGGTGGGGCTGCGCGACCTCCCCGAGAGATGGCGGGCGGGTGCCGCCCTCCTGGTCTCGCAGTGGCTCTGGGCCTGGGCTCAACGGGACCCCCAACCCAAGCAGGTCATCATCGACGAGGCCGGCCTGCTCGCCGCCCAGCCCCAGCTGGCCGAGTTGATGGGGCAGATGGCCCGGCGGCTGCGCAAGTATTCCGGCTCCCTGCTGCTGCTGACCCAGTCGCCCCGCGACCTTGCCATCGAGGGTTTCGGCGAGCTGGTCGCCGGCAACTCTGCGACCCTGCTGGTGGGGTCGACGACCGGGCCCGGGGTCCAGCGCCTCAAGACCGGCTTCCACCTGACTGACGAGGACTGCGAGTGGCTGCAGCGGTGCCGCCGGGGCGAGTTCCTGATGCTGGCCGGGGCCACCCAAGCCAGGGTCAGGGTGGAGGCGCCCGAGACGGGGGCGGGCGGCGACCGGGGATAGAATCGCCCCATGGGTCGGGTGGTGCGCTACCGACTGCTCAATTCCGGACGTGCCACCGTCGCCGCGTGGGAGGAGGCGGTTCGCCTGTTCGCAGCCACCCGGAGCTGGCGTGAGGGGGAGATGTGGCTGGCCACCGATGCCTCCCGCGGCCTCTTCCAGTCCGAATACCTGCGACACCTGCGGCTGGAGACCCCCGACCCCGTCCTGGGCGCGGGCTTCGTCAAGGTCGAGGGTGACGAGACCGACGCCCTGGCGGTCTGCTTCGGGCTTCTGCGGATGACCGAGGAGCGGGGAGGAAGGGTGCTCATCGACGACCTGGACAACCCCATCCGCAAGCAGCGGCGGCTGGAGTTCATCGAGGGTCGGGTGAGCGGGCCGCGCACCATCGACGAGCTGATGGTGGCGGGACCGATCTTCAAGCGGCTGCCCCAGGCGACCATCACCTTTTATCCCCCTCGCTACCGGGGCCGCACCCTTCCCGGCCCGGACACCCCCACGGGGCAGTGGGGCTTCGCCCTCCAGGGAATGCGCGCCGCGGCGGCCAGCTTCCTGGAGGCGGAGGCGGAGGCGATGAGGATCTACCGCGGCCTGCAGGCGATCGGCTGACCTTGAGGGCCGTGGTCCAGCGGGTCCAGCGGGCGGCGGTCAAGGTGCAGGGGGAGGAGGTGGGGGCCACCGGCCCCGGGCTCCTGGTGTACCTGGGAGTCGGGCCCGGGGACGATGAGCACATCGCCCGCCATCTGGCCGGCCGCGTGGCCACTCTCCGGGTCTTCCCCGACGACCAGGGGAGGATGAATCGCTCCCTGCTGGAGGCGGGCGGCCAGGCGCTGGTGGTGAGCCAGTTCACGCTCTATGCCGCCACCGGGAGGGGCCACCGACCCTCCTTCTTGGGGGCGGCGGCGCCGGCCGCGGCTCTTCAGCTCTGCAGCGGGTTCGCGGCGGAGCTGGGCCGGTTGGGGGTGGCGGGGGTGGCCGAGGGGCGGTTCGGGGCCCACATGGAGGTCGAGTCGGTGAACGACGGTCCGGTCACCCTGGTCGTCAGCTCGGGCGAGCCACCCTGGGAGGCGGACGCCGGCTGAAGCGCCAGAGCCAGGGCTCCGGCGGACCTATGTGGGGTTCAAAGGCAAGCGCGGAGGAACCCCATGGCCCAACTGGTCTCGCTGCTCAATTCCTGGGTTCTGCTGGGGCAGGAGCTGATCGCCAGCCTGGGCACCCTGGCCTTCGTCTGCGCCTTCATCTGGCGGGTGGTCGCCCCCAGCCCGCACAGCGCCCTGGAGGCCCAGCGCTGGCTGGGGCGGATCGCCATCGGAACCCTGGGAGTGGAGCTGGCCGGGGTCCTGACCCACGTCCTGCTCTCCGCGGTGCCGCGCGGGCTGGGCTGACCGGGGACGGTGATGCCCGGAACGCCCCAGTTCGGCATCAACCCTCTGGGGGTTCTGGCCGGCCTCCTCGATGGGATCCTCTCCGAATTCGTGAGCAGCGCCCGGGGAGCGCTGGACGCGGCGCTCAGGACCTACCTCTTCGGCACCTACGACGCCGCCGGCGGGAGGACCCAGTCGCCCTTCACCGGGACGCCGGGCCTGGCCACGCTCAACCACCTGTTGGCGGCGGCCGGCGGGGCGCTGCTGCTGGGGATCCTGCTGTACAGCTCGCTGCGCACCGTGGCGGACCTGGGAGCGGCCCGCCACCAGCTTCAGCAGGTGCTCCCCCGCTGCCTCGTGGCGGTGGCGCTGGCCACGGTGAGCCTGCCCCTCCTGCAGCAGTTGATCGATCTGAACAACGCCCTCTGTGCGGTGGTGGTAGGCGGCGCCCAACCTTCTCTGAGCGCCCTCCCCTGGAGCTCTCCGCTCAGCCAGCAGGGGGTGCAGTCGGCGGGGGAGAACCTCTTCCTCCTGCTCTTCGCGGCGGCCCTCGTGGTGGCGGTCGTGATCCTGGCGCTCAGCTACGTGGTCCGCTACACCCTGCTGGCCGTCCTGTGCGCCGCCGCCCCCCTGGCCGCCTACTGCACGGTGCTGCCGGAGACCCGGGGCTTCGCACGGCAGTGGGGCAGGCTCCTGGTGGTGTCGCTGTTCATGCAGTTCGGTCAGCTCCTGGTCCTGCGGGTGGCGGTGCAGCTGGCCTTCACCCGGGGGGGCGGGCTGGCCGGGATGCTGTATGCCCTCGCCAGCCTCTACCTCATGCTCCGGGTCCCGGGGGCGCTCAATGTGGCCACCCACTACCAGTCCAGCGCCGAGGCCGCGGCCCGCAGGTGGAGCCGTGCCGTGAGGCGCCTCTCCGTGGGAGAGATCTGAGCCAGCGTCAGAGGCTGACGTGGACCTCGCGCAGCCGAAACCCGAGGGCGCGCTCCAGCCGCGAGAACACCGGGTGCGTCCGGAGGCTGGGCCGGTGGTCCAGGTCGCCGAAGGTGATCTCCATCCAGGCGCGGGGCAGCTCCGGGGTGAACCTGAGCGCCAGCAGGGAGACGGCGATGCCACAGGTGGGGCAGCTGGCGGTGTGGGGATCGGGGTGGGGGAAGCGGAGCGAGAAGAGGTCCAGTTCGCTCCCGCAGCTGGGGCATGGCGCCCGGTAGGAGCGCAGGGGCACGGAGTCGAAGCCCTCGGGCCCGGGATCGGGGTAGAAGCGGAGCACCCCCGATTCCACCCGAACCTCCCCGCGGGCCGGTGTGCCGGCCATGGGAAGGCCGCGCGGCCGGGCCCCCAGAGCGCTCGCGAACTCCGCCCCCGGCAGGAGCGAATCCTCCGGCCCAGGAACCGCGAGCCTCTCCTCCACCAGGACCTGCCGGGCCAGGGTGTCCCAGTCCGGCATCGGCCGCTGGTCCGGGTCCTGGGGAAGCAGATGCAGCCAGCTGCGGTGGGGGTGGGGCCCCAGCCCGCCATCGGGGCGGGGGGCGGAGGGAAGCACCTCCAGATGGTAGCCCGGACACCCACCCACTCCTTAGCGGACTCAATGGGCGTGGCTCTGCGAAGACTCAAGTCCGGGCTGGCGTTGGTGGGAGCCTGTGCAGCGCTGGCGGTGGTGCTCCCGCCGCTGGCCGGCCTGCTCAACCTGGTGGCCGGGGTGACCCTACTCCTTCTGGCCGGCTACGGAGCCTACCGGGTATGGGCCTTCCTGGAGGCAGTGGTGGAGGCGTCCCGGCGCCCGGTCACGGTGCGGCGCAACCTCAAGGAGCCCGGCGACCCGCCACCTCCCGCTCGCCGGCGCGAGCCCAGAGAGCGCGAGCTCAGGGTTCGGCGGGTCGAGCGGGCTCCCCAGTTGGGGCGGGGTCGATGAGCCGCTGCCGGATCTGGAGGTAGAGCCTCTCCAGGAGGTCGAGGGGGTCCCGGTCCAGTGGCCCCGGCCAGACCACCCCGGGCCGCCGCTCCAGCAGCCGGGCCAGCTCCAGGGATACCGCCTGGCGGCGCTGCGGCGAGAGCTCCGGGCGGGCCAGCAGATCCTCGATCAGGCTGAGCTCCCGCCGTCCGCAGGCCTCCGCCCCGGGGATCGGCGGCCCGGGATCCGCGCGGCGCAGACGGGGGCTGGGGCCGGCGTGGACGCCGCGCTCCAGACGGCGCAGGCCTCGGTCGTGGACCACGAGGGTCCCAGCCGCCAGGTCGCCGAGCCGCCGGGGGCGGGAGCCGGCGAACATCGCCACCACCCCGATCCCGTACAGGAAGGGGAGGAAGTCCAGGATCCGGACCAGGTTGCGCACCAGCGAGTCGGCGGGGCTGAGGGGGACCCCTGAGCGGTCCACCACGCGGAGGCCGAAGATCGCCTTGCCCAGCGAGCGGCCCTGGGTCGCCACCTCCCAGAGAACGTAGTAGGCCACCGGGACGACCGAGGCCACGACCACCAGGATGATCAGGGCACCGCCGGCCGGCGCGGCGCTGAGGGTGAAGCCGGACGCCGCGACCGCGCCGGCCAGGAAGGCGAGGATGATCAGCAGGATGACCACGGTGTCCACCACCGCCGCCAGCCCGCGCGAGCCGATCCCGGCCACCGGCTGGGAGACGGTGATGCTCTCCGGGGTGCGGTACTCGAACCCTTGCAGCACAGCTGGCGGGCATGGTATCGCCAGGCGGGAGCGATCGGGCCGGTGATCAGCCAGGAGGAGTTCCGCCGCCGGGAGGCCCCGGGCTGGGAAGAGCTGATCGGGCTCGCTCGGAAGCTGGGGTCAAGGCGCCTTGGGGGACGGTCGGCGGCGGAGGTGGACCGGCTCTCATCCTTGGTGCAGCGGCTCAGCTCTGACCTGGCGCTGGCCCGGCGCGACTACCCCGGCTCCGAGCTGGTGTCCGAGCTGGAACGGCTGCTGGCCACCGCCCAGCCGGTGCTCTACCGCCAGCCCCGGGGCGGCCTCCGGCAGCTGCCGGTCTTCTTCGCCGTGGGGCTGCCCCGGCGGTTCCGGGAGCTCGGCGGGTATGTGGCGGTGGCGGGAGGATGCCTGGTGGCGGGCGTTGTGGCGGGATGGGCCGCGGTGGGGCTGCGGCCCGACCTCACCGGCCTGCTCCCCGCCGGCTACCAGGCCAGCCTGGCCGCCCACCATCTGGGCAACCCCGCGGCAGTGGGTGGGCAGCTGGGCTCGCAGCTCTCGGCGTTCATCATCCAGAACAACATCCGGGTGGCGGCGCTGGCCTGTGTCCTGGGGTTGCTCCTGGGGGTGCCCACCGTGGCCCTCTTGCTGGCCAACGGCTTCCAGCTCGGGGTGCTGGCCGGCGCCAGCCACTCCGCCGGGCTCGACCTCCAGTTCTGGTCCCTCATCGTCCCCCACGGAGTCATCGAACTCACCGTCATCTGCACCGCCGCCGGCGCCGGCCTCCGCCTGGGAGACGCGGTGCTCCGCCCGGGGCTGCGCAGCCGGGAGGAGGCGCTGGCGCGAGCGGCCCGGCCGGCGGTGGAGCTGGCGCTGGGAGCGGCCTGCCTCCTCTTGATCGCCGGCCTGATAGAGGGCTTCGTCACGCCCTCGACGCTTCCTGACCTCGCCAAGCTGGCGGTGGGGGCCGGGACCGGGCTGGCTCTCTACGCCTGGCTCCTGCTGGCCGGGCGCCGCCGAGCCACCGGTGGGGCGATCTCGGGCAACTGCTAGGCTTGAGCCGTGGAGGTGGTCAAGATCAGGCCCCGGGGCTACTGCCACGGTGTGGTGGAGGCGATCCGGGCCCTGCGCCAGACCGCGGAGGCCCATCCGGGCGAGCCGGTGGCCATGCTGGGTCATCTGGTGCACAACGAGCACGTGACTCGGGAGTTCGCCGACCTCGGGGTGCGGCTGGTGGACGCCCCCTCTCGGCTGGAGGCGCTGGACCTGGTCGAGAGCGGAACGGTGGTCCTCACCGCCCACGGCGTCTCCCCCGCGGTGCGCGAGCGGGCGCTGGCCAAGGGCCTCAACGTGGTGGACGCGACCTGCAGCGACGTGATCCGGACCCACGAGCTGGTCCGGGACCTCTGCCTGAAGGGGTACACCGTGGTGTACGTCGGCCGCCGGGGGCACCCCGAGCCCGAAGGGGTTCTGGGCGAAGCCCCGGATCAGATCCACCTGGTGGAGAGCGTCGAGGATGTCGACCAGCTGGAGCCGGCGCCCGGCCCGCTGGCCGTCACCACCCAGACCACCCTCTCGATGTGGGACACCAGCGCCATCATCGACCGTTTGCGGCAGCGATTCCCCGAGATCGAGGTTCACAACGAGATCTGCCTCGCCACCCAGGAGCGCCAGCAGGCAGCGGTGGAGCAGGCCGCGTCCTGCGACCTGGTGGTGGTCGTGGGGAGCGCCCGAAGCAGCAACACCCAGCGGCTGGTGCAGGTGGTGAGGGAGCTGGCTGACCGGCCGGCGTACCTGGTGGACACCGCCGACGACCTGCGCCCGGAGTGGTTCCGGGGTGTGCGACGGGTAGGGGTCACATCCGGTGCTTCCACCCCATCCCAGATCACCCGGGAGGTGATCACCCGGCTGGAGCAGATGCAGCCGGTGGCGGTGGCGGGCTAGGTCAGATCGCCCCCCTGGCCTTGAGGTCCAAGTAGCGGTCGATCAGCGCCGGACCCAGCCCGTCCGCGCCGCTGTCCACAGTGGGGACCCGGAGGGCCACCAGCCGGTCCAGCGCCAGCTGCCGCTCCTCCAGCAGCCGGAGGGCGGCCGCCCTCCGGTACACCGCGCGGGCGCCCTCGGGTAGCTGGGCTCGCTCGCGTTCCAGGACCAGGTCCCGCTGGGTCACCACCAGGGGGAGGTGCCGAGGCCTCAGCCGGCCCACCGCAGCCGCCAGCCGGGACGCCATGTCCGGGTCCGAAAGGTCGGTGAAGCTGACCACCAGGGCGCGAGGCCCCTGCCGCCGACGCAGCTCCAGGGCGGCGAGGCTCCAGTCGGGGTCCACCAGCTCGGGGCGGAGCCGGGACAGCCCCTCCTGGAGACGGCGGTAGTGGGCCCGACCGGCTCGAGGCGGGACCACCGGTTGGGGGGCTGAGGCCACGGCCAGCGCTCCCACCCGGTCGCCCCTGGAGAGCGCCACCCAGGCCAGCAGGAGGGCCGAGGAGAGGGCCACGTCCAGCTTGCTAAGATCGCCGTCGCCGGAGGCCATGAGGCGCCCGCAGTCCAGGACCAGCCAGATGGGGCGCGACCTCTCCGGCTCGTACTGGCTGGTCATCGGGCGTCCCAGCCTGGCGGTGGCGCGCCAGTTCACCCGTCGGGGGTCATCCCCCACCACGTAGTCGCGAATGGCGGCGAACTCGGTCCCCTCACCGTAGCGGTGCCGACCCCGGCTCCCCAGGCGCTCGGAGCCAGAGCGTCGCGCCCGCCCCTCCCACCTCCCCACCGCGTGCAGCGCCGGCAGGACCAAGACCTCCGTGGAGAGCGGCACAGCGCACTGGCGGCGCCACAGATTGAGGGGCCCGGCCGCCCTCAGCACCACCCGTCCGAAGCGCATCGCTCCCCTCCGGCGCGGGAGACAGCGGTATCGCGCAAACCCCTCCCCGCCGCCCGGAACCAGCAGTTCCAGCAGCTGCGGCTGGGCCGCCAGGTCCGGCTCGGTCTCGTCCCGGCACCGGACACTGACGGGGCGGCGACTCTCGCAGCGGATGCGCAGCTCGACTGGGTTGGGTGCGGCCAGGGACAGGGCGGGCGCCAGCCGCCGGTCGACCGTCCAGCGGCGGGGCGCCACCAACCAGTCCAGGAGTGCAGCCGCCGCCAGTCCCACCAGCCAGGCTGCCCCCAGGACGGTGAGGGGCCAGAGCGCGGTGCCGGCCAGCAGCAGGCCCACCCCGACCAGCCCCAGCCAGAAGGCGCGCGACGTCACGCTCAGCGGGGGACGGCCACCCGGGCCAGAACCCTCCCCACGGCCGCGGCCTCGTCCAGCCCCTGCATCTCGGCCTCGGGCCGGAGCTGGAGGCGGTGGCGGAGCACCGGCATGCAGAGCTCCTTGACATCCTCGGGGGTGACGAACTGGCGGCCCGCGGCAGCCGCCCTAGCCTTGCCCAGCCGGACAAGGGCCACCGTGGCCCGAGAGCTGGCCCCGAAGGCGAGCTCGGGCGCCTCCCGGGAGGCCGCCACGATGGAGCTGATGTAGGACCGGACCTCCTCGGAGCAGCTGACCCCAGCAACCTCGCGGCGGAGCTCCATGAGCACCTCCGGCCCGGCCGGGGGCGGAGAGGTGAGGATCTCCTCCAACCGGTTGGCATCGAAGCCCTGGTCGACCCGGCGGGCCAGCTCCAGCTCCCCCTCGACCCCCAGCGAGGGTACCGCCACCTTCACCATGAAGCGATCGAGTTCAGCCTCAGGGAGGGGGAAGGTGCCCTCCAGCTCGATGGGGTTCTGGGTGGCCAGAACCATGAAGCGGTCGCCAAGCGGGTGGGACCGGCCGTCCAGGGTCACCTGGCGCTCCTCCATGGCCTCCAGCAGCGCCGCCTGGGTCTTGGCCGGGCTGCGGTTGATCTCATCCGCGAGGAGCACGTCGGTGAACACCGGTCCCGGTCGGACCTCGAAACGGGCCAGCCGCTGGTCGTACACCACGCTGCCGACGATGTCGGCGGGCAGCAGGTCGGGGGTGAACTGGACCCGTCCGAAGTTGGCGCCGCTGAGACGGGCCAGGGTCCGTGCCATCAGGGTCTTGGCAGTGCCCGGAAGCCCCTCTAGGAGCACGTGCCCGCCCACCACCATGGTGAGAAGGCTGATGCGCAGCGGGTCCATGGAGCCCACCAGGACGGCCGCCGCCGCCCGCTCCACCTCCGCGAAGACCTCCGCCGTTCTGGTCATCTCAGCTCCCTCTCTCCGGGCCGAAGCCGGCGAGCTCCCGGGCCGCCCGCGCCGCCCTCTCCGCCAATCCCACCAGTGTGGGACCGTCCGTCCCCTCCCGGGACGCATCCTCCAGACCCTTGAGCAGCTCCCGAGCAGGATCGCGGCCGTCCGGCCCCGCGTCTGCGAGGGGGCTGGGGCCGGCGGCGATCGCGGCCGCCAGCTCCGAGCGGTAGCGCTCGGCGATCGCCCGGCGGTCCCCGGTTCGGGAGTACAGGTTGGCCACCGCCTCCAGGTGGTCCTCGGTCCCGCGCCGGGCCAGGAGCTGGGCCGTGGGCAGCGGACGGCCCAGCCGCCGCCCGGCGGAGGCCAGGAACAGGAGGCAGAGCGCGGCCAGCACCACGCCGGACGCGCCCAGGGTGGTGCCCCAGAGCAGAGCCGCGGTGCCGTCCCCGAGCTGGTAGCCGTGGTGGATCTCGTCGAAGAGAACGGTCCTGCCACCCGCCAGACCCAGGGCTCTGGCGGCAAAGAGGCCGTCCTGCGCCCGCCTCAGGCCGAGGTTGGAGAGCGGGTAGCCCGAGCCCAGCACCACCGCCTCCCCCCTTCCCAGGGGGAGCACCTCGGCCGCGGGATGTGCCCCCCCGCCGAGGAGGGGCAGCGCGGCGGAGGTGGAGGCGGCATACCCCGGCCCGGCGCCCATCTCCACCAGCAGCGGGCCGGTTCCTCCGAGAGGAAGGCGCTCTCTCAGAGCCCGCGCGGGGAGACGGCCCGTCGCCGCCAGCCCCAGCCGGGAGAGCAGGGGCCCAACGACCGCGGTCGCGCCGCCGGCCAGGACCAACCGCCCACCGGACCGGACGAAGGTCACGATGGCGCGCGCGGCCGAGCGGGAGAAGGTCACCGTGGGCTGGTACTCGACCAGGGTCGTTCCCGCCCGCAGGGCAGCGGGGAGATCGGATCCGGTGACCCGCTCCGGCCGGGCGCCCAGGCTCATGGAGAGGTGGTACACCGCCCAGCTCCCCCCTGTCCCGGTGGACCAGCTGCTGGGGTTGGCGTTGTCGGGGGCGGGCGACGGTGCCAGGGCGATGGCGGCGACGCCCCCCAGCACCACCAAGGCCAGGACCACCAGGTAGGGGCGAAGCGGGATGCGGCTCACGCCAGCATCCGCGCCGTGCGCCGGCAGGAGCGGGTGAACTCCCGGCAGTCGGCGGTACCGACCGGCTGGCCGCCGTAGACGACCCGGTCGAAGTCGGAGACGAGCGGCAGGAGGCTCTCCTGGAGCCCGGACTGGTGGGCAGCTGCCCGGAGCAGCTCGGAGTTGGTCCAGCTGGGCTCGAAATGGAGGGCAGCTGACGCCGTCCCCGCCGCCACCACCCCCTGGAAGGCGGCCCGCACCGCCTCTCGCGGTCTGCCCTCCCGGGCCAGCTGCTCGCTCAGTTGGAAGAGGCTCTCCGGGGACTGACCTTGGTCAGATGGCTCGGGCAGCAGGCCTCTCGGGGTGGGGATGGGCCCGAGCTCTCTCCGCGGCCGGCGCAGCACCAGGATGGTCGCGACGGCCAGCCCGGCCAGCAGGACGCATCCGAGAGCGATCCACAGGAGCGGCCCGCCGGCCCGGAAGATCGCGCCCAGGAGGTGGAGGAGAGCCTGGCCCAACTGGTCAAGAAGGGAGCTGCGACTGGGATGTCGGGTGGTGAGCCCACTCAGCTGGGGCTCCCGGTACAGCCGCGCGAGCTGGGTCCGCACCTGGATCGAGGACGGCTGGCCGACGATCCGGGCCACGGGGCTCACATAGGGCCCTCTCGCTGCCGCCCGGCGCTCATCCCTCGGAACTGCCCTCCAGCACCTGGCGGGCCAAAAGCTCGAGGTCGAAGGCCTCCTTGCGAACCCGAAGGTCGAAATAGAAGAGGGTCAGGCCGGTGGCGAGGATGGGTGCCTCCAGCAGCGACACCACCAGCTGGCCCACGTCCCGGACCGCCAGCCCCAGAGGGCTGCTGATCCCGAACGGGACTGAGAGAACCCCCACCAGGGTCCCGAGGACTATCCCGATCAGAGCCTCGACGATGACCAGGGAGAGGATCACCCCGAAGGCGCGGCCCACGTTCTGAGAGGTTAGCTCCCAGCTGCGCCGGATCGCGGCGCCGGGAGACAGCGACTCCAGGACCAGCGCCGGGGTGGCGATCGAGAGCCGGGCGTAGGCGATGATTCCGCCCACCAGCGCCGCCAGCACGACAAGCACCGAGAGGAGCACTCCCACCGCCTTGAGGACGGCGGCCAGGACGACGACCACCAGGACGACCACCAGTGCGGCTCCCAGCACCAGCCCCAGGATGATCAGCCCGAGAAGCACCAGCTGAGCCCAGCGCCGGACCGCGAAGCGGTAGCACGCGGTAGGGCTGGCGACCCGCCCCAGGAAGCGATCGGCCACCGCCTTGGTGAAGGCGGCGGTCTGGAGCGGCACCACCACCGCGGCGGTCAGCACCAGCAGCACCACCAGGACCACCCCGGTCCCGATTAGGAAGTGGATCTCGCTGGTCAGCTGAGCCGAGGTGAGCCGCTGCCCGGCGGTCAGCTTGGGCGCGCCCGCCGGGCTGACGAGCGCGGTGACCAGGAAGCTCACCACCTGGTAGGGCACCTGCACCACCGCGATCACCGCCAGGAAGAGGAGGAAGTTGCGCCGGTAGAGGGTGAAAACGGTGTCCAGCAGCTCGGTGACCCGCAGGGGCCGCAGCCGAACCTCGGGCGGGGCGGACTGCATCGCCAGCAGCCTACACGAAGAAGGCTGCGGCGCTGCTATCGTCGCCCGGGTGGAGCCCTCCTCCCTACCCCCGATTCGGGCCGAGCTGGTCGAGAGCCGGAGAGCTCGTCCCCGGGCGGCCGGTGCCGTGCTGGTGGCCGCGCTCCCGCTGCTGGCCCGGCTTGCGGTCTGGTGGCTCTCCCGCCCCCGGAATGAATCCCGGGCCACCTGGACAGCGCCGGCATCTTCCGTCGAGCGCACCGAGATGTGGGTCACCAGGCGCTGGCCGGGCAGGTGGAAATTGCGCGTCGTCAGCACCA
Organism: bacterium; assembly: GCA_021801645.1. GTDB lineage: Bacteria > Chloroflexota > Dormibacteria > Aeolococcales > Bog-877 > JAJYXT01. The sequence goes on from JAJYXT010000031.1 coordinate 33,111, forward strand.
GGTGGATGGCGGCGCCCCCGGATCCGAGCCGGGGCAGGGGGGCGCCGGCCTGGCTCCGGCTGCTCGCTCGCAGCCGGCCCGGGCCGACCGGTGGGCCACCTCCCGATCTCCTCCGGCTGCCGGCGCCCACGGGGGCCGACAAGAAGCTCG
>JAJYXT010000058.1 GCA_021801645.1 bacterium
GCATGGGTCAGGTGCTGTTGGAGCGCTTCGAGGGCGAGGTGCCGCGAACCATGGAGGAGCTGGTGCAGCTCCCCGGTGTGGGAAGAAAGACCGCCAATGTGGTGCTGGGGGTCGGTTTCGGCATCCCCGGGTTCCCGGTCGACACCCACGTGACCCGGCTGGCCAACCTGCTCGGGCTGGTGCGAACGCGGGATCCGGTGAAGATTGAGGCCGAGGTCTGCCGGATGGTGCCCAAGGAGGAATGGTCCGCCTTCAGCCTCCGCCTCATCCAGCATGGGCGCCAGGTCTGCGTCGCCCGCCGGCCCCGGTGCGCCCTCTGTCCCATGTCCGGCTGGTGCCCGTCGGCGGTGGTCAGCCCGCAGCGATCCCTCAGCGGTCGCGGAACCGGGGAGGGCGGCGTTCCCTGAAGGCCGCCCATCCCTCGGCGGCATCCTCCGTGCCCATCGAGTCGGCCTGGGCCAGGCTCTCAACGGCCAGCAGCGAGTCGAAGCTCGCTCCCTCCTCCGCCAGGGTCAGGGCGGACTTCAGGTCCCGCACCACCCGGCTGGGCAGGCTGGCGATTTGGCGTGCCATATCGTTAGCCCGGGCCGCCAGTTCATGGTCCGGCACAACCTGGGTCGCCAGGCCAAGCTGCTGGGCGCGGTGGGAATCCACCGGCTGCCCCAGAAGGAGGATCTCCCGGGCCGCCGCCGAACCGCAGGCCCTGGTCAGCATCCATGTGCAGCCGCCCCCCGGGTGGATCCCCAGTCGGAGGAAGGGGGCGGCCAGCCGAGCGGTCTCGGCGAGGATCCGGAGGTCACAGGCTAGGGCGAGGTTGAAGCCAGCCCCGATGGCTGGGCCGTTGACCGCGGCAATCGTGGGGATGGGAAGATCCCGCAGATCCAGGAAGGCGCGATAGTACTCCGCCAGGATCTGCCGACGGTCGGCGGAGGTCCGGGCTCCGGCGGTGAGCGCGCCCAGGTCCGCGCCGGCGCAGAAGGCGCTGCCGTTGCCCGTCACCACGATCACCCTCGCGCCCCTGGGCACGGCTTCGGCAATCTGCCTTCGGAGCTCCTTGGCCAGCTCACCGGTGAGGGCGTTGCGCTGCTCCGGCCGGTCGAGTGTCAGCAGGAGCACCCCTGACTCGTCCAGCTCGCTCAGCACCCCCGGGGCGGCGCCATCCTCACGCTCGCTCATGGGTCAGAGAATAACCACCCCGGGGCAGGGCCACCGCGATCATTCGTCCTCCGGGCAGGTGATTCCCCGGGTGTACCGGGATGGCGCAACCGGCTAGATTTGGCCACGGCTCAGCCATCGCGCCCGTCGGTTGCCGGGGAGGAACTTCCGTGGACCAGCCCGCGCCCTATCTGCACTGGGGCTTCATCCTCATCTCGCTGCCCAACCTGGGGCTCATCGCTTTCATGGTTGTGCTCTTCGTCCTGGCCCTCTTCCTGCCCTTCCCGGGGCGTGCCCGCCGGCGCCGCGCCTATCAGGAGAGCGACCGTGAGCGCTGAGCCGAGGGATGACACGCAGGGACCGCGGAGCTGGACCGGATCCCTCCGCCGGCTGATCGAACGCGACCTTCCCATCGAGCACCTGCTGCCCGACCGGGAGCCGGCGTACGTCGGGTCCTGGGTCTACGTCTTCGGCGTGGTGACGATCGCCGCCCTGATCCTCACCATCGCCAGCGGGGTGGTGCTGGCGTTCTTCGGCCCCCAGTGGTGGCACGTCTCTCCCCAGGGCCACTTCTTCAACAGCCTGCACTTCTGGAGCGTGCAGATGTTCTTCGTCTTCATGGTCCTCCATCTCTGGGGCCAGTACTTCGGCCAGGGTTGGCGTGATGGGCGCGCCACCACCTGGATGGTGGGGGTGGTGGTCTTCCTGGTGAGCATCGTCACCGCCTTCACCGGGTACCTCTCCCAGCAGAACTTCGATTCCCAATGGATCGCCGTCAACGCCAAGGACGCGATCAACGCCACCGGGGCCGGGGCCTTCTTCAACGTCCTCAACTTCGGGCAGATGTATGGGCTCCACGTGATGCTGTTCCCCATCCTGATCATCGTCCTGGTCGGGCTGCACGTCGTCCAGGTGCGGCTGCGGGGGGTGGTCAAGCCTCCCGTTGAGGACCGGCCATGAAGCGGCGTTCCCTGGACCAGAAGACCTACTACCGGGGGGTGCCCACAGCCCCCTACGACCTGATCAAGGAGATCACCCTGGCCCTTGGTGTGCTGCTGGTGGTGGTCCTGGTACTTTCCGCCGTCCTCTCCTCCCCAGACGTGCCTCCGGTCACCATCCAGAGCTGGGCCAAGTCGGCGCCGCTGGACTTCCTGCAGACGGCCACCGCTGAGTTGCAGGGGAGCACCATCAGCGCCGACTATGGCCCTCCCTACAACATCGACGCCGACGGGCTGGATCCCTCGGACACCGGCGCCTCGGTCCAGACCTGGGGCCCCCTGGCTCCCCAGCTGTGGGCCGGGGTTCACCAGCCGATCAACGCTCCTGAGACCGACGTCATCGCGCCCCTCCGGCTGGCCAGCGTCGGGCGCCCCGGGCTTGGCGCCGCGCTCGCCCAATACCAGGCGGCCGGCACCCTCAAGGAGCAGACCTGGCTGACCAACTACCAGAAGGCCCTCACCAAGGCCACGGCGAACGGACCGCTGGTGCGGGTGCCGGCGGGTGCGTACGGGCCGGTGAATGTGATGATGCAGGCGCTGCTGGCGGACGGGCGAGCCGGGGCGCTGGACTCGCTGCTGCTCCACAGCGGCCGTTTCTACGTCACCGATTACACCAAGCCCCTGCTCTTCCTCGCAGATGGCGGCTACTTCCCGGGCCTGGCCCAGACCCAGAAGCTGACCGGCAGCCAGTGGGGGATGATGAACGAGACGGGGCGCTACCCCGGGCAGGCCTGGCTCTGGCTCTACACCCTGTGGTACCAGATCCCTCCCTACAGCACTGCCCAGAACGCCGACCTCCTGGTGGTGCTCACCATGGGTCTGCTCACCACCCTGCTGCTCTTGGTCCCCTTCATCCCCGGGCTTCGCGACCTGCCCCGCTGGCTGGGACTCCACCGGCTGGTCTGGCGGGAGCACTACCGCCTGGAGCGTGAGGCTCGGCGCCCGGGCGGTGGGGGAGGCGGCTCGACGGCCCGTTGATATACTCGCCCCGAGCTGGGGCTGGAGACCGGTGGGCCGCGAGGTGGGAATTGTCGGATCGCTCTGGGCCGCGCGTCGTGATCCTGGCCGCCGGTCGCGGATCCCGGATGGTGTCCTCGCGGACCAAGGCGCTGCACACCGTGGGGGGGCTGCCGATGGTCGAGCACCTGTTGCGCGCCGCCGCAGCGCTCTCGCCCGCGCCGCCAGTGGTGGTCACGGCACCGGACCAGCCGGAGTTGGATGAGTTCCTCACCGGCCGGGCCGAGGTGGTCCACCAACCGGAGCCCAGAGGCAGCGGCGACGCCCTGCTCGCCGCCCGCCCGCAGCTTGAGGGAGACGGCCCTTTCCTGGTCGTGCCGGTGGACATGCCGCTGCTCACCGCCGAGACCCTGCGCCGACTGGGGGAGGCGGGGTCGGCAGCCGGCGAGCAGGGAGTGCTCCTCACCTGCTTCACCGAGACGCCGGAGGGTTACGGGCAGGTGCGGCGGGGACCGGACGGCCAGCTGGCGGAGATCGTGGAGTGGGCGGATTCCCCGGAGGTGGCGGCTAGGGTGGAGGTCAGCTGCGGGGTGTACCTGTTCCCTCAGCCCGGCGTCTGGTCAGCTCTGGATCGGGTGACCTCGGACAACTCCCAGGGGGAGAGGTACCTGAGTTGGGCTCCCCAGCTCCTTCCCGGCGGCTGCCGGACCTTGGAGCTCGAGGACCCGTCCGAGATGCTCCAGGTGAACGACCGGCTCCAGCTGGCAGAGGCTGAGCGGGCGATGCGTCAGCGGACCCTGAGGCGGCTCATGGCGGGTGGGGTTACAGTCAGGGACCCCTGGTCAACCTGGGTCGACTGCGATGTGGAGGTGGGCCAGGACACGGTCCTCGAGCCCGCCACCGTCCTGCGCGGCCGGGTCCGGGTGGGGAGCGGATGCCAGATCGGTCCCTTCGCCGAGCTGGTCGACTGCCAGCTGGGTGACGGCTGCCGTGTGGAGCGCTCCCAGCTCCGCCTCTGCCAGCTGCAGGAGGGGGTTCAGGTTGGCCCGTTCAACCGCGTCCGCCCCGGGACCGAGCTCCGGCAGGGCAGCCATCTCGGGACCTTCACCGAGGTCGTGAGAAGCTCCATCGGCCCGGGGAGCCAGGTGCCCCACCTCAGCTACGTGGGGGATGCGGAGCTGGAGGCCGACGTCAACATCGGGGCCGGGAGCATCATCGCCAACTGGGACGGGCTGGCGAAGCACCGCACCGTGGTGGGCGAGGGGGCAAGGATCGGCTCCGACACCGTCCTCGTGGCTCCCGTGTCCGTGGGCCGGCGAGCCTACACGGGGGCGGGGTCGGTGATCACCAAGGACGTGCCCGCCGGGGCGCTGGCTGTGTCTCGGGGCAGCCAGCGCAACCTGGAAGGATGGGTGGAGCGGCACCGCGCCGGGGCCCGCCCGGTGGCCGAGGTCCAGGCCGAGGAGGCCGAGTGAGGGGCGCCGACGGTCCGCTCATGCTGCTCTGCGGCACCGCCAATCCCGAGCTGGGCCGGAAGATCTCCGAGGACGTGGGGGTTCCGCTCGCTCCCATGGAGATCACCCGCTTCGCCGATGGGGAATACGACGTCAAGATCGGCGAGTCGGTCCGCGGCCACGACGTGTTCGTGATCCAGCCCACCTGTCCCCCGGTGAACGAGAACTACATGGAGCTGTTCGTCACCCTGGACGCTCTGCGCCGAGCCAGCGCCGCCCGCATCAATGCCGTCCTGCCCTACTACGGGTATCAGCGCAAGGAGAAGAAGACCAGGGCCCGGGACCCCATCTCCGCCAAGCTCATGGCCAACTTCCTTCAGGTGGCGGGGGCCGAGCGCATGATCGTTCTGGACCTCCACGCGGAGGCCATCCAGGGGTTCTTCGACATCCCGGTCGACGCCCTGACCGCCAGCAAGATCCTGGCCTCCCACATCCGCAGTCGGCACGGACGACAGCCACTGGTGATCGTCTCCCCGGACGTGGGGGGGACGGCTCGGGCCCGGGCCATCGCCCGGCTGCTGGAGTGCCCCCTCGCCATCATCGACAAGCGGCGGCCCCGGGACGACGACATCGAGGTGCTGAACGTGATCGGTGACGTCCGGGACAGCCGCTGCGTCGTGGTGGACGACCTAATCTCCACCGCCTCCACCCTGGCCGGGGCCGCGACGGCCCTACGAGCCGGGGGAGCGGTGTCGGTGGACGTCCTGGCCACCCACGGAGTGCTGAGCAACGGGGCGCTGCGCAAGATCGATGAGGCGGACGTCGATGAGGTGGTGGTCACCGATAGCATCCCGCTCAGCCCCGAAGGCCAGCGCAACCCCAAGGTGTCGCAGGTCTCGGTCGCGCCCCTGATCGCCGAGGCGATCGTGCGGATCCACGAGGGTCGGAGCGTGTCCGCCCTCTTCCGCTGAGCCCGGCCCAGGGGCGGTCAGGGCCGACTGCTAAACTGCGCCCAGATGGGCCCAGGCTCACCGTCGGACTTAGGACGAGGCAGCCGCCTGCCCGAGGCCCTCTCCCTCACGGAGTGGCTGCCAGGTCGGCGCGAGTCCGCTGAGTTGGAGAGGGCGCGGAGTTGAGCGCCTGGCTGCTCGTGGTGCTGGTCGTGGCGCTCATCGTGGCCTCCCTGGCCGCCACCGCCGAGACCGCCCTCACCTCGGTGAGCCGGGTCCGGCTGCGCGCGAGGCGGGAGCAGGGGGACGGCCGGGCGGCGCTCATCGAGCGCCTGCATGCCAACCCCGGAGGCTACCTGTCCACGGTTCTGGTGCTCAACACCGTGGCCCTGGTCCTGGCCTCGTCGGCGGCCACCCTCCTGGCCCAGGATCACCTCGGAGCCAGCACCGCGTTCTGGGCTTCCCTGGCTCTGGCGGTGGTGGT
>JAJYXT010000090.1 GCA_021801645.1 bacterium
ATCGGGGACGGCGGGTGGGGCACCGATAAACCGGTGGGCGGACAGCGCGGGCCAGCTTCGCCCCGCTGGAGCGAGCGTCCAGCGCTGCCGCTGGCGGCTACGCAGTCGCACCGGGATGTCGTAGGCGTGCATATACGGCCAGCATCACCCATCGGCGCACACGCAGCACCGCTCGAAGTCGAAGGGGAATGCGGTCGCGCGTCCCCACAGCGACTTAGCCTGCGCGTTGAACTCGGGATTGATGACTCGGCCCACCGGGACGGCCCCCACCACCCTGGCGCCAGCCGCCGCCAGAGCCGATGCCGCGCTCTGCAGCGAGGCGCCAGTGGTATAGGTGTCGTCCAAGAGCAAAATCTGTCGCCCGCGCACCTCCTGAGTGACCACGTATCCCCCCTCATCGGCCTGGTTGTGCCGGACATCGCCGGCTCCCTTGGCGAGCACGGGACGGGACTGGCTCCGCAGCCAAGTTGAGAGCTGGATTGCCCGGTCGAGTGGATGCGGCAGCGTCCTATCACGGCTGGAGGGAACGGTGGTCACCAGATCCCACGATTCCCCAGCAGCCGCTGCCAAGCACTTTCCATGGCGCCAGAGGAAGCGTGTGAGCAGGGCTGCGACGATGAGCGAGAATTGAGCCCTGACGGCGTAGTCAGGGCTATCTTTGTATCCCCGCAGCACATGATGCAGCTGGCCCCCGATCTGGTAAAGCGATATGGGGACTACCGTGGCCACTGGGTGGGCCACCTGTCCGGACGTCTCGGCACAGCTGAAGCAGCGCCGATAGCCAGGGTTTGGGGCTCCGTGGCACAGGTCGCAGACGCCATCGGCGACTGGTGGCACGGCGACTAGGTAGCCTGCGGCCGAGTCGGCTAGATCCTGGGCGGACGGCACCAGCCGTCACCGCAGCGTTAACTGGGCCGGCGGCGCCCCAACTTCTGGCAGTGCTGCGAGGATGTCGGTGACCGACTCCACAACTCTTACCCCTGGCCGGTGCGAGTAGCGTTGGGCCCACTCCTGCTCCAAAACCAGCGGCCGCACCAAGAAAAGCCGCTTCCCATGTTCGAGTGCGAGTCGGGCCTGGAGCCTCGCTCCGCTCGTCGCGGACGCCTCGACAACCACCGTGCCGATGGCTATGCCACTCATCACGGCGTTGCGCATCGGGAAGGAAAAGCGGGTCGGCCCCGATCCCGGCAGGAACTGGGAGACCATGGCTCCTCCGGCATCCACGATCTCCTGGGCCAGACGGGCGTGCTCAGGCGGATAGACTCGGTCGATCCCCGTACCTAGGACAGCGATCGTCCGTCCCCGGGCGGCCAGCGCGGCTCTATGAGCCGCTGCATCGATACCTTGCGCCATCCCGGAGACCACCGTGACGCCATGGCTGACCAGCCTCGAGGACACCAGAGCCGCCAACTCTCGGCCACGGTCGGAGGCCTGCCTCGTCCCAACGACGGCAATCGACTTGGCGTCCTGCTCCTGGAGAGGGCCTTTCACGAAAAGAAACGGAGGGCGATTATAGATCTGGCGCAAATTGATGGGGTAGTCTTGATCCAGTACCGTGACCACGCGGACCCCCGCTGCTTGCTGGAGTTCGATTACGGCCCGAAAGCGAGCGACATCCACGGGTGTGACGCGGTTCACCAGAGCGGCGAGCTCCGGCTCTGGCATTAGCTCGAAGCCCGACCATTCCCGGCTGAGAATGCGGAGGGCACTGCCCGCATCCTCGATCACAGACGCGGTTCTGTACCAGGGCCCCTCGGTGGCGGCGGCCAGCGCAAGGACCGCCGCGGCCTCGTCGAGGTGTGCCTGCGACAGTGGCACGAACATATGTATCATCCTATCACTTGCTCGCCCGCCCTGCTACTTGGGTAGTCCCCCAGGGGGCGCGTCCCTAGGTGGCGCCTTCCGCCCAGCATATGGCGGTCCGGTGCGGAAGGGAAGGGGGAGACGGAATCCCGACCGGGTCGGAGCTCATATTCGACACGCTCTGCTCGGACTGAGCCGTCACTGGTGCTCGCAGGAGGCATTGCCAGCGCCACCATGACTGCACGCACCAGCCCGTGCCTGAGGAAGCTCGGCCCCCCCGCTCTCCTCCGAAGTTGGGGCGGGGTCCTTGGACCCGACATGCCCGGCCACCGCTCACGGAGGACAATGCCGATCCGGGCACGGCCGGGATTCGAAGCCCCCGCGGCCCGAGCGATTCAGGAGTGTGCGCACCCACCGCCATTGGCTGGAACCCGTGAAAGCACTTTCAAGGAGGGAGCCCCGGGGTCAAGTGGCGGAAGCGCTTGGCTGTGCCCACACCCGGGGGGTTCCTTGCAGCTCGGAGCCGAACGACCGCGTGACTCTATGATATCCCCCCATGAAGGCTGGTCCCACCACTCTCAAGCCCCTCATCGAGGGTCAGAAGCAGTACCGGGTGCCAATTTTCCAGCGGCCGTACACGTGGGATGGAGACCAGCTGAAGCAGCTTTGGGCCGACATCTTGGCCCAGTACGAGCTGCTCGTGGAGGAACGGCAGGGATCCAGCTGGCCGAAGCGATCCCGACACTTCCTGGGCAGTTTCGTGCTCGCCCCGATCCTGACGGGCGCCCATGGCGTTTCGCCCTACCTGGTCATCGACGGGCAACAGCGGCTGATCACTCTCTTTCTTGCCCTCGCAGCCTTGAGAGATCTGGAGTCCGAGAAGGACCCCGACGCTCGGGCGAAATACGACCGGCTTTACCTGAAGAACGAGTACGCGGATGGCATGGAACGCTACAAGATGCTGCCCGCGACAGCGGACCGGGCAGCCTTCTTCGCCTGCATGGACAGGGAGCCTGCGACCGTCACCACCAGCAAGATCACCGCAAGCTTCACGTTCCTGGGGCAATCGCTTCGGGCCGGGCCGCCTCTGGCCGATGGGGACGGACGAACTGAGTTCGACCTCAAGCTCATGCGCCAGGTCATCGTCGATCGGCTGGCGGTTATCGAGATCACAACCGAAGCCGAAGACAATCCATATGCCATCTTTGCGTCCCTGAACGGTACTGGTGTGGGCCTTACCCAGGCTGACCTTCTGCGCAATTTCATCTTCATGCTGCTTCCCCGCATGGGCGAAGACATCCACGCCAAAGTCTGGCAACCGATGGAACACCTCCTCGGCAGCGAGCAGAACCTAGAGGGCCTGGCGCGGGTGGACCTGCAGCGCCGAGGTCTGGATGTCACCCGGGACGAGGTGTACCGTCGTCACCAGGAGCGCCTTGAGCCGCTAGCCGGACGCGAGGACCAGGTGGCGGAGCAAGTCCGGGAACTGGCCCACCAGGCCTCCTTCTACGCCAGGTTGGTTGACCCGGGCCGGGAGCCGGACCCTGTGGTTCGTTCGAGCCTCCAGCGGCTGAACCGGTGGGGAGCCCAGACGACCTACCCGCTGATAATGCATCTGTACGGGCTGCAGGACGCGGGCCAATGCACGATCGAAGATCTGCGGCTGACGCTCAGCTACCTGGAGTCGTTCATCGTGCGCCGGTTCCTGTGCCAGGTGCCCGCCAATCAGTTAAATCGCCTCTTCATCGAACTGATTAGGGACGTGGATGGCGCGACTCCGGTGCGCGATGCGGTCCGGTCAGGGTTGTCGGGCGCGCGCCGCTACTGGCCTACAGATGAGCAGGTTCGGGCAGCGGTTCTCTCGCGCCCCTTCTACCTCATGGGACGGGCTGATCAGCGACGGCTGATCCTCGAACGGCTGGAGGAGACCTGGGAGCACAAGGAAGCTGTCCCCCTCGGGAGCGCCAAGCTCAGCGTGGAGCACATCCTGCCCCAGACCCTGACGCCCGAGTGGCGCAAGCAGCTCAGTGAGCTCGGCGAGGACCCCGACGGGCTCTTTGCGGAATCGGGGCACACGCTCGGCAACCTCACCCTCACCGGCTACAACCCCGAGCTGGGCAACAGCTCCTTCGAGCAGAAACGGGCCATCTACGCCGAAAGTCATCTGGAGCTCACGCGCGCCATCGCGAAGTCCGAACGATGGGGCCGCGAGGAGATCGAGAAGCGTGGTGCCCAACTGGCTGACCGAGTCGTCACCATCTGGCCGGGCCCGCCGCCGGGGTCCAAGGGCGTGGTGTTCGGATTCGACTGGAGCCGCATCGACGCCGCGGTGAGGGCGATTCCGGCGGGGTATTGGACTTCGTACGGCGACCTTGCCGCCCTCGGGCAGACGCACGCTCAGCCCGTGGGTACACACCTGGCCTCCTCGCGGGTCGAGAATGCGCACCGGGTCCTGGACAATCAGGGCCGAGTGGCGGCGGGATTTCACTGGTTGGATCCGGCTGACGGGCGTGACGTGCGGGCGGTGCTGCAGGGCGAGGGCCTGGAGTTCAGAGCCGATGGCTCGGCAGCGCCCGAGCAACACCTGGATGGGTACGACCTTGCCCAGCTCATTCCCTACGAACTAGACCCCGAGGAACTGGTGGCGCTCTGGCAACGGTTCAAGTCAGGCCCGGTGCCAGAGGCCAGGGGCGGGAAGCCATGGCTGGAGGACGGGAAGTCGTGGCATTTGCAGCAGCTTCAATCGGAGAGTGCTCGGACACGCCTTTTGGGACTGGTCTCGTTTGTCACGTCTTGCGCGGACGGAATCGGCGAGCCGGATTGGGCCCAACAGCGGTACCTCGCCTGGAAGGATGACCGGGGCCACACGTGGGCGCGGGCCTACCCGAAAGAGGCATACGTCTGGTTTCAGCTCTGGCGGTCGTCGTTCACCGCGGCCCAGTTGGCGGAGCAGCTCGGGTACGAGTATCTGGCCCCCGGGGTGGCACCCAACACCAGGAACGATGGGCCGAGCCAGGTGCGAGACCACCCAGATGACGGAGGTTTGTCGGTTCAGCTTCGCCATATGGGTGACCTGAGCGGGGCGCGAGGGGAAGTGCTGAGGGCGGCCGTGGGGAACGCTTATGCGGCAGTGGCTGCGCCAGCCCACGCCGGCCCCAATGGCCCGGTTCCGGAGCCTGACGATGGGAGAGTATGGCACCTTGGCCAACTGAAGACGGAGGCGGCGCGGCAGCTGCTCGAAGGGCTGGTCGACCTGGTGGAGTCCTGCGCCGCGGAGCTTGGTGGGGCCGACTGGGGCGGGAAGGCGTACGTCGGTTGGAAAGACGGCGGTGGCCGCCTCCGGGCATACGTCCGGCCCCACCAAGGCTGGATGACGCTGGTCCTTAGGAGCTCCCATCCACAACCGGAAGAGGTGGCGGAGCGCCTCGGCTACGTGCTGGTTCCAGCCGGCTCAAAGCCTGACGCGAGCGACGATGGACCAGGCCAGGTGGGTAGCTATCGCCAAGGCGCTGGGGTATACCTTCAATTCCGTGAGCACGCTCACCTGACCGGGGCTAAGGGCGAAGCGCTCAGGGCGCTTGTCCGTGAGGCTTTATCGGGCGGGGCCCAGACGTAGCGACTCGGGCCTTCGCCCGGCGGCCGGCGGGATCCTCGAACTCGGACAGCGATCGAAGACTGCAAGCTCCGCTTCGTCCGAGAGTGGAGGTAGGGGCGAGAGCGGCGAGCGGACGCAATGCCAGGTCCCGACGGCGCCTGCTACCAGCGTGCTACCTCTGGTAGTATTCGGGTATGAAGGTTAGTGTCAGCCTCCCCGCGGAGGACATCCAGTTCCTGGACTCGTACGCCCGGTCGCAGAGCTTCCCCTCGCGGTCGGCGGTCCTGCACCAGGCGGTGCGCCTTCTGCGCGGGGCGCAGCTCGGCCCGGCATACGAGGACGCGTTCCTGGAGTGGGAGGAGTCGGGAGAGGCCTCGGCTTGGGACCAGACCGCCGGCGACGGAGTCCGAGCCGATGCTCCGGGGTGAGATCCTCCTGGTCGATCTGGAACCGGTCAGGGGTGCGGAGGCCAACAAGCGCCGCCCGGCCGTTGTGGTGAGCAACGACGGCGCCAACGCCTCGGCGTCGAAGCTGGGACGGGGAGTGGTGACAGTTGTGCCCGTGACCTCGAGCATCCAGCGGG
>JAJYXT010000050.1 GCA_021801645.1 bacterium
TCGCGGCGATGGAAGGACGCCAGCGCCCGATCGCGGGCGGCCTGCGAGAGGTTGCCCTGCAGCTCGGCGGTGGGGTGTCCCAGCAGGCTCAGGTCGCGGGCCAGCTTCTTGGTCCCGTGCTTGGTGCGGTGGAAGACGATGGTGGAGGACGAATGGGCCAGCAGCTGGCTGAGGTAGGCCACCTTCCCGGCCCGCGGCAGGGACACCAGGCCGTGCTCCAGCGCCACCTCCTCCGGCGGCTCGACAGCCACCCTTCCCGGGGTCTTCAGGTGGCGAGCCGCCATCTTGGTGACCCAGTCGGGCATGGTGGCCGAGGCGAGGACCGTCTGCCGGGCCTTCGTGGTGGTGCGCTGGTTGGTCCGCTCGACCAGCTTTTCGACGTCCTTGGCGAACCCGGCGTCCAGCATCTCGTCCGCCTCGTCCAGGACCAGGTACTGCACCGCGCCCAGCCGGGCGGCGCCGCGCTCCGCCAGGTCCACCAGCCGGCCCGGGCAGCCGATCACCACATCGGCCGTCCGCAGCTGGTTGATCTGGCCCTGATAGCCGACTCCCCCGAAGACCAGGGCCTGCCGCAGCCGCGGGTCGAGGCGGCTCAGGACGCCTCCGATCTGGGTAGCCAGCTCCCGCGTGGGGGTGACGATGAGGGCCCGGGGAGGGCTCTGCTGATGACCGTCGAGGTGCTCCGACATGGGGATCAGGAAGGCCAAGGTCTTCCCGGACCCCGTCGGCGACTGGATGACACAGTCCCTACCGTCGATGAGGAGGGGTAGCGCCTCCGTCTGCACCGGGGTCGGTGTGTCCAGGCCCTGGCGCCGCAGGTTCTCCAGAGTGCGCGCGCGCACTCCCAGCTGTTCGAATGGATTCATGTGGGTGTTCCTGGGCCTATGGCCCCAATGCGCCCTCGCCGACTTCGCTGTAAGCACGCTTCTCGAGGACGCCGCTTCATCAGCGGGGCGAGGTATCACCAAGAGGCCGCATCGCCAAATTGCGAATGCCGGTCCAGCATAGCAGGGCCGGCGCGGCTCACCTGCCCAGGGGTCTGGACGGGAAGGCCCTTCAGGGGGAGGGCAATGCGGCGCGGATCAGGCTGGCGACGGTCGGGGCTGAACTGTACCGATGAGGAGGTGCCGTGCAGGCCGACGCCCGTCCAGCCGCTGGAACCCTGGAATTGGGGGACGGACCCGATCGACGCCACAGCCTTCCCATGAGGTCGGAGGAGGCGCACCGTTGGCCACCGGCAGGGTGGGCGTGCGTTTGCGGGCGGAGATTCCCCTGTCGGCGGGGCCGGCGATCCCCAGGCAAATGGGGAACCGGCCCGCGATCCCTAGCACCTCAAGGACCTCGGCCGCCAGGGCCCGATTTGTGAGGGGGGCAGACACTTTAGCCCGACGAATTGGTGGCACCTGCGTGCGAGCTCTCAGCCGATCCGTCCGCAACCCGAAGCCAAATTAAGCAGCCGCAGTCCGCTGCCAGGACCGACCGGGTCGGACACGCTCACCTCGAAATGAGCCTGACCGGTCTCGATCCGGTCGGCCTGGCAGGAGGTGCCGACGGAGTCGCAAGGTGCCCCGGTGACGCTCTCAGTCTATGGGCGACCTCGGCTCGATCCGCCTGTGGGATCATGGCTGACGTGGCGGACTGGCCCAAGTGGGCGAGCGAGGAAGTTGAGATCCGCCCGGCGGATCCGGCGTGGTTGCGACTCGGCGATCGGCTGCGCCGCGAGCTGGACGCGGCCCTGTCACGCTGGCTAGTTGCTCCTGTGGAGCACGTTGGGTCGACCGCCATACCGGGGCTTGCGGCCAAGCCGATCCTCGACCTTCAAGCTGCCGTTGCCAATCTGGACTGCGCGCCCGCCGCCGTCGACGCACTCGGAGAGGGATGGCATCTGGTGCCTCCGGATCTTGACGCGCGACCTTGGCGTCGCTTCCTCGTGCAAGTCGTTGAGGAAGTCCGAACCGCTCACCTGCACCTGCTGACTCCTGACAGCGGCCGCTGGGCCGAGCAGCTGGCCTTCCGAGACGCGCTACGCGCCAACCCCCGGCTGGTGCAGCGGTACGCGCAGCTCAAGCAAGAACTGGCGAAAAAGCATGCCCATGACCGGGAGGCATACTCCGCGGCCAAGACCGGGTTCATCATGTCCGTGCTCCGCGAACCAGTGTCGTAGGACCGGCCCCCTAGGGCCGCGGCCGCAGGTTGCCGCCCAGTAGAGCCGGCGTTCAAGAGTGGCCGACCTGTGCGTGGCCACCAGCAGGGAGTGCCCAAGATTGGGCCCCGAACTTCATTACCGCCCGCGCAAGAGTCCCCCCACCCGGCTCGTCGCCGATCGGTCATCCCGCCCAGGGCGAGCGGGGGCGACAGTCGCCACAGGGCCACACATTTCCATCTGCCGGCCCGATCGTGCACTGACCTCGAGCAGCCGGGCGTGAAGTGGTGCCGGGTGGCCCGAGGGTGATTTAGGTCAAGGCTCAGCTGACAGGCGGGCTATGACGTCTGCCCCGGCCCGACGACGTTCGGCCAGGTGCCGAATCCACGCATCACTCATCTGGGTCAACTCCACCTCATTGCCATCCGGGTCGCGGACGGCGGTGACCCACGAACCTTCCCCCAATCTCTCGATCGGATACAGGCACTCGATTCCCGTACGCTGCAGCCCCGCAACGTAGGTGGCGAGGTCAAATACCCACAGGGCGAAGCGTACCGGGCCGGCACCGGTACCGGGGTCGCCGGGATGAATCGCGAAGTGGACGTCGCCAAGCTCGCAGCCAAAGTGTGCCCCAGCACCATGCTCCTCGGCGACAAGTGGGAGCCCCAGCCCATCCCGGTAGAACGCCGCCAGCCGTGCCGGGTCGGGGGACCGGATCAAAACCGCTGACAGGGACTCGATGCGCTCTGCGTCGACCAAAGTTTGCCCTCCGCCCTCCACCCGTTGGTGAGATGAAGCCCATCGCCGGCCGAGTTGCGGGAGGCATTATGGCGCCACTTCGGCGGCGGCAGGGCCAGGCCGCCCGTGGTCGACTGTCTCGACCCAGGGGCCCGCGGGCAGATGTGCCCCGATGGCGCGTCGACTGGGCTCGGCGCAGGCTTGCAAAGCGAGGGAGTTCCCCAGCCCCTTCTGCGATCGATGGGTCTGCTGCGCCGCCAAGGCCGACCCGCCAGATGGCTCTTGGGGCACCGGGCCAGGACTCGCGAGGGTGGGCCCGCCTTCGGAGCCCGTCGTAGGCAGCGTACTTGAAGCTGCCCGCTCGGCTCAGGAACTTGAACGCGGTGTCCAGGAACTCGTCTACCTTTCCGATCGCAGAGAGCACCGCCCGAGCTACTCAAACCATCTCGGTAGCTGCCCCGCCCGCGCGAGTCCCGACCGCCAATCAGATGACGGCAGATCCTCGGAGCCCAATGACCACCCCAGGGTGGACCAGGCGCCTGCTGGCGGGGAGGTCCCTGCCGGACAGGGCGGCCACCCCCACGGTTCAGCCGGACCGCACCCCAAGCACGTTCAGTTCAGGTCACGCGGTCGCGACAGGCATGACTCTGGCACTGGCGTCTCACCTTGCGAGAGCCATGAGTCAGGAAGGTGCCGCGACTACCAGTCCACTGGCGGAGGCTGCCGTCTGCAGCCGGTCGTCATAGGTGAAGAAGATCCCGAGGTCGGGCCCGATCGCCATGGCCGTTGCCAAGTGGATGGCGTCAAGCGTTCTCAAATGCGCCGGCTCCAGCTCAGACGCGCGATCTAGCAGCGGCTCGTCGAGACGCACCAGTCGTATGGCGCCGATCAGCCGACGCGCTGCTCCCACCAGGTGACCGTTTCCCGAGCGCCGGAGCGACCTGACGACCTCTGTCCGGACCAGCGTCGATGACGCTTGGTTGGGCCACCGGCCCAGGACGCGGCGCAGCGCAGCGGACTCTGGCTCGGCGACCACCAGCTTGACGAAGGCGGAACTGTCCAGGTACGCGACCCTACCGCTCATCGGATCGCAGCTCCGACAGCGCCTCGGACGGGAGCATGGCTCCCACCGCTTCAGCCGGCAGTCCCAGGTCGTCGAGTAGGTCTAGTAGGTCGCCCGCGCTCTCCGTGGCTCTGCCCTCGAGCACCATCTGGTCCAGCACCCCTGGGTTGAGGGGCACGATCCTAGCGATTGGGTGCCCGTGCTCAGTGATCTGAATGGCCTCTCCGGCGGCCACCCGGCGGAGGATGGCGCTCGCCTGCTGTCGCAGCTCCCTAATGCCCACTGAGTAACTCATGGTGTGCACATGGTAGCACTAACGACCCGTGAACCTCCTCGGTACGCCAGCCCCTGCGGCGATCGATGGCTCGGCCGCGCCTCCGGTCACCTACTAGTCAGTGGGCCCCATGGCGTCGGGCCCGGACTCGCGAAGGTGGTCCAGCCGCTGGAGCCCGTCGTAGGCGGCGTACTTGTAGGCGTCCGCCCGGCTCGGGAAGTTAAAGGTGGTGTCGATGAACTCGTCGATTTTTCCGCCCGCATGAAGCACCGCCTGAGCCACATGGACCAGTTCCGTGGCCTCCTCGCCCAATATGTGGGCCCCCAGGAGGCGGCGATCAGAGGCCCGGAACACCAGCTTGACCAGCCCCTCACTGGAACCCGCGATCCTGGCTCGGGCGTTGCCCTCGAAGAGCGCTCGACCGGTCAGCACATCCTCACCGGCCGCCACGGCAGCCGCTTCCGTCAGTCCGATCATCGCGACCTCGGGAAGTGTGTAGATACCGGTGGGGACAAGGGGGTCCACGGCGTCCTTGAAGTGGATCTGGAAGGCGCGACACATGGCCACCCGAGCCTGCTCCATGCTCACAGACGCCAACCCGGGGGGACCGATGATGTCGCCGGCGGCAAAGATGCCGGCGGCGGTCGTCTGGAAGTCTCGGTCGACGAGGATGCGCCCCCTGGCGTCGGCCTCCACCCCCGCCTCGGCCAGGCCGAGCCCCTCCACGTTGCCGACCCTCCCGACGGCGTGGACCACCACATCGGGACGGAGGGGCCTCCCGTTCACCACCACCCGCAGCCCCCTGCGGTCCCGCCCCACGGAATCCACCTGGGTACCGAACATGAACCTCACCCCGGCGCCACCCAGGATCCGAGAGAGGCCAGCCGACACCTCCGCGTCGAGCATCGGAAGGAGACGCTGCCCTCGGTCCACCAGGGTCACTCGAACACCGAGGGCGGCGAAGATCGAGGCATACTCGGATCCAACCGGGCCGCCACCCACCACCATCATTTCCGATGGCAGCCGCTGCATCGCAAGTACGGTCTCGGAATCATGGACGTCCGGGTCCTCGAACGGCACCTCCGGCGGGTGCATCGGGTGGGAGCCGGTGGCGACCAGGATCACCCCAGCTCGCAGAATCCGCTCATCGCCGTCGTCATCTCGGACTACCACGGTCCGATCGGGCCCGAGCCGCCCCTCGCCCGGAACCACTGTCACTCGGTGGCGCAGGAGGTTCTCCCGCCGCATGGCAGCCATGCTCGACATGACGTCGAGGGTTCGACTCCGAAGGCGGTCCATGGCCAGCTCGGGGGAGAGCCGGATCGCGATCCCATAGGTCTCGCGACGGGCCCAACCGGAAAGGTATATGGCGGTGTCCCGGAGCGCCTTGACCGGAACGCCCCCCACGACGACGCTGGCGGCCTCGAGCGGACGGGTGCGGCGCTCCACCACGGCCGCGCTATGACCGTGGTAGGCGGCCTGCGCTGCCCCCTTCTCCCCGGCCGGACCGCCACCGATCACGACCAGATCAAACTGATCTCGATCTGGGGCGCTCGTTCTCACTTGGAGGGCGAGCATATCAGGCTACTGGGGGCGTCCCTTTCGTTTTCCGTCGCGCCAGATTCGCTCCTCTCGGCGAAGCGTGCCCCAGAAGGTGACATCGGCAGTGCGTGCCGACAGCCCCAGGCACACGAGCCCGACCCACAGCTTGGGACTGTGGGTCCCAAGGGCAGTCGGTTCCCCGTCCAGCGCTGGTGGGGGAA
>JAJYXT010000067.1 GCA_021801645.1 bacterium
GCACGACGGTAGGCGGAAGACCTGCCTGTTCGACGTGAGAGACGCCCAGCGCGCGATGCGCGCGCTGGGCTTCCCACCCGAACTCTGGATTCCTCTCGGGGAGGCGAGGATCACCCACGACGAGTTCCTCCTGCACGTGCAGGAGGTCCACGCGGCGCTGTCGGTGCACGCCGACACCGCGGAGGCGCGTCGCCGCTCGATGGTTCCCTCAGCGGTCCGGATCGTGCAGAACTACCTGGGCTGGGCGGACCGGGTGTGCGCCCACGGCACCGGGGTGGTGGAGACCGATGACCGCCGGCGGCCCATCCCCTGAGCTGATGGCATCCGCCCCCGAGACGCTCAAGGTCGAGGTGGACCAGGCGTCCTTCCCGACCGAGGTGCTGGAGCGGTCGACAGAGCGCCCGGTGGTGGTGGACTTCTGGGCCGCGTGGTGCGGTCCCTGCCGCCAGCTTGGCCCGGTCTTGGAGCAGGAGGTGTCCCGCCTGGAGGGTCAGGTTCTCCTGCGAGCGGTGGATGTGGACCAGAGTCCTGAGCTGGCCCGGATGTTCGCCATCCGCGGCATTCCCGCGGTCAAGGCCTTCCGGGATGGCCATGTGGTGGCGGAGTTTGTGGGGGCGCAGCCGGCGGCCCAGGTTCGGAGCTTCCTACAGCGGCTGCTGCCCTCCGAGGCGGACCTCTTGGCGGAGGGCGGGGACGAGGCGTCCCTGCGGGCGGCTCTTTCCGCGGATCCCTCCCACCTGTCGGCACGGCGCCAGCTCGCGGAGCTTCTCCTGCGGGAGGGAAGGTCGCGCGAGGCAGGTGAGGTAGCCGCCCTCGCGCCCCAGGACAGGGTCTGTGACGGCCTCTGCGCCTGGGCCCAGCTCCAGGAGGCGTCGGGGGCCGCTGACGGCCACTTGCTGGCGGCGCTCCGAGCGGGAGACTTCGCCCAGGCGGCGACAGAGGCCATAGGAGGGGTGGCAGACTCATCCGGGGAACGCCGGGACCTACTCCGTAGGGTGGCCCTCCTCTGCTTCGAGCAGCTGGGGCCGGAGCACCCGGCCGTGGGGCCCGGCCGGGCCAGCCTGGCGTCCTCTCTGTACTGAGCCTCGGAGCCCGACCTTCCCGGCGGCGGGATGCGCTGAGCGGTGGTTTGATAGACGCCAGGACCAGTACAGGTGGAGGTACCGATGGCTTACTTGAGAGGTTTGCGGCACGGCTTGGCCGCCGGCCTGGCCGTGGGCATTCTGGTGGCCCCCCGCCCCGGACCGGAGACGAGGCGGCGCCTGGCCCAGGGCTACCGGGGAGTTCGCGATGTGGCCACTCGCACCGGGGAACGGGGCGCGCGCACCTGGCAGCGGGTCCGGCCCATGGCCGCCGGAGCGGCGGCCGCCGCCGCTGGGGCGGCCCGCGTGGCGGGCCCCGTAGCGCATGGCTTGACCGAGAGGCTGCGCAGCAGCGAACGTGACCAGGAGCCCTTTTTCTCGTTCCCTGAGCCAGGCGGAGAGCGGGAGAGGTGAGTTCACCGGAGCCCACGCCTGAGCAGCGCATCGCCGCCTTTTGGCGGGCGGTGGACGAGGAGCTCCTGGCCCCCGCCCGGCGCTACCTCCAGGGCTTCCGGGTGGGACTGGTTCTGGGCCTGGCGGTGGCCATCCTTGTCACCCCCTGGAGGGGCGAGTCCGTGCGGGGACGGCTCGCGGCGATCCGGGGTCGGGTGTGCCGCTGCCGCAGGCGCCACTGCGGCTGAACCGCGGTCAGCCGGCTCCGGCCACCACCTGGTCGTATGAGCCGTCGACGTCGACCTCGGTCTCGTCGTAGTCGGCCATGAACGAGGTCCCGCAGCCGCATGCGTTGCGCGCCCGGGGGTTGGCGAGGCGGAATCCCCGACCCCGATAGCTGTCCTCGAAGTCCACGATCGATCCGGCGACGAGCGGCAGTCCGTCGCGCTGGACCACGATCCGGACCCCGTCCACCTCAACCACCTCGTCGTCGTCGTTGACCTGGTCTTCGAGGTCGAAGAAGAGCTTGAATCCCCGGCAGCCGCCCAGGCGCACGTCAACCCGGAAGGCGGCCGTGGGCCGGCCCTCCCGCTCCCTCCAGGCGGCGATCTCCTGGACGGCGTCGACGGTGACGTGCAGCGCGGCTCCCACGGGCCGATTGTAGGCCGCCCTCGCCGGGGAGCCCAGACCCGGTACGTTTGCGCGATGCGACTCGAGCAGATCTGGCGCTATCCGGTGAAGTCGATGGCCGGCGAGATGCTCGCCTCGGTCGAGTTGGGAGCGGGCGGCCTGCCCGGCGATCGCCGGGTGGCCATCGTGGACCCCGCGGGCCACCGCCCGGGACATCCGGTGACCGCCCGTGAGATCCCCCTCCTGCTCTCATTCGCCGCCCGGTGGGAATCCGGAGAGGCGGTTATCTCCGGGCCGGGGCTGGCCGACGCGGGCCACCGGGATCCGGCCGCCGCCGAGGCGCTCTCCGAGCATGTGGGCCGGCGGCTCGAGTTCCTGGAGCTGGACGAGCCGGCCATGGATGATTCCCCGGTTCATGCCGTCCACCTCTCCTGGGTGGGTCAGCTGGAGGCCGAGCTGGGCGCCCCGGTGGACCCCCGCCGCTTCCGGGCCAACCTGTACCTCAGCGGCACCACCCCAGCTCCTGAGCGGTCGTGGGCTGGGCACCGGCTCCGCGCCGGAGACGCCGTGCTCGACGTCGTCGATGTCTGCCGGCGCTGTGCCCTGACCACCCGGGACCCCGCCGCACCAGCCCGCTCCTGGCCCCTGCTTCTGCGCCACCTCGTGGAGCGCCGCGCAGAGGTGCTGGGCGTCTACCTCGGGCCCACCGTTCCCGGAGTGTTGAGCGTCGGGATGGCAGCCCAGCTCGACTGAGGCAGCCGGGCAACGCGCCCCGCCCATTCCCGTGCCCAGCCCCTCCCTCCGCTAACCTTCGGGTATGGGCAGCACCGCTGAGCCGCACCCGGGCGCGACCGTCGAGGCCAGGGCTCATCGGCCGGCCAGCCGGACTCTGGGGTTGGTGGGAGCCGAGCTGATGGTCCGGTCAAGGGTCACTGCCCTGGCGGTGCCGCAGGGGTGGAGGGTGCAGGACGTCCGTACCCCGAGCGAAGCCCGCGGCGTCGAACTCCTGCTCGTGGACCTCAACCGCGAGGCGAACCTCCGTCTGGCGCTGCTTGGCCGGGTGCGGAGCGGCCTGCCGGAACTCCCCGCCGTCTGCTTCGGCGCCCACATGGAGGCCGGTGGCTGGGCCCCCGAGGCGCGACGCCTGGGCGCCGTCTGCTGCGCCAACTCCAGCCTCCCGGCGGTTCTCCTCCGACAGCTTTCCCGAGTGCCAGGGTGAGCGAGCCCGACCCCCGACGGGTGGCCCGGGAGATGGCTGGTCGTCTCTCTCAGGACCGCCGCCACCTGCACCGCCATCCCGACCTCTCCGGGGCCGAGGGGCCGACCGCCCAATACATCGCGTCCCGGCTCGCCGAGATAGGTTGGAGCCCCCGCTTCCTGGTGGGAGGGCGGGCGGTGGTGGCGGAGCTGCAGGGCGGGGCGGGCCCCGGCCAGCGTCTTCTGATTCGAGCTGACATCGACGCCCTCCCAATCCAGGAGCGGGGCCCAGAGCGGCCCTACCGCTCGGAAGTTCCCGGGGTGATGCACGCCTGCGGCCACGACGCCCACGTGGCCATCGCCCTGGGGGTGGCCGAGGGGCTGATGCAGCTCAGGGCCGACCTCCGCGGTGCCGTGCGCCTCGCCTTCCAGCCGGCCGAGGAGACCGCCGGAGGAGCAGACGAGATGATCCGGGAGGGCGTCATGGACGACCCGCCGGTGGAGGGGGCGTTGGGCCTCCACATCTGGAGCGGGGTGCCGGCGGGCACGGTCGGGGTTCGCGATGGGGCGATCTTCGCCTCGGCCGACGAGTTCGCCCTGGTGGTGAGGGGTCGAGGCGGCCATGGGGCCCTGCCCCACCAGGCCCTGGATCCCGTCCCGATCACCAGCCTGATCGTGCTCGGCCTCCAGACCCTGGTGTCCCGGGAGACCTCTCCCTTCGAGTCCGCCGTGGTCACCGTGGGGCAGATCCACGGCGGTCAGGCATTCAACGTGATCCCCGAAGAGGTGCGACTCTCCGGCACCGTCCGAGCCTTTAGCGCCGAGACCCGGCTGCGCCTCCTGCGGAGAATCGAGGAGACCGCCGCCGGGATCGCCGCCTCCTTCGGCGCCTCCGCCGAGACCGTGGTGGGGGCGGGCTGCCCCCCGGTGGTCTCGGACCCCCGGATGGCATCCCTGGTCCGGGATGCGGTGGCCGCCAGCCCTGGAGTTCAGTTGGTGGAGCCGGACCCCATCACCGTGGGGGACGACGTGGCCCTGTTCCTGGAACGGGTGCCGGGATGCTATTTCCTGCTCGGGGGTGGCAACCGCGAGGCGGGCATATCGGCTCCGCACCACCACCCGGAGTTCGACCTGGACGAGGCGTGCCTTCCCGTAGGGGTCGAGGTCATGCTGCGGGCGGCCCTCGCCTTCTGCTCAGGCGGGGGGTGAGTTGCTCCTCAACCCGCCCCCCACGCGGTGCGAACATTGCGGCAGCGACCCCGCACGGTGGGAGTCGTTGGACGGAGACGAGCGGCTGGTTCGGCTCGAGGACGGCAGGGAGGTGGCGCGCCGCGGTCGGGGACACCTCTGCCCCACCTGCGGGTACCTGGAGCCGGTCGGCAGCGAGGGGATCCAGCAAGGCACAATGGAGTTCAGTAAGAGATGACTGAGGTTGCCAGTCCACCGGAGCCGCAGATCGGGCCGGTCCGCATCCGCGACGCCACCCGACCCGCCCCCCGGCAGCTGGTGCGGTTCGCCTTCTTCCGCGTGGACCCCGCCTGGAGGAGGCTGGACCCCGAGTTGAGGCGGGTGCACCGGCAGGAGTACGCCGACCGCCTCGCGGACCATAACCAGCGCATCCTCCTGCGCAGCTACACGCTGGTGGGGACCCGAGGTGACTGCGACTTCATGCTCTGGGCGGTCAGCGAAGAGGTTGACCGTCTCCAGTCCCTCTTTCAGGACCTCAACCGGACCTCCCTCGCCGGCTATCTGAGCTGCGCCTACAGCTACACCGCCATGACCAAGCGGTCCACTTACGTGGACGCCGAGCACCCGCAGGCCGGGGGGACCACCGACCGTCTGATCCTGGCCCCCGGGAAGCTGCGTTACCTCTTCGTGTACCCCTTCGTCAAGACCCGGGCCTGGTGGTCACTCCCGGACGAGGAGCGCCAGCGCATGATGCAGGAGCACATCCGCATCGGGCACCTATTCCCCAGCGTGAAGATCAACACCACCTACTCCTTTGGCCTTGACGACCAGGAGTTTGTGGTCGCCTTCGAGACCGACAGCGCAGCGGACTTCCTGGACTGCGTCCAGGCACTTCGGGACTCCGAGGCCTCCTCGTACACCCTGCGGGACGTGCCCAGCTTCACCTGCGTGAGGGCCAGCTTCGACGAAACCTTGACGGCCCTGGGGTGAGGCTCGGGCCACCGGTGGCGGCCCCGAGATGGTGAGGGAGACCGAACCGGAGGTCTTCCTGCTCAGCCGTCCCAGTGTGGACCGCCAGGCGATGCGGGCCTACCTGGAGGCGGTTGGAGGTGCCACTTGGCTCGACCGCCGACTCGCCGAGGCCGAAGGGGAGGTGAACGATGGCGAGCTTCTGGTGGAGTTCGCCGGGCGAGCCTGCTACCGGAGTTGGGAGCCGGGGCTAAACCCCAACGTGCGCAGGGTCCGCCGGGACCAGGGCGCCTACTTCCTCAACATCCTCTCCAGCCGTCATGGCAGCGTTCTGGAACATGCCAACTACACCTTCGCCCTGCACGGCGTGAGCCGGGTGGCCACCCACGAGATCGTCCGCCACCGGG
>JAJYXT010000097.1 GCA_021801645.1 bacterium
GGAGCTCGGCGGCGGGGTCGGCGTGGCAAAGGCTGCCCCCCACGGTCCCCCGGGAGCGGATCGCGGGGTGACCGATGAACTCCAGCGCCTCTAGGAGCAGTGGGCTGCCGGCCCTGACATCCGGACTCCGCTCGGCTGCGAGCTCGGTGGTGAGTGCCCCGATGCGCAGCCCTGAGGAGTCCACCTGGATTCCCGCCAGACCTCTCACCTTGCGCAGGTCGATGAGGAGCGCGGGCCGGGCGAGCCGAAGAGCCATCATGGGGATGAGGCTCTGGCCGCCTGCCAGGACCCTCGCCTCCCCGTCGCTGGCGGCGAGCAGCTCGAGCCCCTCCTCCAGGGATTCCGGAGCGCGGTAGGCGAAGGGGGGTAACTTCAAGGGCCAGGAGAGCATATGGTCCGGTGCCGGGTGTCGGCAAGGACGGAGGCCCCGTGGGGCCGGCAACCGGCTCCGTGCGTGTGAGCTGGGCCAAGCCACGGCGACCTGAGCTGCGGACGTCGGGGCCGGAACCCACCGCTCCCTCCTCAGACAGGGGCCGCGGCCCTCGGCGCGAGGGAGGGATCTCAGCCGGAGAGCTGGTCCAGAAGCTCCGGTATCGGCATGTCATCCAGGCGCTCCGGTTCGTCGAAGAGGCGCTCCAGAACGCTGATCCGGTCGGGTGCGACCTGCGCCCGACCCAGGTTGCGGGTCAGCTTCCGGCGCAGCATCGGGAGCGCCTCCTGCCGGCGCCTCGGATGACCGAGCGGGTACCAGACCACCTCCGGGCCGAGCCGTTCCCCACCCATCAGCTCGACCTCGACCGAGTTGGCCACGGCCCGACGGTCCGGATCGTGGTAGGCCAGGGTGTACTCGGGATCCTCGGACACCCGGGTGAGCCCCCGGACCCGCTCCAGCTCCGGGTTCCCAGCGGCCCGGTCCTCGTAGGCCGAGTAGTCGAGCTCCCCGTACACCAGGGCCGCGGCCACCATGTACTGGAGGCAGTGGTCGCGGTCCGCGGCTGTGGGCAGCGGCCCCCGCTTGTCCAGGATGGTCACCCCGGAGCGCTGGGTCCGGACGTGGATCTCCCGCACCTCCCGGAGCCTCCCTTGGAGCGCCGGCCGAAGGCGGATGGCCGCCTCCACCGCGGACTGCCCGTGATACTCGGCCGGCCAGGGCACCTTGTAGAGCACCTGCGGGGCCACAGCGCAGCCGAGCTCACCCCCTAGCCGTACCGCCTCCTCCCCCAGCACGGCGTTCAAGCCCCAGGTGGGGGCCGAGATCACCTTGGGACAGCCTCGATCGCCACGGAGAGCCAGGAGCGCGAAGCGCAGGGCCCGCTGGACGGCCTCGGCAGCGGCCCACGACTTCCTCCAGCTCACCACCGGCTGGTGCCGGTACACCCTCAGGGTGGATGCGTCCGCCAGGGCGTTGGAGACGGCCGCCCGGACCTGGTCCTCGCCCGCTCCCAGAAGCCAGGCCCCCACGGCCGCGCTGGCGACCTCCACCAGGAGGACGTGGTCCAGCCCCCGGTCGTGCAGGCAGCTCGCCGTGGCCAGCACCCCCTGGATCTCGTAGGCCTTGCAGATGGGCTCGAGGAGATCAGCGACCCGGAGCGGAGCCCCGCCGTCCGCCAGGCGGTGCCGGCTGAGCTGGTCGGAAGCCGCCAGGATGGCCCCCAGATTGTCGGACGGGTGACTCCACTCCGCGGCCAGCCAGGTGTCGTTGAAGTCCAGCCAGCGGATGGCGGCGGAGATCCCGAAGGCGGCGTCCAGCAGCCCCACCCGGTGCCGGGTGCCCGGGATCGGGGTTCCCCCTTCGGGGTCGGGCGGGGAGCAGAGGGCTCCCAGGAGCGGCGCACAGTCCGGGTGCTGGGCACCGAGGCAGGCCACCCCCAGGGAGTCGAGCAGGCTGAGCCGGGCCGCCGCGCGCGCCGCCTCGTCCAGTACCAGGGGGGCCGCAGCGTACTCGGCAATCTCAGACACGAGGTCATCCCAGCCGGTGCCCTCCGACGAGCCGCGGCCCGCCCCGACCATCCGGCTCAGGTGGAGCTGTAGCGGTCGGCGACGTCCAGGGCGTGGTCGAGGATGTCGATCCCCTCCAGGAGCTCGGCCTCCGAGATCACCAGGGGGGGCGCCACGTGGACCCGGTTGAAGTGGGTGAAGGGCCAGAGCCCGCCGGCCCGGCACGCCGCCGCCACCTCGGCCATGGGCTGGTTGGCCGCCCCCGAGGCGTTGTAGGGCACCAGCATCTCCCGGCTGTCCCGATCCCGCACCAGCTCGATCGCCCACATCAGACCCATTCCGCGCACCTCCCCCACGCTGGGGTGGTCCTCGGCGAGCCGGGCCAGGCGCGGACCGGCCACCTCGGTGCCGAGCCTGCGGACGTGGGCCAGTATTCCCTCGCGCTCAAAGGTCTCGATGCTGGCCACCCCGGCGGCACAGGCCAGGGGATGACCGGAGTATGTGAGTCCCCCGGGGAAGGGGCGGTCGGCGAAGGACTCCGCCACCCGCTTGGAGATGACCACCCCACCAAGGGGCACGTATCCGGAGTTGACCCCCTTCGCGAAGGTCAGCAGGTCGGGGACGACGTCGAAGGCCTGGCAGGCGAACCACTCCCCCACCCGGCCGAAGCCGACCATCACCTCGTCCAGGATCAGGAGGATGCCGTGCTCGTCGCAGAGCCGGCGGACGCCGGGGAGGTAGCCGGGAGGGGGGATGAGAACACCGTTGGTACCCACCACCGTCTCCATGATGACGGCGGCCACCGACTGCGGGCCTTCGAACTCGATGACCTGGCGGAGGTGGGCAAGCGCCCGCTCCGACTCCTCCTCTGCGCTGGAGGCATAGAACGCCGACCGGTAGGGATAGGGACCCATGAAGTGGACCACGGAGGGAAATCCCGGCTCGCTGCCCCAGCGCCGGGGCTCCCCGGTGAGGGCGATGGAGGTGCCGGTGGCCCCGTGGTAGGAGCGGTAGGCGGCTAGCACCTTGTGCCGTCCGGTGTGCAGGCGCGCCATGCGCACCGCGTGCTCGTTGGCCTCGGTGCCCCCGTTCGTGAAGAAGACCTGGTCCAGGTCGCCGGGGGCGCGCTCGGCGATCAACCGGGCCAGCTCGCCCCGGACGTCATTGGCGAAAGCCGGGGCCACGGTGCAGAGCCGGTCGGCCTGGCGCTTGATCGCCTCAACCAGCGCCGGGTGCTGGTGGCCCAGGTTGGTGTAGACCAGCTGGGAGGAGAAGTCCAGGTAGCGGTGCCCCTCGGAGTCCCAGAAGTGGCTCCCGCTGCCCCCGGTCACCAGCACGGGGTGCAGCTGCCGCTGGGCGGACCAGGAGTGGAAGACGTGCTCGCGGTCGTCGGCGATCGCCTGGGCGGCATCCACGGGATGGCTCTCAGCGGTCATCTGGTTTGCGGGAATCCCAGGTCGACCTGGCTCGGCCCAGCCTCGGGCCAGCGGGTGGTGACGACCTTGGTGCGGGTGTAGAAGTGGATGCCGTCGGGCCCGTACATGTGGGTGTCTCCGAATAGAGAGGAGCGCCAGCCACCGAAGGAGTAATACCCGACCGGGACGGGGATGGGCACGTTGATCCCCACCATCCCCACCTCGACCTCGCGCTGGAAGCGGCGCGCCACCCCGCCGTCCCGGGTGAAGATGGCGGTGCCATTGCCATAGAGGTTGTGATTGACCGTGGTCAGCGCCTCATCCAGGCTCTGGACCCTGACCATCTCCAGGACCGGCCCGAAGATCTCGTCCTGGTAGGCCCGCATCTCCGGCCGGACCCGGTCCACCAGGGAGGCTCCCAGGAAGAAGCCCGGGCCGTCAGGGCGCTGCTCCCGGCCGTCCACCACCACCTCGGCTCCCTCCTCCGCGGCTAGACCCACGTAGGAGGCGACCCGCTCGCGGTGCTGGGCGGTCACCAGGGGGCCCATCTCAGAAGAGGGGACAGTGCCGGGGCCAACGCGGAGGGCCGCAATCCGCTCCACGATGGCTCGCCGCAGCGGGTCGGCCACCTCTCCAACCGCCACCACCACCGAGATGGCCATGCAGCGCTCGCCGGCCGAGCCGAAGGCGGCGGAGACGGCGGCGTCGGCGGCCACCGCCAGATCGGCGTCGGGCATGACCACCATGTGGTTCTTGGCCCCGCCCAGCGCCTGGACGCGCTTGCCCCGGGATGAGGCCACCTCGTACACGTGCTTGGCCACCGGGGTCGAACCGACGAAGCTGACGGCCGCCACCCCGGGATGATCCAGCAGCCGGTCCACCGCCACCGAGTCGCCCTGCACCACGTTCAGCACCCCAGCGGGGAGTCCGGCCCGGGTGAACAGCTCCGCCAGCAGCAGCGATGGCGAGGGATCCTTCTCGCTGGGTTTGAGGATGAAGGCGTTGCCGCAGGCGACGGCTCCGGCCAGCATCCAGAGGGGGACCATCACCGGGAAGTTGAAGGGGGTGATCCCCGCCACCACACCCAGCGGCTGGCGCAACTCGTGGACATCCACCCCGGTGGACACGTCAAGGCTGTGCCCCCCCTTGAGCAGCTGGCCGAGCCCGCAGGCGAACTCCACGTTCTCCAGCCCCCGGGCCACCTCGCCCAGGGCGTCGGAGAGGACCTTGCCATGCTCCGCGGTGATCAGCCGGGCGAGCTCCTCCCGGTGCTGATGGAGCTGCTGGCGGAAGGCGAACATGATCTCGGTGCGGCGAGAGATGCTGGTGCGCGCCCAGCCCACCTGGGCCTCCCGAGCGGTGGCCACAGCCTGGTCGATCTCCTCCTGGCTGGCGAAGGCCACCCGGCGGGCCTCTTTCCCGGTGGCGGGATCGAACACCGGACCACTGCGCCCGGACACGCCGGTGCGGAGCCGGCCGGCGATGTAGTGACCGAGGACCGTGGCCTCCTGGGCGCCTTGGCCGAAGACCGTGGCGCCGGCCTCATCAATCGTGGTCTGGGAAGTCACCAACAGTCTCCTCCAGCTCAGTCCGCCGTTCTCAGGACCCGGTGTCGGCGCAGGGACTCCAGGGCCCGGTCCAGCGGCAGGGCGTGCAGCACGTTACCGTCTCTTCCGTATGTGGTTGTCGCCTGGAACAGGGCGTTGCCCACTGCCTCCTCCACCGCCTCGATGGTAGCGGTGAAAAGCGGGTCGAAATAGCTGGGCTGGTGCCAGTATGCCCCGTCCAGGAGGGCGGTGGGGTGGACCTGGCCCTGGGGCGCGGAGCGGGGGATGCGGTTGGCCGTGGAGAAGGCCAGAACCAGCTCGCCGGACCCGTTGGCCCCGACCGACCCGCATCGGACCAGGCCCATCCCGCCACGGGCGGCGAGGCGGCGGAGCTGGTGGGGCAGGAGCGGGGCGTCTGTGGCCACCACCACGATGCATGAGCCACTGGTATGGGTACCCGGCATCAGGTCGGAGATCTCCTGCCCCAGTGGCACCCCGGCCAGCAGAAGGTCGGGCCGGGCGCCAAAATTCGTGGACACCAGAGCTCCCACGGTGTATCCGCCGCCGGCCGGCGGCAGGACCCGGGAGGCGGTGCCGATCCCGCCCTTGAAGTCGAAGCACTGGAGCCCGGTAGCCGCCCCCACGCATCCCTCGGCAACCACGCCTCCGTCCCGAGCCAGCTCCAGAGCCAGCTCCACATGCCGGGAGGTGACCGGAAAGGAGCGGGCGTGGTTGAGGTAGGAGTCGTCGCATTCGGTGACCACCGGCATGATCACGTCATCGATCCCCTGGACCGGGTCGCGCTCGGCGATCCAGCGAGCGGTGGCATCGTATACCGCGCCTATGGCCAGGCTGGA
>JAJYXT010000099.1 GCA_021801645.1 bacterium
TGGTCGTCATCTCCCTGCATGAGGCCGGCCACTTCGCCGTCGCCAAGTGGGCCGGGATCCAGGTGGACGAGTTCTCGATCGGCTTCGGGCCGAGACTGGCCAGCCGCACGCGCGGGGAGACCCGCTATTCGTTGCGCCTCCTCCCCTTCGGGGGCTACGTGCGCATGGCGGGGATGACCGGGCTGGAGGACCCGGCCGCCAGCGGCGGCCCGAGGGCGTTCCTCAAGGCGTCTCGCTCCCGGCGGGCGGCCGTGCTGGCGGCCGGCGGGATCACCAATCTCCTGCTGGCCGCGCTTCTCTTCACCGCTGTCGCCGCCGCCGGGGGGCCCTCTCCGGAGGTTCAGCAGGGTGGAGGGCTGGCAGCGGCCGGCGCGCCGGCGTCCGGGTATCAGATCACCGGCGTGGACGGCACCTCCACCACCTCCCTGCTGCGCATCCGCGACCTCATCCAGGCGGCCGGGGGACGGACGGTCCGGGTCGAGATGAGGCCCTGGGGGGGAGGGGCGCCGCGCACCTATCGGGTCAGTCCCGAGCTGCACTGGGTGGGGCTCCAGGCCCACTCTCCGATCCCCCTGGAGGCCGAGATCGTGGCCATAGACGGCAAGGCGGTCCCCCGCACCCCGCCCGCCCAGCTGGCATCCAGTGTTCCTGGCTCAGGCGCGCTGGCGGTCACCTACCTTGCGGGCACAGAGCGCCGGACGGTCCAGGTGTCCCGCTCTCAGCTGCAGGTTGAGTGGCAGGTCGGATACCTGGCCTCCGCCGGCAACCCCCTGCTGCCGGGACTGGGAGGCGCACCCATGCCCTGGTACCAGGCGCTGGCGGTCGGGTTCTGGACCGTGCCCCAGGAGATCGGGGCCACCTTCGTCAACCTCTGGACCCTGATCACCCCACATCACAATCCCAACCTGCAGCTCACCGGCCCGGTGGGCATCGCCCAGGAGACCTCGATCGCCGCCCAGATCTCGCTCTCCGTCTACGCCACCCTGCTCGGCCTCATCAGCCTCAATCTCGGGCTCTTCAACCTGCTGCCCATCCCCTTCCTGGACGGTGGCCGCCTCTTCTTCATCCTGCTGGAAACAGCCCGCCGGCGGCAGGTGAGTCCCCGGCTGGAGGCGGCGGTGCACACAGTTGGGTTAGCCTTGTTGGTGATGCTGTTCATCTACGTCACCTTCGGCGACATCTCCCGGTTGACCAGGTGATCGAGCGCCGCAAGACCAGGCCGATCAAGGTCGGGTCGGTGGTGATTGGGGGCGCGGCGCCGATCAGCGTCCAGACAATGACCAAGACGGCCACCGAGGACGTCCCGGGGACCCTGGACCAGATCGCCCGAGCGGCGGACGCCGGAGCTGACCTGATCCGCGTCACCTGCGACACCGAGGAGGCCGGGGTGGCGCTGCGGGAGATCGTCAAGGGCAGCCGCCTGCCGATCGTGGCCGACATCCACTACGACGCCCCTCTGGCGCTCATGGCGCTGGACGCCGGCATCCAGTGCCTCCGGCTCAACCCCGGCAACATCCGCCAGCCGGAGAAGGTGGCGGAGATCGCCCGTCGCTGCCAGGAACTGGGGGTACCCATCCGCATCGGAGTTAATGCCGGCAGCCTTCCGGACCGCAAGCAGCTGGCCCGGGGCCGGGGCGAGGGGGGGCCCGAGGATGTAGCGCGCCGCATGGTGGACGCCGCCCTGGGCCACATCGCGATCCTGGAGGAGCTGGGCTTCCAGGACATCAAGGTGAGCCTCAAGGCCAGTGACGTGCTCACCAACCTGGCTGCCAACCGGCTCTTCGCCAGCCTCCCCAACCGCTATCCGCTGCACCTGGGTCTGACCGAGGCCGGCCCGACCTCGACAGGCGCCATCAAGAGCGCTATGGGGATCGGCATCCTCCTCTCCGAGGGGATCGGCGACACCATCCGGGTCTCCCTGGTGGACCAGCCCGAGGAGGAGGTGAGGGTGGGGCGTCAGATCCTGGCCAACCTCCAGGAGCGGCCCACCGGCCCCAACCTGGTGGCCTGTCCCACCTGCGGAAGGCTGGAGATCGACATGATGCCGATGGTCTCCCGGGTGGAGGCGGCGTTGCAGAGGGTCCGCCGGCCGATCACCGTCTCCGTGATGGGATGTGTAGTGAACGGCCCCGGCGAGGGAATGCACGCCGACATCGGGATCGCCGGGGGTAAGCAGAAGGGGATCCTCTACCGCAAGGGCAAGGTGGTCGCCACCCTGCCCGAGTCCGAGCTGGTCGACTCGCTCATCAGAGAGCTGGATCGGATCGCGGACGAGGACCAGGAGCTGATCGCCGCCGGACGCGAGCTTCCTGAGGGGATCCCCGGGGCCTGACCTTCCCGGCCCTGAGCGTCTGGCCGATTGCGGGTCAGGCGCGAACTGCGGTGGGGACCCGCCGGGCGCAGGCGGCGACGAACGACTCGAACAGCCTGGCGGCGTATGGTTGGGTGGAGAACAGCTCCTCGGGGTGGAACTGCACCGCCACCACCCATTCGTCTCCTTCCATCTCAACGCCCTCGATGAGGCCGTCCTCGGCCCGGGCTGAGGGGGTGAGCCCGGGGGCGAGCCGGTCTACACCCTGGTGGTGCAGGCTGTTCACCCGGACCTCATCCTCGCCCACGACGGCGGCCAGCCGACATCCGGCCACCAGCGAGAGGTGGTGGGTTAGGGAGAACCGGGGGCCCTGGCGGGGGTGCTGGACTCCCTCCGGCCGCTGACTGGGGAGATCCTGGATAAGAGTCCCCCCCAGGGCCACGTTGAGGACCTGCAGGCCCCGGCAGATCCCCAGGATGGGCAGCTTCCGCTCCAGCGCCCAGCGGGCCAAGCGGAACTCCAGGTCGTCGACCCGGTCGTCCCACTCGCTGGTGGGGTGGGCCAGGGCGCCGTAGGCAGTGGGGTTGACATCCACGCCGCCGGGGAGGAGGAGTCCGTCCGCGAACTCCAGGCCGTCAAGGTCGCGGATGTCGAGCGGGACCAGGATGGGGGTGGCTCCGGCCGCCTGGAGGGCCGCCAGATAGGCCTGGTTGGCCGTCTGCAAGGGGACATCCATCCCCGCCTCCGGGTCGGGCCGGCTTCCGGGCCGCAGCGGCATCAGCACCAGCGGCCGGCGCCCATTGGCGGCCGTCAAGATACGGCAGCCGGCGAGGCGCTGGCCACGAACTCCCGGATGCGATCCACCGCCCTCTCAAGCTGCGGGCGGCCCACGGTGTAAGCCAGGCGGATGTAACCCCGCCCGGCGTCTCCGAAGGCCTCCCCGGCGAGGACCGCCACTCCCGCCTCCTCCAGCAGGCGGGACGCCAGCTCCCGGCTGGGGATCCCGGTCCCCTCCACGTTGGGGAAGGCATAGAAGGACGCGGAGGGCAGGTGGCAGCGGATCCCCGGGATGCTGTTCAGCCCGGAGACCAGCAGGTCTCGCCGGGCCTGGAACTCGGCCACCATCTGGCGCACGGCCACCTCCGACTCCGGCGCCTGGAGCGCCTCCACGGCCGCCAGCTGGGTGAAGGCGGCGGCGCAGGAGCTGGTGTTGATCATCAGGGTCTCCATCCGCTGGGCCAGCTCCCGGGGCATCACCCCATAGCCCAGCCGCCATCCGCACATGGCGTAGGTCTTGGAGAGCCCGTCCAGGACCACGGTCCGCTCCGCCATCCCATCCCTGGTCCAGAGCGGCCTGGGCAGCTCCGAGAAGCAGATCCGCGAATAGATCTCATCACTGAGGACGAGGAAGTCATGGCGCTGGGCCAGCTCGGCAAGCCGGTCCAGCTGCTCCGAGCTGAGGACGCCCCCGGTGGGGTTCTGGGGGGAGTTGATGATCACCAGCCGGGTGCGCGGGGTGATCATCGACTCGAACTCGTCCATGTCCATCCCGAACCCGTTCTCCTCCCGGAGGGCGATCGGCCGGGCCCGGGCGCCGACGAAGTCGGTCAGGGAGCGGTAGACCGGGTAACCAGGGTCGGGAAGGATCACCTCGTCACCCTCCTCGACGCAGCTCAGGAGCAGGAAGTGGAGGATGTTCTTGGAGCCGGGCACCACCACCACCTGGTCGGACTGTACTGGGACTCCGCCCCGGGCAGACATGCTCTCGGCGATGGCCGCCCGAACCTCGGGCAGTCCCGCCGCCGGTGTGTAGTGGGTCGCCCCGGAGCGCATCGCCGAGTAGGCCGACTCGATGATGTTGTCCGGGGTGGAGAAGTCCGGCTCCCCGATCTCCAGATGGATCATGGACCGGCCGCTGGCCTCTATCTGCTTGGCCTTGGCCAGGACCTCGAAGGCGCTCTCGGTGCCTAGGCGGCTCATCCGCTCGGCGAATCGCATGTGGACCTCCCGCGCCGGCTCCGGCCCGCGCTATGAGACGACGGTGATCTGCCCCAGCATCCCCAGGCTCTCGTGGGGGATGCAGAAGTACTTGTAGGTTCCCGGAACCGTGAGCTTCAGGGAGAAGGAGCCCCCGGGGTTGAGGGGTTGGTTCCAGGAGCTGGCGCCACTTGGCAGGGCGGCGTCGGCGGGGTTGGCGGCGAGCGAGGAGGAGTCGGTGGTGGTGTGGAAGATGTTGCCCACGTTCTTCCAGGTGATGGTGCCCCCGGCCTTGAGGCAGACGCTGGCCGGGACGAACTTCAGTGAGTTGGTGGCGTCGACGGTGACCGCGCTCTGAGCGCTGGCGGCGGTGCAGCCCCCGGAGGACGTTGTGGACGTCGTAGATCCCGGGGTTCCGCTGGCTCCGGCCGGCTGTCCGGGAATCGGCCCGGTGCCGCAGGCGGCCACTAGGAGCGCCGCGCCTAGGGCGGCCAGTCCCAGCAGCAGGGGGGGACGCCGAGAGGTCGGATGCGTCATGACTCCTCCTTGGATATGTCGCTCCTGATGCTACCGCCCCGAGTGCGACCCGGTCGACTCCGCGGCGATGTCCGGGAGCATCAGGGACCGCAGCTGGCGGAGGCGGGAGAAGAATCCCGCGGTGTGGGGCGAACGGCGGAGGCCCAGACCGGCGAAGTCGTAGTGGTGCACCCACTCGTGGAGCAAGGTGTTCGTGAAGGCGCTGGCGCCGACCACCTGGCCCCGAATCGCGGTGCGGTGATAGACGCGGATGGCGCAGCGCTGTGGTGGCCCGGAACGGGGGATCCGGCAGCGGTAGTAACCGTAGGTGGCGCGGGCCAGGCGGCCCTTCTCGTCCCGTGAATGCACCTGGGGTCGGTCTGCGACGGTGAGGGCACAGGGCTGGAGGCCGAATGCTGAGTTCAGCACCTCGAGCAGGGCGCTGCCCAGCAGCTCCCGCTCGCGGCTGCCGGAACTGGCGAGAAGGGCGGCCAGAAGTGGGGGGGCGGTGGCCGGGGCGGGCACCGCGGGGAGGGGCGCCGCCAAGCTGGCGGCATACCACGGGTCGCTTGCTGACCTCCTCACCCGGCCGAGTGTACCGACGGTCGGTCAGCCGTACGCAAGGAGCGCGGCGAACGCTGCCAGGCTCTCGCCCGGATAGGCCCGCACCCTGGGCCACTCCCAGAGAGAAGCTGAGCTCTCCACCCAGGCGAAGCGTCCCACCCAGTTGTCCTCCAGCCCTCCGACATATCCGAGGGACCCCAG
>JAJYXT010000014.1 GCA_021801645.1 bacterium
AAAGCCCGGTGGGCCAGCATGTCACCCGTCACTCGCGTGAGACCCTGCGGCGCTATCGAGAGCTCGGTCTGCTCACAGAGAACCTGGCCGAGCGGAAGGTGGAGTCCGTCTTCATCTCCTTCACCCCGGAGGAGCAGGCCCTCTACGACAGCCTCGACGACCTGATCGACCGGCTCATGGCAGCCCATGGCAGCCGGCGCGGAGCCGGGTTCGTGCTGACCGTCTATCGGCGCCGCCTCACCTCGTCCTGGGCGGCCATCGAGCGGACTCTCCGAAGGCGCCTGCAAGCCGAGCAGCTGGAGCTGGAGGACGATCTCGTGGAAGAGGCCGAGGCAGTGGACGACGAGGGCCCCGCAGAACTCGGAGCGGGGCGAGCGGTGGACCAGGCCCAGGCTCTCCCCCTCACCGCCGCGGACCTGGCGGAGATGGAGCGCTTCGCCGCAGCCATGGCGACCGTGCCCGACTCCAAGCTCGACCACCTGCGCCAGGACCTCGACTCGGCACGCTCCGCCGGGCACTCGACCCTTGTCTTCACCCAGTTCACCGACACCCTGGATCACCTGCGCGACAGCCTGGTGCACGCTTACCGCTCCCAGCTGGCCACCTTCACCGGGGACGGGGGCCGGGTCTTCCGCGATCCTGGAGGCTGGGCCCCGGTCAGCAAGCGCGACCTGGTCGAGGCTGTGCGGTCCGGGCAGGTCACGGTGCTCCTGGCGACCGACGCGGCCAGCGAGGGGTTGAACCTCCAGGCGGCCAGCTACCTCATCAACTATGACATGCCCTGGAACCCGATGCGGGTGGAGCAGCGCATCGGTCGCATCGACCGGCTGGGACAAGCCCGGGACCGGGTGGAGGTCCGCAACTACTTCGTTCCCGGGACCGTGGAGCAGGCGGTGTACGCCGCTCTGGCAGAGCGCATCGACGACTTCCACGAGCTGCTCGGGACCCTGCAGCCGATCCTGGGAGCCACCGAGCAGGCCTTCCGCAAGGTGTTCTCAGCACCGCGCAGCGAGCGCGCTGCAGCTCAGGCTCGAGTGCTGCAGGACCTGGCCCACCAGATCGACGACCTGAGGGCCAGCGGCGTCGATCTCTCCATTGAGGACCCGTTTCCGGTACCCCTGCCGGCACCCACCCCGGTCACTCTCCGAGACCTCCGGGATATGGTCCGCGACAGGTTCGCAGCCGATCTCGACGAGCCTTTGCGAGCGGTCACCTGGGATCCAGTCCGAGCGTCGCGGGATGCGGAGGGCTGGGTGGCACTTGCCACCTACGGGCATCCCCGCCTCCCCCGCGTGCTCGAGCAGCATGGCGCCAGCCGCCGCCCGGAGAACTCCGCTCTCATCACCGCCGGAGATGGGCCCATAGCCGCCGTGCGGGCGGACCGGAGCCCACCCGAGCCAATACGTACCCTGGCTGAAATCGACTCCCTCGGTCCACCAATCTCCTCCGGCGAGGCTGAGTCCCTCGCCCGGCAGCTGGCCGCCGAGGCGTTCGCCTCCCGTCAGGCGCGCCACCTGGAGATCGAGCGAGCGAGCTGGGCGCAATCGGAAGCTGGGGTCCGGACCCGCTTCGTGGCGCTCATCCACCACGTGCTCGACGCTGGCTGCGCCGCCGCGCGCCAAGACGGGACGGCGGCCGACCCGATCGCTGTCTGGCACGATCTGGCCCGCGACCGGACCAGTCCGCTGGCCTACGCCGAGGCATTCCGAAGTCGACTCGGGATCCCCGTTCAAGAGCTGGTGCCTATCTCTCTTTCCGACTCGTACGAGCCGGCCTCCTCAGACGTATGGGCGGCTGAGAGAAGGCGCGCTGGGGAACAGCTGGGAGCGCTGATGTCCGAGTACCGATCGCGCCGGACTGGATGATGACCGAGGCTATGCGCCGAGCACGCCTCTTCCTCGGCTCCTACGTCCTCCTCTTTGTTCTCCTCGCGATCCGCTTCCAGACGGCGTGGTTGGAGATCGCCTGCGGCGTCATCGCCGCCGTCGGGTTCGTCGACATGCTCTGTGGACCGCCCTGGGCCTGGAGCCGAGCCACGAAGGTGGCCAGGTCGGCGTAGGCGGTGGCCAGCTGGGCGGCCGGGAGCCGATCCAGATCCCAGGGGACCAGCGGGAACAAGGGGGCCTTCGATGCAGGGGACCGGGCCACGCAGGGGCCTCCGGCGACCCACAGGCCTGCTGTCGGGAGGTCGCCAGCCCGGCGAGGTGGGTGTACGCCGGGAGCGGCCGAGCGTCAAGCGCTCAGAGTCGCGAGGTGCAGCGGAAGGCCGGCTGCTCTGGGGAGCAGGTCGGGTGGTCAGCAGGAGAGGCTCATGTCACGACTCGGAACGGCCGGGCTCGTGCCACTCGTCTGTTGGCCCCCGTCACGTTGAGCCGGTGTCGCACCATCGGGACGCTGATCCCGAAGTGCTGGGCGGCGGCAGGAATGGGGGTGCCGCGGCGGACGATCGATAGGGCGGCGTCCTCGGTGAGGAGCAGCGCCCCCGCCAGCCATTGAGCCTCATCCTCGATGTTCTGGTTCCACCAGCGGCAGCCCCGGTCGTCGAGGGCGGGCGTCGGATCATGCAGGAGCAAGGCATGGGCCAGCTCGTGGGTGATGTTGCTCGCCTGCCTGCCCGGCGAATGAGCATCGTTGTGCACGATCACGCGGCGGCGGCCGCGAAAGACCGTTACGGCCGAGAAAACGTCCGACGCGGTGCTCAGGAGGTACTCGACAGCACCTGAGGCAGTACGACGGAGTTCCGAAAGCGCGATCACGGGTACGGCCAGGTGATCGGCGAGACGTTGCGGGGAGAGGGGGTCGAGCATCCGGAGGCCCAGCTCTTCCCGGATCTCGCGGGCGATCGTGTTCGCCTCGGACTTGAAGCCTCGCCGGTAGGCCACGTCAGTCCGTCCGCAACCGCTCGTAGGTTGCCTTGACCACCTCGTCCAGCACACGGGCCGCCTCCGGCGAGAGATGGCGGTCGCTTCGCAGGTACGTCGAGATCATCGCCAGGGGCTCTGGCTCCGGCCGCCCATGGTCCGAGCGCACGAAGTCGTCTGCCGCGAGGCCTGACCAGGCGGCCAGGGCCGCCAAGCCGTCGACATCGGGTCGCTTGCCCTGGGCCATCCGGGTGAGGGTCGAGGCGCTGACGCCGGACGCCGCGGCGACCTCCTTCCAGTTCATGCCCTTGGCCCGGCGACTGCCGTCGAGTGCGGCGTGGAACGCGTCGGCGTCGAACCACCCCTTCTTGCCGGGTTTCTCGGCCATGGGCCTCCTCATCAATTGCGTGAGCGCAATCAGTGTGCTATCCTGGGTTTTGATGATAGCAACTAGCTGTCCAGAACGCAACCACCCCAGGAGGGTACCCGCCATGAGCACCAGCGCCGAGGCCATCCAGGAGCACCACCTGGTCCAGATCAGTGTCAACAACCGGCCGGTTCGGATCGAGGGGCCCAAGGCCACCGGTCTTGAGATCAAGGAGGCCGCCATCGCCCAGGGCGTGCCGATCCAAGTCTCGTTCCAGCTCTCCGAGAAGCTCGGCGACCACAAGACCAAGATCATCGGGAACACCGACTCCGTCACCCTCCATGAGGGCGCCGTCTTCGTCGCGGTCGCCGACGACGACAACTCCTGACCCCGTGACCCCGACCGTCGCGGAGGCCATCAATGAGGTCCGCGAGACCTTTGCGGGGGCCGTCGTCACCGCCAGGGACGACCACGAAGGCGGGGCCTACGTGCGGATCGAGTCGGTGGACCCGGGTGCACCGTACGTCCAGCGGGAGACCTGGATCGGCTTCCGGATCACCGGGCAGTACCCGTATGCCGATGTCTACCCGCTGTTCGTCCGACCCGACCTCCGGCGCAGCGACGGGCGCCCCTTGGGCGAGGCGCTGACCACAGCCACCTTCGACGGGCAGCCGGCCGTGCAGGTGTCGCGCCGGCAGAACCACCTCGACCCCGGGGCGGACACCGCCGCGCTCAAAGTCCTGAAGGTCCTTCAGTGGCTGGCCTCCCGATGAACGCACCGTGGAGCTTGGACATCCCGGCGAGCCTGATGGAGCAGCTCCACACCCACCTGTTCCCTGGCGATGGCGACGAGCACGGGGCGGTCATCGTGGCCGGTGTGGCAGAGACGCCCCGCGGGATCCGCCTCCTCGCCCGTGAGCTGGTCCGGGCTCGTGACGGGGTGGACTACGTGCCGGGCCAGCGTGGCTACCGGATGCTGACCGCCAGCTTCGTCACCGATCAGATCCTTCGATGCGCCGCCCAGGGGCTCGTGTATCTCGCCGTCCACTGTCACAGCGGGGGCGAGGCCGTCGACTTCTCCGCGGACGATCTGGCCTCCCACGAGCGCGGGTACCCTGCGCTCCTCGACATCGCCTACGGGCGTCCGGTCGGGGGCCTTGTCGTCGCCTCCAACGCCGTCGCGGGCGACGTCTGGCTGCCGGGTGGTGGGCGGGTGCGACTAAGTCGCACACGTGTCGTCGGTCGGCCCCTTCAGACGTTGTACCCAGAGCCGCCTACTAGGTCCGTCGCAGATGGAACCTACGACCGCCAGGCGCGCCTCTTCGGCGACCGGGGCCAGGCGATCCTGGGCGCGCAGAAGGTGGGCGTCATCGGTGTCGGAGGCGCTGGGTCCCTCATCGTCGAGTACCTGGCTCGCCTTGGCGTCGGCCACCTCGTGGTCGTCGACAGCGACCGCATCGAACTCACAAACCTCCCCCGGCTTGTAGGGAGCACCCGCCGGGATGCTCGTTCCTGGCTGACAGCCCCGGGGCGACCCGAGCCACTCCGGCGCCTCGGTGAGCGCCTATCGGCGCGCAAGACGAGAATCGCGGCCCGGGTCGTCCGGCAGGCGAGCCGCTCCACCACCGTCGAGTGCGTCGACGGCGACCTCGCAGTGGACGCCGTGGCCCGTCGCTTCGTTGATTGCGACCACCTCTTCCTCGCTGCCGATTCCATGCGTGCTCGGCTCGCGTTCAATGCCCTGGTCCACCAGTACCTCATTCCCGGGGCCCAGGTCGGTGCCAAGGTGACGGTCAACACGGAGACCGGCTCAGTGGACGACGTGTTCTGTGTCAACCGGCCGGTTCTCCCCGACAGCGGCTGCCTGTGGTGCAACGGGCTGATCTCACCCGCTCGACTCCAGGAGGAGGCGCTCACTGAGACGGAACGACATGAGCAGCGGTACGTGGAGGAGGCCGCGGTGCGCGCTCCGAGTGTCATCACCCTGAACGCCGTGGCAGTTGCCCACGCGGTGGACGACTACCTCTTCTCGGTGACTGGGCTCCTCAGGCCGGGGACATCCAACAGGTACCGTCGCTTCTTGCCCCGGGAAGCCGACTTCGCCCTGGATGAGCCACGGAAGGATCCGAGTTGTCCAGAGTGCGGGTCTTGCCCCAACGGCCGCCTCGCCCTCGGCGACGCACGTCGTCTTCCCACCCGATAATCCCGGGAACGTCCGAGAGGCCTGTGACGAGGATCGGTGCAGGATCCTGAACGCGGGGCGGTTTGGTTGACCCTCGGGGATGGCGTGAGCCTGGCGTCGGAGCAGTTCACGGCCGATGCGGGGTCCAACAAACGGCCGTTTATGAGACGACCGCGATGGCGGGCCAGCAGGGCCGCTGGACGCGTCCACAACCCGTGCCCACGATCAGCGTCTCGTAGCGTCCCCGGGCTACCGACTCTGAGCGGGGCGATCATCGACCCGGGCGCTGGAGGTGGCGGTAGATGGTGGGACGCGAGACCCCGAACTCGGCGGCGATCTCGGCGACGGTGTGAGCCCGACGCCCGTCAGGCCCCTTCTCGTCGTACATCTCCTGGGCGACCCTGGCCTGGCGGGGGCTCAGCTTGGGCCGCTGCCCCCCGGTACGGCCGCGGGCCCGGGCGGCGGCCAGGCCGTCGCGGGTGCGCTCGGCCATCAAGGCGTGCTCGAACTCGGCGATGGCGCCGAGGATGTGGAAGAACATCCGGCCCACCGCGGTGGAGGTGTCGATCCCCTGGTCGAGCACCACCAGGTCGACGCCCCGGGCCTGCAAGTCGCGGGACAAGACGATCAGGTGCTCGAGGGACCGTCCCAGCCGGTCGAGCTTGGTGACGACCAGCTGGTCGCCTTCGCGGGCGACCAGGAGTGCCTTGTCCAGCTCGGGGCGGCGTGCCAGCTTCCCACTGGCCCTGTCGACGAGGACCTGGTCGCACCCGGCGGCCTGGAGCGCGTCTCGCTGGGCGTCGAGATTCTGGTCGGTGGTGGACACTCGCCCGTAGCCGATGCGCATGGTTCAAGCGTAGCGCAAACAGGGTAGGCCATTACATAGCTGCGTACACGGCCCGCGTTACAGGTGAGGCCTAGTGAAACGCCTCGGGAGCTGAGCGCGTCCGCGAACGATCGTTCACGACACAGCCCACCTGATGCGGGGCCGACCTTCGTGCTACCTGGGGCGATCCTCAGATGGCCGCGGTCCTGACGGTCAGTGGTGAGTTCAACAGCCACGAGGCGCTCCCGCACCTCGACTGGGCCCTGGTCGGCGGCATCACCGGGCTGGTGATCGGCCGCCTCCACGGGCAAGCGGGATGACCCACTCGCTCCTGGAGCAGATCATCGAGCGTCAGCCCGTCCTCGCCGACCTACTGTGCGTGGCCGGGTCGCTGCGCCTGCATGCCTTCGCAGCATCTGGAGTATGGCCTGGACGCCGTGCCCAAGTGGTCGTGCCGGGCGGACCCGGTACGTATCGGGCAGCGCGCGTAACCCAAGCGGTGGTCCAGCGCGACTATGGGGCAGATGGACTCGACCGAGGATGACGTAGAGCCCGGCGTCCAGGAGTTCGAATCGCTGGTCCGTGCCGAGGCGGGCAGGTTGTACGGCTTGGCCTTCGCGATCCTCGGTCAGCCGGCGAATGCGGAGGATGCGGTGCAGGCAACGTATGAACAGGCCTGGCGAGCGAGGGAGAAGCTAGCGCGGGCCGACAACCCAGGCGCGTGGCTCACAACCGTCTGCGTGCGCCGGTGCCTGGACCTGCGCCGCCGTCTGGCCGTCGCACGATGGCAGCGGGGGCGTCCGAGGGGGCAATCGGCCCCGCACCAGGATGTCGACGCGCTGCTGGATCTTAGGCGGGCGTATTCGCACCTGACGCCGTCCCAGCGAGCCGTGCTTTCGCTTCATCTTGGCTCGGGCTACCCCTTGGACGACTGCGCGCGCATCCTCGGGACGCGACCGGGCACGGTTCGCAGCCATTACGCCCGCGCTCTCCGTAGGATCCGTCGGGAGCTTTCAGATGGCTGACGAGGTGGAGGCACGCCTCCGACGCCTGCTGGTTTCGCTGGTGGCCACCGAGCCGAGCCCGGGGCTGGTGGAGAGAGTCCGGGGGCGGGTACGGGGCAGCCCCACCAAGCTCAACTGGAGACCTCTCGCGGCCGCAGCCGGTA
Organism: bacterium; assembly: GCA_021801645.1. Lineage (GTDB taxonomy): Bacteria > Chloroflexota > Dormibacteria > Aeolococcales > Bog-877 > JAJYXT01. Next base: position 7,405 of record JAJYXT010000014.1, read on the forward strand.
CCGCGGTCATCGTGGCGGCGGCCCTGGCAGGTTCGAGCCAGCTGTTCCGCACAACGCCGGCACCGAACCAGCCGCACGGTGCTCTTTACCCATCGCCACACAAGCCCACCGGACCCGGGAGTATCCCGTTCCCCGCGGGTGGGCCGTTCACCTGTCCCAGTCTGGCCGGCGTCGGTCCTGCAAGTGGAGACCCGGCGGCGGCTGTCTGGGCGACCTTCAATGCGATGGTGACCGCGCGCAGCGAACTGGCAGACCTCAAACTTGCGGATCGTGCCGCGTGGCCAGTAGTGAGGGCGAACCGCTGGTGGCAGCAGAAGTCGGGTCGGCCGTATCCGATGTCCGCGGTCGCGGTGGCACCAGCGGTCACCTCCCCGTACTCAGCCCCGTTGGAATCTTTATGTGGCAGGCGCACCGTCTCCGACTCCTGGGCGCTGAGCACGTGCTCGCCGACGATCGCGATCGCTCAATGTGTGACGCGCCACCCCGCGGTCGAGGGCACCTACTTCTTCTTGCGCAGGTACAGTACTTGGCTGCTGTGGGCGGAGTACCCGTAGCAGCGCCTCAAAGGCGTTGGTCGCCCGGTGGGTCTCGGCCTGCACTTGAGTCTGGAGCTCGCCGAGCTGTTAGGTGTCCCCCGTTCCACCGTCTATCAAGCGGTCCAGCGCACTGGGGGTGGCGGTCAGCAACGATCCCGCCCTTACCCTGCTCGAGTAGCTGGCGCGATCTCGCCCGACCTTCGGAAAGGTAGCGCAAACCACCGTTTACGCTACTTTAGCGACTGGCGGAGCGGCCGAAGGGAGGGCCGTCCTTGACTCCGCTCCTCCTGGCTGACTTCCCCCCGCTGCCGGTGCCCGAGCAGGCAATTGGGGGCAGACCTGGCTGTCAAGGAGCCTGCAGGAGCCGCCGCACGTCGACGACCTGAACGACGATCAACTCGTCTGCTTGGACCCGATAGAAGACGCCCAGGGGCGGAACCGGCCAGTAGCGGACGCCAGCCCGGCCGGTCGGTTTCCCGAGCGACCAGCCGACGGCCGCCATGTGCTCCATGGCGACCACCACCGCCTCCGCCTGACGGCCCGACCACGCGGCCGCTTGGTCGAGGTCCTGCTGTGCCGCCCGCTGCCAGACGAGCTTCAACGAGCGGGCGTAGGGGGCTCGGGTGTGTCAACCGGCAGCCCCAGGTGGCGCCGGACCTCGTCATGCGAGACGAGATCCAACTCACCCGTCGTCAGGCGGTGCTCGAAGTCTGCGAGCCGTTGCTGCACGACGGAGTGCGCGAGCAGGTGCGCCAGCTCCTCGTCCACAGGATCCGGGATCGGATCAGCGGTCGCGTCCATGTCCGGGATGATACCCCGGCGCTGGCGAGGCCCATGCCCGCCGCCGGGGCGTGCTGTTCCTGGCAGTCCCAGGCGTGGCCTCTCCCAGTGTCCGCTAACCAGTGCTCAGCGGACACTGGAAGGACGGGGAAGGGCAGCCCTCAGCCGGTGAACGGTGTGCCCGCTGGCAGGACGATGGGGCTCACCGGGATGGCCTTCAGGGACAGCGATGGGAGATCCCACTGCACCTTCGGGGCCAGCACGGTGGCCGGGTAGTAGATGGCGGTCGTGTTCCCAAAGGAGGTGCAGCCCACACCGGGGGCGAAGAGGGAGCTGGGGACGGCCAGGCTGTGCACGGCCCCCGGCAGGGTGATGTAGAGCCAGGATGCCATCTGGGCATTCTGTGCCCTGTTCAGGCAGAGCCACGGCCCGCCCTTCACCCCTCCAACAGGCGGCCCGTTGATCTGGGTGAACAAGGGCCCCCGTTAAGGAAGCTGGCACCAACCGACAAGTAGCGAAGGTGTGGACACCTACGAGGTCTCCGCACCGAAGGCCGCCGCCGCGGGATCGCTCAGGGCCAGCCGTCGGGCCATGTTCAGCCTCACCTCCCCGTACGGCAGGATGTGGCTCCAGATCCTCGATCTACAATGCGGCTCGACGTGTGGGATACTGACGTACACCTGAGGTCGCTTGCTGAATGATGAAGCGGAAAGAGGATTCCCTGCGAAGTCTGTATCCCCCCGTCGGGCGCGAAGATGATCAGGTCAGGTGACGGTCGCCCGCTCTTTCGGCCACTGGGTCGACTTGGCCATCTGGTCGCGCGGAAGGATCTGGTTGGAGTTTACTTGCTGAGCGGCCCACCACTACAGGACCACGATGGCGCACTGCACTTCTTGGTGCTTGAGGGTTATCAAGACCTCCTGGTTCTTCACTGGCTGTTCGTGGGTGCCCCTCTCGCGTCCACAGCCATGGGCGAGGACGAGGTCGACCGTAATCGGCTTAGAAAGGTCGTACTTGTAGACGATGCTGGGCTTGCGCATACCTACGCCTTGGCTCAGCGCAGCCCTGGACTTGCGGACGGGACTCTCGTAGGATCGGTGTCGCTCAGGCCTGGGGTAAACGCGGACCTCCGAACGGTGAGAGTGGGCTTCGGATCGAACTCAGTGACGCTCGCGGCGACGCACACTTAGCGCTCAACCAAGGAACTGCGGGTCGTAGTGTGGAGGGTGGACAGCGTGAGAAGGATGCATGGTTCCAGGATGACCATTGTCGGACTTGCCACGGCTATGGCAGGCGTATTCATGGGTACTGTTCAGGCATCATCGCTGTCGCCTGGGGCGCCGCTGATCAACGGACCCTACCTGAGCAACCGAGCCCCACAAGCAGGTGTCGGACCGGCATCGTCGGTGGCGGGTCCAACCTCGGGGGAGTCACCTCAGCAGGTCGATGCCTGCTATCAGCAAACAGAGATCTATCCGCCTGACCCACCCTCCCTACAGATCCAGTACTCAGAGTACTTCTATTGCCAGACGGGGGCGCCTCCCATGCCGTCTATCACAGTGCAGGCCTGCTTTCAAGCTTACGCGAGAGTGCCTGGGCAGCCGGGCCGGTGGGGCTCCCCGGAGGGATGTACTACGCCGCATACGGTCGAAGATGCCTATGCGGCGATCGTCGAAGGCGAATATGATGTCAATAGTGGCACTTACAGGGCCTATGGCGAGTGGCGCTATACGCCACCTCTTGGATGGTCTTGCAGCCCCTGCAGCGGATCTGGAATCTCCGGGACAATTATCGTTACCTAGGTGGAGTCGGCTCTCCGACAAGAATCGAACGAAAAGTCAGGCTAAAGCTTGAAGCGGGGTGTGGCACCGCCCGCCGGTTGCCTCGACCCTGGCACTGGCAGCAGCCCGCTCTCTGCCCCCTTCCGCTGCCTCTGCCCGGGCCATCCTCACGGCCTGACCAACCTCTGGCTTCGCCTCAAACTCGTTGCCAGGAATTGGCTCTCCCCTCCCGACCAGACCTGACGCACCATGGGTGCTGCTGCCCTCCGAGAGCCGGCCCACAGACGGCCCCAGTCAGCCAGACCGGCCTGATGCCAGAGGCCACGGCTCTCCGTGATTGCCTACTCCCGGGGCCATCGGGGATTGGCCCCCCGGCGAGCCGACTGAACACAAGAGCCGCAAGAGCGTCGGCTTCTCTCAAGCCTCCACCGGCCACTCGGCGTGGCACCTCGGGCAGAGGATTACGAAATGGGAACGTCCCCCGCCCGCCATGCCGGTGGGCTCGGTGATCCGCCGTTGCTCGGCATGCTCCAAGCACACTCCGGCTCGGCAGTCGTGACAGGTGGCCACCGCCACCCGGTCGACTCCCTGCTTGCTGTCGTCCATGCAGTTCATCGCTCACCTCCTAACCGCCATCACGCCACAGCCTGTGGACGCTCAGGCGTCCTCATTTCGGGCAGGGCCGGCGGCGTCACCAGCCGACCGCGGTGGGGGGCCGGCGGCCGCGTTGCGCGCTCCAAAGGTAGGCACGCTCGAAGGCCAGCTTGACGAGCCGCCACCGGCGGCCCTCAGACACCCTCGGGATCCGGTTGCGCGGGGGCCGAACCGGGTCCACGGCCATGTAGATACCGCGGTCCCCCATGTCCATCACGCAGCGTGCCGAAAGCGGGGAGCTGGACGCCTCCCTGCCCTCCAGGCGGGCCACGATGTCGCGGGCCGCCATAACCGCCATCTGCTCTGTCATGTGCCCGGTCTTGGGGAAGTTCACCGCCACCTCGGTCTCGTCCGCGGGGGGCAGGGCGACCGCCACCCCCACCGCGTAGACCCCGTCCAGCGCCGCCTGCCGGAAGTGGGCTTCGACCGGCACGAACCCCTTGGCGTTGGCCAAGCCGGGAGTGGCGGCGACCACCGGGACCCCGGCCAGCGGGGGGATGACGATAGACAGCACCGAGGGCAGCGGGGCGCCGGCGCCCATCTCCACCGCGTCGTCGGAGATCTTGGTGATGGCGGCCGACGTCCGGTAGGCGATGTCGCGCTCCTCGAAGGCGCCTTCGAGGAGCTGGCGGATGCGCCCGGCCCCGCCCATCCCCATGTGGCCCAGGAAGGGCTCGGGAGTCACGAAACTCAGCGGGACCAGGTGGCGGAGCCGGCGCCGGCGCAGCAGGTGGTCGAGCTCGAAGGCCAGCTCGTAGGCGGGGCCGAGGCAGCTGGCGCCCGGGGCGGCGCCGATCACGACCGGGCCGGGCCGGACCAGCAGGGTGCGGATGGCGCCCGCCAGCTCCTCGGCCTCAGCCGGCGACATCGGCGAGTGCCCGGGCCCGTCACCGGGCCCGAGGCCGGGGACAGCCTCGTTCGCGCTGCGGTGCCCAGTCGCCACCACCAGGAAGTCGTAGGGGTGCTCGACGCCGTCCGCGGCGACCACCTTGCGCGCCGGATCGATCGCGGTGACCGCGGCGGGCACGAAGCTGATCCCCTGGGACTTGAGTGGACCAGCCAGGTCGAAGGAGATCCTGTCCAGGGTGCGCTCACCGGTGGCCACCCAGGTGAGGGAGGGCACGAAGGTGAACCGCCGATCCCGGGCGATGAGGGTGATCTCGGCACGCTCCGGGGAGAGCCGACGGCGCAGCTCCGAGGCCACGGTCAGCCCCCCGAAGGAACCTCCGATCACCACCACCCTCACCGCCACAACCACGCCTCCCCCGCCGCCTTCAGAAGCTCAGGATCCGCTCGGCCCAGAGCGTCCAGTCGGCGGCCTGCTCGAGGGAGCCCCGCAACGCCCCCTCGACCAGCGACTGGTCCGCCACCCCCCGAGCGTCCATGCAGGTGCCGCAGCAGCTGACCTCGCCTCCGTGGCGGAGCACGGACAGGACCATGCGGTCGAGATGGTAGTAACCGTCCGGGACCTTCTGGTTGGACACCGCGCACCCCACCGCGTCCCCGAAGAGGAAGACCCGCACCTCGACCCCCTCTCTCCGAACCAGCGCCCCCGCCATCCGGAGCCCGTTCCACGACCTCTCGGTGCCGTAGGGCGGGTCATTGAGGACCACCAGCACCCTGGTCACGCAGCGGTCTCCAGCCCGGTGGCGACCGGGAGTCCGGCCAGCCGCCACTCCGGGAAGCCGTCCTCCAGCCTCCAGGCGCGCAGGCCGCGCGCCTGGCAGGCCCGCACTGCCTGGGGCGCCAGGACGCAGTAGGGCCCCCGGCAGTAGGCGACGATCTCCGGCGCATCTGGCAGACCGTCCAGGAAGCCTTCCAGTTCCGTGAGGGGCACCGCCCTGGCACCTGGAATATGCCCTGCCGAGTACTCCTCCAGTGGGCGAACATCCACCAAGAGGACGGTGCCCGCCCGCAGGCGAGCCTGCAACTCGTCCCGGCCCACCGGCTCATCCCCGTCCCCGGCCTGGAAGTAGCCAGCGATGAGCCGGGCCGCTTCGGGAAGCCGGTGGCGGGCCAGTTGCCGGAGAGTGGACAGGAACCCCACCACCTCCTCGTCCGCCACCCGGTAGAACACCTGCCTTCCCTCCCGCCGGGCCGCCACCAGGCCGGCCAGGCGCAGCTCCCGGAGCTGCGAGGAGGCATTCTTCAGGTTCACCTGGGCCGCCGCGGCCAGCGCCTCCACGCCGCGCTCGCCCTGGCAGAGCACCTCGAGGAGGGCGATCCGGACGGGATTCGCAAGTGCCATGGCCAGGCGCGCGAACTGGACCCGCAGGGCGTGCTCCACCTCTTCTGGCGCCGGGCCGTCCCGGAGATTGGATAGCACGATCTGTAGATTATCAGGGAATTCTGGCGACGGCTTCCTCTGCGCACGGGAAGGAGTCGAGCCGGCCGTACCACCGCGGCCCGGCCGCCACCCTCAGACCGGGTCGGTCACGCCCCCAGGCTCGGTCCTCAGCAGCCCCTCCAGGCGCCGCTCGAATTCCTCCCGACCGACGACCCCGCTGGCGTAGCGCTCCCGCAGGATGGCCAGCGGATCCTCCCGCCTGTCTCCCAGACGGGCAGGCCGATCGCGGCCGCCCCGGTGGCTGCGGCCGCCCCCCAGGCTCCACGCAACCAAGCCCAGCACCCCGAGCACCATGAGCAGCGGGATCATCATCATCACCAGCCAGGGCCCTGCCCAACCCGCTCCCATCATCACCCTCTCAGCCCTCCTGGACCGAACCGGTCAGGACCCATCATCGGCCCCCAAGCTCACCCTCCGCCGGCAGTGTCGCGCACCCGGCCCAGCTGCTCCAGAACATTGGCCAGCTCCTGCTCCAGATCGCGCTGGCGCTCCTCCAGGGTGGTCCGCCCCCCGGCTCCGTGACGCCTGCCTCGCGCCCGGTCACCGGCTCCTCCTCTGCAATCGCAGTGGCAGCCGCAGCCCCCAGGACCGTTCATGGTGTTCCTCCATCTCCATCGTAGCGCGCCAGGAATCTGGCCACCTTCCGTTGGTTGTCGCGCAAGGAGCCGGCCCAGGCGGCAAGCAGGGCTGAGCCATCGGCGCTGAGCTCGTAGCTCCGCTTCAGTGGGCCCGGGAGGTCCTGGCGCCAGCTCGAGCTGACCATCCCGTCGGCCTCCAGGCCGCGCAGCAGGCGGTAGAGGTTGCCGAGGTCGACCCGGCCCGCGCCCAGAAGCTCCCCCACCTCATCGGCCAGCTGATATCCGTGGGCCCGGCCCTCGCGAAGCCGGAGCAGCACCGCCGCCTCCTGCACCCGTTCGATCCGGGCCTGCACTTCGAACCCTCCGGCATCCACCCGGCACCAGCACCGCGGCTGCCGGGAGTGCTCACCCCCTGCCATCACCCGGCCTACATATGTCACTCACATGTGTAAGTGTACTACCCGCCTGCTCCCATGCTGAAGCCTGCCTGCCAGCAGGGCCCCCAAGGACCATGAGATCGTCAGCGGCTTCTCACAGCTCGAGCCGGCCGTGAGCCTCACCCTGTGATCTGGAGCGCCTCGACGAGCTCCGGGCAACGAGACGCGGACTTCAGGACCTCGCTCGCCGCGCCGATGCCGTCGACCCCGCCGGATGCCTCGAGGACGTCATCGGCTCGTTCCTGGTGCGCTGACCGCCTGGGTCAGATCCGGCGGTAGATCTCGTACTGCACGGAGCCGTTGACGAATCCCAGCTGCTGGCCGGCCTCCGCGTACTCCCGGTCGGTCAGGGTGCGGGTCTCGTGTTCCTCGTACCCGTTGAGGTCCTCGTAGGTGTAGACGAGGCGGATGGTGTTCATCTTGCCGCTCAGCCCGAACAGCACCCCCGGCTCAGCGTAGCCGTGCTCGTGGGCGTAGGCGCGGTAGCGCTCCACGGCCTCCCGGAAGTCTGCCAGCCGCCCCGGCTCGATCTGCCCTTGCACGTGGACCTCGATCGCCACAGCTCCACCCCCCGACCCTGACGAATGTTGGGGAGCCTACTCCTGCCCACCGCTCCCGGGCCCCCCGACCGAGAGGGCCCCCAACTCTTCCCAGGACGCTCCCACCGCTCTTGCCCACCTGGCCACCGTGAAGAGCGCCAGGTTCAGGGGCCTCCTCCACCGCGAAGACGCTCTCGGAACAGGCCGCGGCTCGGACAGTAGCGCCCCGCCACTCCTTGCGCCGAAGTGGCCGCCTGCCAGACGAACCTCACTGCCCGGGTCCCAGCTGGGATAGGAACACCGCCGGTGAACATACCGGCGGGCTCGGGTCGACGAGGCTGGCCAGGTCTGCGTCCCCCGTGACCAGGCAGTCGACCTGCGCCTCCTTGGCGAGAGCCAGCAGGTAGTCGTCGGCTGGGTCACGCGTCAGACCGGGTGATGGCGCCGGATCGGGCGCCATGCTGGCCCCACCCCACAGCACCGCCACATAGCGGTCCACTTCCTCCAAGGTGGCGTAGCGCCTGAACTTGGGGCGGCGCAGGACGCTGTCCAGTTCCCCCAGCAGCTGCGGGCAGGCCACCAGCTCGAACTCACCCGCCACCCACCGCGTGTAGAGCTGAGCCGGGCTGCCCGCCCGCGTCAGCAGCGCTGACACAAGCACTCCAGGATCGATCACGGCCCGGAGCACCTACTTGGGGCCGCCTCTCTCGCGCCGCATCGCCCGGAGCTCTTCGTAGGCGAGCTGCAACGCCTCCCCCTCCGTGAGGGCGCTGCGCTCCCACACCGCCTCGACCGCGCTCAGGCCCAGATAGCCGCGCAGCGCTGCATCCACGATCTCGTACTCCCGCCGGCCCGTGCGCGCGGCAAAGACCTTGGTTGCCCGCAGCACGCCCTCGTCCAGGTAGATCGTAGTCTTCTTCTTGGCCATCTCCGCACATCTTCCCATATTGACGGCAACCCTGCAGCTGCCTCCGCAAACCGTCCTTGGGCCCTCTGCCCCTTGCGCTGCCGCGCATCCTCAGCACAGAATGTGCGTATAGTATGCTTGACCTGTCGAGATGGAGGGCTTGCCGCCATGATGACCGTCCACAAGATCGCAGGCTCGGACACTGAGCGCTACGTCGCCTACCTTGCCAGCCAGGGGCCTGAGCGCCGTCGCGGCGACTACTACCTGGGCCATGAGGGGCGGCCTGCCGAAGGGCCCGGGGAGTGGCTCGGCCAGGGGGCCGTCGCCCTCGGCCTCTCCGGCGAGGTGGACCGGGACCAGCTGCTCCGCCTCTGGCAGGGCCAGGACCCCCGCACCGGCGAGCAGCTGGTCCGCTCTGCCCACGGCATCCACACCGCCGCCGTCGACTGCACCTTCTCCGCCCCGAAGTCCGTCGCCGTCGTCTGGGCCCTCGGGGATCAGGCAACCAGGGACCGAGTCGAGCAGGCTCACCAGCAAGCAGTCCGGGTCGCCTGCGCCCACCTGGAAGCCCATGCTCCCCTGGTCCGCCGCCGCATCGGCGGCCAGGTCCGCCATGAGCGCGCCCAGGGGCTGGTCATCGCCCGCTTCCGCCACCACACCTCTCGCCAGAGCGCGGCCCAGCAGGCGGCAGGGTCCGGTGCCGCGGGCACCCCCGACCCCCAGCTCCACGACCACTGCGTCATCGCCAGCTGCGCCCTCCGCTCCCCGGACCGTGAGGCCAGGACCGGCAGGTGGGCCGCCATCGACTCCCGCCCCCTCTACCGCATCGCCGCCGAGGCCGGCGCCGTGTACCGCGCCGAGCTCGCGGCCCTGCTCCAGGAGCAGGGGTACAGGACAGAGCGCCATGGCCGCTACTTCGAGGTGCAGGGCGTCTCCCCCAAGCTCCGCCAGGCCTTCAGCGCCCGGGCCGCCGAGGTCGAGCAGGCCGTCGCCGCCTTTAGGGCCCGCCACGGCCGGGCCCCCACCGACGAGGAGGTGCGCGGGCTGGTCGTCCGCTCCCGCTCCCCCAAGACCGCGGTCCCCGATGACGCGTTCTCCGCCTGGCAGGAGAGGGCCACGGCCGCCGGCGCCGACCCCAAGAGTTGGGCCCCTGAGCCCCGCCCCATCCCGCAGGCCCCATGGGCTGAGTCCGTGAACGCCGTGGTCGAAGAGCTGACCGACCCTGAGAGCCCCCGCCGCCTCACCCACGCCTCCGCCACGGTCGACAGCCGGACCCTGCGCACCGCCGTGGCCGAGGCCGCCCAGGGCAGAGTCCCCGGCTCAGCCGTCGACGCCCTGGTGGGGGCCGTCACCGCCGATCCAGCGCTGGTCCCCCTCCCCCACGGTCTCTGGACCACCAGGGCCGCCCTGGACGCCGAGCAGGCAGCCCTCAGCGCCGTGGCGGCCCATCCCCAGGACCCCGCCCGGGCCCTGCCGGAGGCCGTGGTCGCTGCGGCGGTCCGGGAAGCCCCAGTGCCCCTGGATCCAGAGCAGGTGGCCGCCGTCCGGCTCGCCTGCGGGGCGGACGGCTTCGTGGGCCTTGCCGGCCCCGGCGGGGGAGGCAAGGGGGCTGTCCTGCAGGCCGTGGTCAACGCCCACCAGCAGGCTGGCGGCAGGGCCGTCGCCGTGGCGGTCGCCGGCGCCACCGCCCAGCGCCTCCGCGAGTCCACCGGGGCCGACCTCTCCTGCACCCTGGAGGCCTTCCTCCACCGAGTGGAGACCGGCCAGATCAGCCTGGGGCCGAAGGACCTGGTCGCCCTCGACGAGGCCGGCGTCGTCGAGACCACCAGGTGGGCTGCCTTCCTCGAGGCCGTTGGCCAGGCCCGGGTTGTCGCCGCCGGCGACGCCGCCCAGCTCTCCCCCATCGGCCCCGGAGGCCTGTGGCCCGTCCTCACGGATCGGGTCCCAACCGCCCTCCTCACCACCGTGTACCGGGCGGACTCCCCCTGGGCCAGGGACGCCTGGGCCGCACTCCGAGCTGGCGCCTCGGCTGAGGCGCTCCAGGCCTACGCGGAGCGGGACCTGGTCCTCGTGGCCGAGGATCGGGAGCAGGCCCGGGCTGCCGCCGTCGCCCGCTGGGATCAGGATCGTGAGCAGGTGGCGGCAAGGGGCCTGGGGGTGGAGGACCTGCTCCTCACCACCGACGGCACCAGGGCCGAGGTGGCAGACCTCAACCGCAGAGCCCAGGCGGCCCGGCTGGAGAAGGCGGAGCTGCAGGGGGAGCCGGTCCCCATTGGACCAGGGGCGGAGCCGGAGACCGCTGCTGAGGTGGAGACCAGCTCCCCCCTCCTCGCCTATCCAGGAGACCGGGTGGTCACCACCCGGCCCGTGTACGGCGTCAGGGCTCGGGGCAAGCCCACCGGCAAGCCGGTCCGGAGGGTGGAGAACGGCGAGACAGGGGTGGTGGTCGCCACCGACCAGCAGGCGGGAACTGTGACCGTCAGGCTCCGGGACCGGGAGTGGGTGGTGGATGAGGAGCACCGCTCCGCCCTCGACCTTGCCTATGCGCAGCACCTCTACCGCGCCCAGGGCAGGACCGTCGCCGAGGTGCTGGTCTGCGGCGGCGGCTGGCAGACCGACCAGGCGTCCGGCTATGTGGGGGTGACCAGGGCTCGCGAGACCTCGGTGGTGGTCACCGACTCCGACAGCCTGGGCACCCCCCAAGGGGACACGCAGGCCGCCCTCCAGGCGCTGGCTGCCCGCTGGGCCGAGGCCCACCCTGCAGTGGCTGCCACCACTCTCCTCGAGCAGGCGGAGCTGGCTGCGGACACCTCATCTGCTGTTGACGTCGAGGAGGAGCTGGCGATCGGCAGTGCGACCGAGCAGGCCCCGGCGCAGCCTGTGGCGGAGCTGGAGCCGGGCTGGACGCTCATCGACCAGCCCGAGGCGGAACGAGACGCACTTTGACTGCTCGCGGCTGAGGATCACTTCCGTGGAGGGCAGAGCTCCCGATCCGGTATGAGGAAGAAGCAGTCAAGGGGAGACTTCCCTCCGGTCCGTTGACCGCCCAACTCCCCATTTTGTACAATCCGTAGGTATGGAAGAGCTTGCGGTCACCCAGGTCCGTGATCATCTAGGCGAAGCGGTAAACCAGGTCCAGTACGGACGGGAGATGGTCTATCTCACCCGGCATGGCCGCCGGGTGGCGGCGCTGGTGCCGGCGGAGGTTTTGGAGGCCATCGAGGCCGCCGAGGATGAGGAGGATGTGGCTGAGGCCACCGCTGCCCTGGCTGAGCCCGGGCCCGACGTTCCCCTGGCTGAGATTCGCGCTGCACTCGGGATCCCGGCCCGGACCCGCTGAGCCCAGCAGGGAGCTGATTGCCTGCTCAGGCTTACGAGGTCCGTCTGCGGCCGGCTGCCCGCCGCCAGCTGGAGAGACTCGAGCGTGCTGTCCAGCTCCGTCTGATCGGCGCCATGGCGGGGCTGGCGGAGGAGCCAAGACCAGCCGGAGTCAAGGCGCTCCAGGGCCTTCCTGGACTCCTACGACTCCGCGTTGGTTCCTACCGGGTGCTCTACCAGGTGCATGATGACCGGCTACTGGTGCTCGTGCTGACCCTGGGCCACCGCCGCGACGTCTACCGCCAGCGCTGAGGGGCGTCTGGCTCGGTTTCCAGCGCGGGGTCGCGGAACGAAGCCAGGCAAGCCCCTGGGGAGGGCTGGAGGTCGGTTTTCCACAAGAGAGTCTCGCCTCAGCGAGTCTCACGACGGTAGATACGACGGTAGATACGACGGTACCCCCCTTTTTTGATCTCGCCCTTGGGTCTGAAACTCCCTACCCTTGGGTCTGAAACTCCCTACCCTTGGGTCTGAAACTCCCTACCCTTGGGTCTGAAACTCCCTACCCTTGACGAGGGACTCGGGGAAGGGCTCCTACCCTTGCGGGAGCTGCAGGTCTTTCAGGATCTGTCCGAGGCTCTTGAAGTCGATGGCCTCGGCCTGCCGTTCCTGGTCCCGGGCCCGTTCCCTGGTCACGATCGCCTCGTTGTCGGAGCGGCGCTGGGCCTGATCCAGCTCCAGGAGCGCGCCGAACGGGTCGGGATACTCTGCCCTGAGCCGGGCGGTGACCCAGGCCGAGCCACGCCGGGCGGCCAGCTCGGTAAGGACTGCCGCCTGCTTCTTGGAGGGGCGCCTCGCACCGTACGCTAGCCGCCAGGCCGCCATGACCGGGGGCACCGAGGAACTCTGGACGCCGCCTGCCAGCTGTTGAGTGCGGCCCGCCTCAAGGCGCCACATCCCGGGCAGCCTTCCCTTGATGAGGGAGGCCCTGTAGCGGGGGTCGGTAGCCACGATGACGGTGAGCGCCCTGCGCACACGCTTGGCCACCTGCGAGCGCCCGCTCCAGTCGAGCCGCAACAGTTCGGCTATCGCTGGAAGGTTGCGCTCCTCGGCGACCTGGCCCGGAGAGCTGGCGAATAGCTGGTAGCGGCGGACGGTGACCAGGCTCTCCGCCTCCAGGAAGCTCCAGAGACGACCCGCGATCTCGTCCTGGCGGGCGATCGCATCCCAGGTCGGCGCGTGCAGATAGGTGACGCTGCCGCGGTTGATGAGATACGCGATCTGCTCGCTGAGCTTCACCCACCCCCTTCCTCCGCCCCGGGTCGAAGTGCGATACCAGTCGAGGAGGCTCCAGCCCATCACCTCCTCATTCCCCTCCGGATCCCGCAGGGCGGACTCGATCACAGCCCCCTTGAGACGGATGAGGGAGTCCCGGACCAGGCGCCGGGTCTCACCTCCAAGGGAAGGGTGTCCCAGGAGCCGGGCCGCATCCCCCAAGCTGAAGGTGACGCGCCGGTCGGCGGGACAACCGGCGTGGATGTAGCGGGTGGTCAGCTCGGCGTAGAGCCGCTGGTCTGTCACTGTGAGAGCGTGGCCGGCGATCTGCCGGAACTGGCGTCCGTAGAGGACTGAAGGGGCGATTAGCTCGAGCTGAAGGGGGCGGGTGCGCACGTCCCAAAGGGGAGCGCGTGCCAGGTTGGTCTCATGGCCCAGGGTTGCCGAGCCCTTGGCTTGGAGCCGCGAGGTGACCTCAGGGGTGGGGGCTCCGGATGGCTGGCTCCCGAGAGACCCGGAAGGTCCCCCGGTCCCGACCGGGGGACGAGTTCTGGAGGCACCCAGAACTGGCGCGACCTCGTGTGGGCTGGAGCGGTCTGGAGAAGACGTTGGCTGAGTCTAGCAGATGCCGTGATATCACGGCATCGCGAAAATCTCAGGGAACAGGCTCCCGCGGCGCCTGCCGGCGGAAGCTCGCCAGCCGGGCGCGCAGTTGGCTGTTCGGCTCCGCGGGGAGCTCCCAGAGCAGCAGCTCGACCAGCTCGACCTTGCTGGTCCGGATCCCCTCACGCCGCAGCGCATGCACCAGGTCCCCGAGCCGGTTGTCAAGGGAGCGGCGAGGCCGGATCGCGAGATTGGCCACTGGCTCCCCGGGCGTGGTGGCTGGGTGGTGGTCGGGTGCCTCAGCTACTGGGGCAGGCTGTGGGCGGGCCGGCCGGGTGGAAGCCCCGGCAGAGGCCACGGGCGGAGCTGTCGCCGGTCCGGACTGCGTCTCATCCCCGTCCGCCGTGTCGTCGGGGCGAGGATGGCGGCTCGGCGGGATCGCGCGGGGCCGCCGCTCGAGGCGCTCGCGCAGCGCGCCAAGCCCATCCACCTGCGGCTCATCCACTGGCCCGCTCCACGGCCTCGGCCAGGGCCCGGAACTCCCCTGCCGCCTTCAGGAGCTGTCGGCCCGGTTGCGGTTGCAGGGTGAGCGCGGCGCGGCGCAGCCGCCGCCGGATCCAGCGGTGCTCGGAGATGGGGGGAGCGACCGGGGTGCCGTTGGCCAGCGTGGCCAGGCGCTCCACATAGCGTCGGGGTGGGATCGGCGGGACCATGTTGGGAGCGAGCAGCAGCCGGTATCCCCCGAAGTCCCGGAGCATTCCCTCCAGGGCATCCATCTCTCGGGCCCCAAGCAGGACTGGAACCACTACCAGGTCGGCGACCTGCATGGCCCCGTCGGTGAGGGCATTGGCTCCAGGGTGGGTGTCGACGATCACCCACTCCTGCTCCCACGCGGTCGCCCAGGCGCTGAGGCAGTCGGCGACTAGGGCATCGGGAATGGTGCTGGTGGCGAGGTCGCGATGTGCCGGGACCAGCGCCGGCTGGTGCCGCCGCGTCCGGGGGACGGGGACCCGCCCCTCCGGGCCCGCTTCCAGCGCGTCCAGCAGGGGCGCCCGCCGGTACGCGTCGGGGTCGTACCCCCACATACGGGTCGCCCCACCACTGTCCCAGTCGAGGTCGACCAGGACGCCGCCTAGGAAGCTCGCCAGTTCGTAGGCCAGGGTGGTCTTCCCCACCCCCCCCTTGGCGGCAGCCACTGTGACGATTCGCGCCATGGCCGCGAGTCTAGCACTCCTGCATGTATGCGGGCAGTCGTGGAAGGATGCGCGCCAGCATGCATGCATGGGCTAGGTCCGCGAGGCCTGGATGCTTTGATGCGGTGATATCGTGAGCGCCGTGCTGAGGCCGCCCATGGGCAAAGACAGGGTGACGAAAGCCCCGCGAATCCCGATCACCTTCCCCGAGGCGCTGTACGAGAGCCTGCGGGAAGCCTCGTTCCGCCAGCACGTTCCGATGTCCGCGATCGTCCGAGAGGCGCTGAGGGAACACCTTCACCGGAGCGAGGCGGAGGTGCCGCTGCCCTTCGGGAACGGGGAGGGACCGTGAAGCGGGCCCGGAGGCCTCCCACCGGGGCTCGGATGGAGACCCAGGTGGCCCCAGCCCTGCGGGAGTGGCTCGGCCGGTCTTGAGCACCCTGTTTGAGGCTGTCCGGCCCCGCGCTGACGTGCTGGCGGGCGAGCTCACCGAGGCGCGCTTTGCGGCGGGTCTGGAGGAGGTGGTCGCAGGGACCGCGCCCGACACCTACGCTGACCCAGCCGCCTTCTTCGCCAGCACCTACCCGTCCGCCGGGCTGCGCACGCTCCTCAACGAAGCGCTCGGGCGGCTGGGGGGCGGGAAGCCGGACGGCGCCAGCGTCATCCGGCTGGAGACCAACCTGGGCGGCGGCAAGACCCACAACCTGATCGGCCTCTACCACGCCGCCCGCGGCCACCTCGATCGGGCGATGGCGTCTGAGTTCATGGACCCGCAGCTGCTGCCGAGCCACTCTGTCGACCGCGTCGGGGTATTCGTGGGAACCTCGGCAGGCGCGACGACCTTTCCCGAGGTGGATGGGGTGCAGCCGTCCACCCTCTGGGGCTATCTGGCCCTGCAGATCGGCGGCCGGGCCGGGTATGACCAGGTGCGGCTGGACGACGAGGGGCTGACCGCGCCGGGAGCCACGGCCCTGCGGCGGGTACTCGGGACCGACCCGGCCCTGATCCTGATCGACGAGATCGCCCGCTACTACGCCACGGCTAGGGGCAAGGCGGTGGCCGGGAGCACGCTCGCCCAGCAGACAACCGCCTTCCTGATGGCCCTAATGGAGGCTGTCGACAGCCTGCCCAGGGCGGTGCTGGTGGTGACCACGAGCGAGGTCACCGACGCCTTCGGCGAGGCCACTGGGGCGGTCCTCGAGGCGATGGCACAGGCCCGCTCTCTTCTGGCGCGCAAGGAACTGGTTCTGCGGCCCAGCGAGGAGGCCGATCTGCCGCGGATCCTCGCCCGCCGGCTGTTCGAGCCGCTGGACCCCGGGCTTGCCAGCCGGACTGCCGAGCGGTATGCGGCCGCGGCCGACGCCGCTGCCAACCAGGGCCTCGACCTCCCCGATGCGATGACGGGGGCCGGCTGGGCGACCGAGGTGGCACGCACGTACCCGTTCCACCCGGTCCTGATCCGGGTCCTCGACAAGCGGCTCTCCACGATCCCCAACTTCCAGCGCACCAGGGGTGCCCTGCGGCTGCTGGCTCGGGTGGTGCGTCGACTCTGGGAGGACCCGCCCCAGGGGGTCGAGCTCATCCACCTGCATCACATCGACCTGGCCGATCGGCTGGTGGCGGAGGAGATGTCGAGCCGGCTGGAGCGGCCGCTGCTGGAGCCGGTGATCCGTACTGACATCGCCTCGGGGCTTGCAGGTTCGCCCGCCCATGCGGAGCAGGTGGATGCGCGCCTGGGCGTGCCCTATGCCCGCCGGCTGGCCACCGCTGCCTACCTGTACTCGCTCACCCGGGACGTGCCCGGAGTGCCAGCGGGCGAGCTCTTCGGAGCGGTCCTCATGCCCGGCGACGATGCCAACCTCATCGCCCGGGCGCTGGACGGGCTGGAGGCGGAGTGCTGGTACCTGCATGCCGACGTCCGCGGCTACCGCTTCTCCACCGAAGCCTCTCTGGTCAAGCTCATCCAGGAGGCCGAGCGGGAGGTGAGCGCGACCCGGGCGCGGGCCAAGGCCACCGCGATCCTGGCGGAGCAGTTCCGTGACGGGGCTCTCAAGGTGCGCCGGGCCTGGGAGGACGCCAAGGTCCCGGACAGCGCCGCCGACGCCTGGCTGGTCGTCCTGCATTGGGACGACTTCGGCGATGCCCGAGGCTTGGCGGGCTCGGACGAGGTCCCGGCCAAGGTTCGCGAGCTCTTCGAGCACACTCCTGCTGGAGGGGTGCGCGAGTATCGCAACCGGCTGGTCTTCCTGGCTCCCGCAGCGGCCTCCCACGAGGCGATGGTGCGCACGGTGCGCCGCCACCTGGCCCTGGAGTCCCTGGGCGGGAACGCCGCCGTGCTGGAGGCTCTGCCGGAGGAGAAGCGTGCGGAGATCAAGCAGCTGGTGAAGACGTCGGCTCTCGAGGCCCGGGTGGCGGTGTGCAACCACGTCGATCTCCTGTACGTGCCCGGTCCCGGGGGGCTGGAGCCGGTCGAGCTGGACGTGGTGACCACCGCCAGTGTCCAGCCCAACCAGACCTCGGCGATCCTGGAGCGGCTCGCGGCCATGGACAAGACGCTGGCCAGTGGGGACAAGCCGCTCGACCCCGGCTACGTCCGGACCAAGCTCGGCGCCCTCCTCGACACCCCTCAGCCCACCAACGAGCTGGTGAGGGCCTTCGCGCGCCGGACCGATCTCAAACTTGTCCTCGACCGCGCGCAGCTGGTCAACCTGGTGGCCGCCGGGGTGCGCAACCGGGTGTGGGAGTACCAGGACCCCGAGCGCGGGGAGGAGGGGTGGGGCACTGCCGACCGGCCGCCCCCGGCCATGCGACTGGCGGAGGACACCTTCCTCCACCCGGTGGGGGCGGCCCCCCCGCCCCAGCCGTTGGCGTGCCCACTCTGCGGCCGGGTCCACAGCGGTGCCTGCCCGGCCCCTGGGGGGCTGGAGGATGGCGGGCAGGAGGTGCCACCGGCCGGGAGCGCCTTCCAGGGAAGCGGTGCAGCCGGGCGGGCCTTCGCCGAGGCGCGGGCCGCGGCCGTCGAGGCGGGCCGCCGGCATCTCCGGGAGCTGAGGATCGCAATCGACCACGTGGGAGCCGGGGCCGGGATCGAGCTGACGCGGCTGCACACCGTGGTCCCGGCTGCGACCCTGGGGGTGGGGCTCACCTATGAGGTCGACTGCACCGTGGACCTGTCGGAACCCACGCAGAGCGCCAGCGTGCGCTACCACGGCAACCCCGTCGACTACGCTCCTCTGCGCGAGGCGCTAAAGCAGCTGCTGGCTCCGCGGCAGGCAACCCTCAGGGCCGAGGTGCTGGTCGTCTTCCACGACCCGCTTGACCTCTCCGGGGACGCGGTCGGGCGCATGGCCCAAGCGGCGGCCGACACTGGTCCCACCCGCTGCCAGGTGACGCTGGTGACGGAGGCCGGCCCGTGATCCGGGCGGAGCGCTACCACTGCCGGGTCACACGGGACGATGAGGGGCGGATCGTGGAGATCGTCCTAGCAGCCTTCGACCTCGAAGATCGGGAGCGGACGGTGCGGGTGGGGGGCAGCCGGGCCCAGCATGTTGCCGCTCCCCTGCAGGCGGTGCTGCGGACCGCCAACGTGACTGGCCGGCAGTGGACCCGTCCGGCGGCGTTCGACCTCGACCCGGTGCTCGGGGCCCAGGTCGAGCTGCTGCTGCGGGCGGTCAAACCACTGCGCCGGGCCGACCGTCTGGATGCGGTGGCGGAGGGCGTCGCGCAGATGAGCCCGGAGGAGTCCGCCTACTGGCACGCTCAGACCAGTCGCCGCCGCGGTCTGCGGGCCCTGCGTGTCCTCCTCGACGCGGTGAGGCAGTGAGCCGCAGCCTCATCGAGCAGTGGCTGCCCGCGCCCGCGATCGGGGCGGAGAGCCTGCGGGAAGGCGGTGCAGCGAGTGCGCTCCCCCCGACCAAGTATTTGCATGTCTGGTGGGCCCGGCGCCCGCTCACCGCCAGCCGGGCGGCGGTGGTGGCCAGCCTGCTGCCCGCCTGGCCGGGTGAGGCGGAGGCAGCCGAGGACCCGGTGGCTGCCAGGGTGCTGGCGGCGCTGGAGGCGGAGTTCCCGGATGGCGAGGGCTCCTACCGTGCCTGGTTCCTGCAGGCGCTCGGCATCAAGGGGGATCCGGTCGCGGGGCGGAAGGCCATCGACGCGGCTGTAGCTGCGGGAACCAAGACTGTCGGTAACGCCTACGGGTATGAGCGAGCATTCACGGTGAGCCCCGACCCAGAGACCGTGGAGCGCATCCACCGCCTCGCCTTGCTCCGGGCCGACGTCAGCCTCCGGCCGGTCGTGCTCGACCCCTTCGCTGGGGGCGGCTCGATCCCCTTCGAGGCCGCGCGGTACGGCTGCGAGACCATCGCTGGCGAGCTCAACCCGGTGGCCACCGCGATCCTCGAGGGGACCGTCGTCTTGCCCGCAGAGCTTGGCTCAGGGTTCGCTGATGAGATTGCCCGGTGGGGTGCCCACTGGACCGATCGTGTCCGCAAACGCCTTGGCAGATTCTTCCCGGTGGTGGACCTCGACGAGCGCCTGGCCTACATCTGGGCCCACACCGTCCCCTGCCCGACCACCGGCCGCCCGACCCCACTGGCGCCGGACTTCTGGCTGGCGAGGGGGGCAGCCGGCCGCCAGGTCGCGGTCCGGCTCGATGTCAATCAGGAGGCGGGCTCTTACACCCTGGCGATCGTGGAGGGGCCGGAGGCCGCCAGATGGGGCAACCGCCGCACCTACAAGTCGGGTGCGGCCACCTCGATCTGGACCGGGGAGACCTTCTCCGGCGAGTACATCCAGTCACAAGCCCGGGCCGGGCGGGTCTCGGCCATGCTGCTGGCGGTCTCGGTGACCCGGCCCGGGGTGTCCGGCCGCCAGTTCCGGGTCCCCAGCCGCGAGGACCTGGCGGCGGTGGAGGCCGCCGAGGTTGAGCTGGCCCGGTGCCGCCCAGGGTGGGAGGTGGCCGACCTCGTCCCGAGCGAACCGATCTTCGAGGGGAAGGAGACCAAGCGCAGCGTCGACATGGGCCTCACCCGCTGGTGCGACATGTTCACCCCCCGCCAGCTCCTGACCAACGTCACGGCCCTGGAGGAGCTCAGGGAGATCATCGCAGAGGCGAGGGCTGAGCTCGGCGAGGAGCGGGGGAGGGCGCTTGCCCTCTACCTCGGCTTTGCGCTCGACAAGGCCGTCGACTACAACGGGGTGCTCAGCAGCTGGGATCCGACCCGAGTCAAGGTCCGCAACACCTTCGACCGCCACGACTTCGCCTACAAGTGGACCTTCGCCGAGTTCGACGGCGCCCATGCCCTGCTGCCATGGGCGGTCGACCAGGTCACCGACGCCTGCCGCGGCATCGCCCGACTTGCCCAGCAGCCCGCGGTGATGCTGAGCGCCGAGCGTTCCGCCCGGGCGCGAACCTACCGCGGCTCGGCCACCGCGCTGCCCCTGCCGGACACCTCGGTCGATGCGGTGATCACCGACCCCCCCTACTACGACAACGTGATGTACGCCGAGTGCAGCGACTACTTCTACGTCTGGCTGAAGCGGTCGCTGCGGGACACCTGGCTCGAGTTCTGCGACCTGGTCGTGACCGACAAGGAGCAGGAGGCGGTGGCCAACCCTGCCCTTTTCAGGGATGTGGCCGTCACCGCCAGCAAAGGGAAGCGGAAGCAGGCTGGGGCGAAGACGGCCAGGGATCTGGCCGACGCCCGCTATGAGCAGCTCCTGACCGAGTCGTTCGCGGAGGCCCACCGGGTGCTGAAGGCAGATGGGGTGCTGACCGTCATGTTCACCCACAAACGGGTCGACGCCTGGGACACCCTGGGCATGGCTCTCCTCGGAGCCGGCTTCGCCATCGACGCCTCCTGGCCGGTCCACACCGAGAGCGAGCACTCGCTTCACCAGGCCAAGAAGAACGCCGCCTCCTCGACCATCCTGCTCACCTGCCACAAGCGGAGAGGGACGGCTCCCGCGTACTGGGCGGACATCCGCCGGGACGTCGAGCGGGCCGCTGAGGAGGCGGCGCACCGCTTCGCGGCCGACGGTCTCACCGGGGTGGACCTCACCCTGGCGACCTTCGGCCCGGTTCTCTCGGTCCTCTCCCGGAGCTGGCCGGTCTACACCGGCGAACTTGACTCCGCCGGCCAGCCCCAGGTCATCCGGCCGGATCAGGCGCTGGACCTGGCCCGCGAGCGGGTGGCTGCGCTGAAGAAGCGAGGCCTGCTCGGGGGGCGTGACGTCGAGTTCGACCGGGTGACCGACTGGTACCTCCTGGCCTGGTCTGACTTCGCCGCGGCAGAGTTCCCCACCGGGGAGGCACTCAAGCTATCCCTAGCCACCCACCTCGAGCTCACCGACCTGGCCAAGGCCCACAAGCTGATCCAGCTGGGTTCGGGCACGGTGACCCTGCTCACGCCGGCCCAGCGGCACACCCTGGGAGCTCTTGATCCCGATGCCGGATCCTGGCCGACCCTGATCGACTCGCTCCACGCGCTGATGCTGATCTACGACGCGGAGGGCCTGGCTGCGGCGCGCTCCTGGCTGGGGCGCACCGGGCTTGAGGGTGATGCGCGCTTCAGGGATCTTCTCGCCGCGGCGTTGGTGGCCATCCCGCGCGCGAGGGATCGGGAGGGCTTCGTCCGGCCCGAGGCGAGGATCGTCGACAGCCTGCGGGCCGCGCTGTTCGAAGACGTGCCCCTCCCGGCCGACGGGCGGGCCGCGGCCGAGCAGCTGGGACTCGACATGGAAGCTGCGAAGGCCCCTGAACTTGATTCGAGTCTGGTAGCGCCAACCGAGCCATGACCGGTCCGCACTCGGCCGACTCCACCCCGGCCGGACTCCGGGGATTGGACCTGCCGCCGGGCTTCGACTCCTCGGACAACCTCCTGGAGACCTTCTACGTCCCCGCTCTCTCGCGTGCCATCCGCTACGACCGCTCCGTCGGCTACTTCCGCTCCTCGGCCCTGGCGGTGGCGGCCCGCGGACTCTCCCGCTTCATCAACCATGGCGGGACGGTCCGCCTCTTGGTCGGGGCCTCCATAACCGAAGGAGACCGGGACGCTCTGGCTGGCCGCACCAGCCTGGACGGCGCCTTCGCGGCCCAGCTGGCAAGCCGGCTGGCCACCGCCGACGAGGTGGCCCAACGGCGGCTAGAGGTGCTGGCCTGGCTCGCACGCGAGGGCCGGCTGGAGGTGCGCGTCGCCATCGCCGTCGACTCGCTGGGACAGCCGCGGGTGGGTGGCGAGCAAAGCCCATACTTCCACGAGAAGATCGGGGTCCTGAGGGATGCCGCCGGCGACGGGGTGGCCTTTCAGGGCTCGGTCAACGAGTCGGAGACGGCCTGGACCGCCAACTTCGAGTCCTTCTCCGTGTACCCCTCCTGGGATGCGACCGCCATCCACTACAGCTTCTGGGCCAACAAGTTCGAGCAGCACTGGGCGGGCGGCCTTGCCGGATTTCGGGTCTATCCGCTGCCCGAGGCGGTGCGCCAGCGGCTGGTGGAGCTGGCCCCGTCCGAGCCACCGCCGCACCGCGACCCTGAGGAGCTGCCGACGCTCGACGACGACGCCACCGTCGCCCAGTTCCTTGCGGTGGCCCCCCAGCTCATTGGAGCGGAGGGCCTCGCCGAGGCCACGACCGGGGTCGTCCCCTATCCCCATCAGCGGCAGGTCGTCGCCCGTCTCGCTGGGCAGTACCCGCGGTCATGGCTGGTGGCGGACGAGGTCGGACTCGGCAAGACGATCTCGGCGGGGATGGCTATCCGCCAGCTCCTCCTCTCCGGCGAGATCCGGCGCGCCCTGATCCTGGCCCCGGCCAGCGTGTGCCGACAGTGGCAGGACGAGCTCTTCGAGAAGTTCGGGCTCTGGATCCCCCGCCTGGATGGTGCCAGGGTTCACGGCGCCCACCCCGACGACGTCATGAATCTGGGCCCCGGGGCCAACCCCTACGCCCTCCATCCGGTGTTGATCGCGTCCAGCCACCTGGCCCGGCGGCCGGAGCAGCAGCGGCTGGTCCTGGAGGCCGCGCCCTACGATCTCCTGGTGGTGGACGAGGCCCACCATGCCCGGCGCCAGCATGGCGGCGACTCCCGCTATCGACCGAGCCGCCTCCTCCAGCTGCTGGACCAGGTCCACGATCGCGGCACGGCGAGAGCGGTGTGGCTCCTCACGGCCACCCCGATGCAGATCAGCCCGGTCGAGCTGGTCGACCTGGTCCGCCTGGCAGGCTGTACCGGGCCACTGGCTCAGCCCGAGGCATTTCAGCGGTACTTCGCGGAGTTGGCCAAGGATGACGATGCGGCCACGGCCTGGGCTTGGTTGGGGGAAGTGCTCCAAGCGACGCCGCGCTTCTCCGCGGGCCCTGCCGAGGAGGCGGTGCTGGCCAGCATTCGCGCTCGCTTGGGCCCGGTCCAGACAGAGCGCATCACCCGCTTCGGCACCGGAGCTGAACCTCCGGATCTGCTCGTCGCCGACCTCGGTCCGGACGGCAGAGCCGCTCTGCGGAGCTGGCTGCGGATGCAAAGCCCGGTGGGCCAGCATGTCACCCGTCACTCGCGTGAGACCCTGCGGCGCTATCGAGAGCTCGGTCTGCTCACAGAGAACCTGGCCGAGCGGAAGGTGGAGTCCGTCTTCATCTCCTTCACCCC
>JAJYXT010000064.1 GCA_021801645.1 bacterium
GCGCAGTCTATCGCCCACCAGCCACCGGCGCGCCGCGACATTCGTAGGGTCTCGCCCCTGATCGACAAGTCCACGCGCCCAGGATTGGGCGCCCAAAGTCGAAAGCTCTGCATAGCGGACATCTTAACGGGCAGATCTCTGCGCGCCAAGAGAGCTACGGTGGAGCGCCTCAATTGCGGCTGCCAGGCGACTCGCTATCTGGGAGACGCCCTCACGCCCCGCAATCAGCGACAGCTCAGCTGCCGCAATGCAGGTCCAAATGTCATCCATCTCGCAGAAAGACGGCATGACGTCACCACGAGTACACAGCTGGTGGAAGCGCTGCAGCACGGGGTGGTGCGCGGCTGTCACATGCAACGGCACGACCGACCCTGGGACATCCGACGTCACCCCACCGAATCGGTCTATCACATCAGGGCGAGATAGGTAGTCGGGGATCAGATCCTGCGCCAGCATCCGGTTGCGCCCGCGCGCAGCTATGTAGAATGCGTAGACTGCCACGAGGGGCCTGGCTAGCACTCCGTCAAGCCCCGGTACTTCACTCACCGCGACTGCAACGCCGGCCCGCTGGGCTCGGATAGCAGGACCAGAAGAGGATATTAGGTAGGGCACTTCGCCCGCCGTGAATAGCGCCTCAGCCTCTCGGGCGCCGATGTCGGTGCGGATAAGCCGCCGCCGCGCAAGCTGTGCTACTTCAGAGAGAATCGTCAGAGCATGCTCTGACGTGAGCCTGACAGTGTCCGGCTCCCAGCCACCACCTGCGTCGACCTTGAATAGAGGCGCCAACACTGGAGCCACCAAGGGCCAGATGTGAAAAGGGTTGCCATGCCGCCCCACCGGTATGGCAATGGCGCCCCGCACTTGGCGCCTGTCCCGCAGCTGCTCCCCGACTCCAATTATCTCTTCAAACGAAGCTGGCTCCTCTGGCACCAGCTCGGTATTTCGGATCAGTGCGACCGTGTCCAGGGAGGAGGGTACGCCGTAGGTCTGTCCGGCGACTCTGAGTGCTTCTAGCGCGAGTGGAGGGACGCTGAGTCGCTCTAGCGCTTCGTCCCAAAGAGTGATCGGTGTGATAGCGCCTCGAGCGCGAAGCCGACCCAGCCAATCGTGCGGAGCTACCAAGACATCCGGTCCTGGTGACGCATCTAAGAAGCGCTGCTTGAGGTCACGCTCGATATACCTCGACTCCACAGTAGCGGCGACGCCATATGTGCGTGGAAACTCGGCAACAAACGGTTCAAGCACGGCTGCGGTTTCCGGGCTCGTCCAAATCTCAAAGGTCGGGTCCAGCTGCGTCAAGCCACCATACTCGTCGCGAACCCAGCGCAGACCGCTTGCGTCGGTAAAGCGCACCGATACGGCATAATCTGACGCGCTCTTGCGCGCTTTGGCACTGCTGGACTCAGGTTCCGTTAAGACGCGTCTCGGTACACCCGGCAGAACAACCGGAAGGTGGGCGGCTGCTGTGTGACCGGAGTGCCTGAACTCAGCCTGAACAACGGCGCGATATATTGGGCCCGTCGAGGCGTTGAGGAGCCACGCGCAATCGGCGATTCGCGGGCGCTCTTCCGCCGTGCCCTGGGGCTGTACTGGGTCGTGGAGAGTGCCGTTTGATGGAGCCGGTTCGGATCCCCACCAAACCGACACCAAGGCGGCTTGCGCCTTCTCCATCTGGGCTTGGGCCCGGCGACGTTCGCCGTCTTGCAGCAGGTATGTTCTTCTAGCAACGATCGCCGCAAAGAAGAGAAAGATGAGACCGGCGCTGGTGGCAATAGCGCTCACCCAGGTGGGTACATTGCCCCAGTCGATAGCGGCGACGACCGTGAACGCCGACATGGTGACACCCCCGACAGGGGAGGCTCGCTTTTCATGAGCGCCGTCCGCCGGCGTCGTGAGGCATGCCACTCGCTGCGTTGGTCTTGCCGAGTGAGTCCCGTAGTGCCTGTCTGACGTCGACGTTGCTGCGGACAGCCTTGATTCTGACTTGGTCTGCGTCAACCTCAGAAGAGCGCCCGGAAGTCCCACAGACCTGGCATGGTTCAGGGCGAGCCGAGGCACAGCCCTGTCGGCACTGCTGGGTCTGGCCGAGTGCGCGGCCCGGCCCCCCTCGGTCACTACGTCTGACAGGCTGTGCGCTCGTTTGGTCAAGGTGCTGCGCATTCGCTAGGATGCGTAAGGGGAAACGAGGGATCACGGACCGCGATCCCGCCGAGACTCCCGCTGAACTCGCGGGAGCTGCGAAGAGAACGTGGATTCGCCGGCACCCGATGCCACGACCCCGGTAGGGCCCGACCGGACCCTGAGTCATTTACGCAGTCGATGACCTTCACAGATCCGACAAGGAGGCTTAAGTGGGGTTGGCGGGGTGTCCAGGGTGCCCTCAGGACCTCTGGACCATCCCATGGCCCCGGAGGGGTTCGGATGGGAATGCGCCTGCGGAACGAGGGCTGGCACTTCCTGGTCTCAACATGCTGGAATCCATCGACAATTGGCCCTGCCCGTGGCTGTCTCACACTGACGGCCTTCAAGCGTGCCTCCTCGCTTGAGCGATAGAGAGAGTGTCGCCGCTCTCCAAGGGTGTGGGGAGTGGTCCTGGGTCCGGATGATAACTCTGGGCCAGCGAGGGGTGCCTGGCATCGCGGCCCGGACAGAGCTCGCCAGCGGGGAGGTGGTAGCGTAAGCCCCCGAGGTCACAACGGTTCCACTCCGGGCCTCTCGAGAGGCTGGGCTTCGGTCCTCGTCGCCGGTTGGGGCCGCTCGGACACCGGCTTTCAACCAGGCCCCGAATGGAAGGCCTGGGGCTGCCCGCGCCGGGCTTGGGCAGGTGGAAGCAAGCTCAGCCGCGCCAGCCGGACGGGCGCCGTTGGTGGCCGTCTGGGGGAGCCAGCCGGCAAACCCTCACTCGACGGAACTGAGTATCGCCCGGCGGCATCTCCGCTGCCGCCCGGCGCGAACTCCGGTCGCTGCGCTGCCATCCTCCTAACTTGCGGGGCGACTGGTACGCGAGACCGGTTAGCCTCTCCGCTGCGGGCGCCAGACGCCTTCTACCGAACCAGTGGTCCGCTCCTAACACTTCGGCTCTTCCCCTGCCACCTCCGCTTGATCACCACCCCGTGCCAGCACCACGGGCGCCTGAATCCCCCTCCAGCAGTGCCGCCTGCAGCTTTCCTAAGCGCACCTAGACTCGGCCACTTTCGCCCACCTCTCTTCGGACCTGGTCGCCGGTCTCGTCGACCTCTGGAAAGTTGTGCCCGAACCGACGTGCGTGCCGGCCCCGGCATGGCCGCCTCCAGGTTTGGCCGTAAACGGTGAGGGAGTCGTACACAAGTTGGTCAGTGCCCCCTCCCCTATTTGAGGCCGCTGCTGCGGGGTGGCATGGCCGCTTACCGAACACCAGTGCCCGGCCCGGGTTTAGATCCGGCCACGGACCGGTTGAGATCAGCTGAGCAGTTGCTTGGCGATCACCACCCGCTGGATCTGATTCGTTCCCTCGTAGATCTGGGTGATCTTGGCGTCGCGCATCATCCGCTCCAGGGGGAACTCGTTCACGTAGCCATATCCGCCCAGCACCTGGACGGCGTCGGTGGTGACGCGCATGGCCGTGTCCGAGGCCATCAGCTTGGCCATGGCAGCCAGGCGGGTCACCCCCTCCTGTTTCTCGTCGATGGCCCGGCAGGCGGCGTGGACCAGTTGGCGGGAGGCTTCCAGCTGCACGGCCATGTCCGCCAGCATGAACTGGATGCCCTGGAACTCGGCGATGGGGCGTCCGAACTGGCGGCGCTCCTTGGCGTAGGCGACCGCGCGCTCCAGCGCCCCGGCCCCGATCCCGAGGGCCTGGGCCCCGATCTGGGGCCGCGAGCGGTCCAGGACCCCCATGGCGATCCGGAAGCCATCCCCCTCCTGCCCCAAAAGCCGGGAGGCCGGCACCCGGCAGGCGCTGAAGGTGAGCTCGGCGGTGTCGCTGCCCCGGATTCCCAGCTTGCCGTGGATCTGCCGCCGCTCCAGCCCCGGGCTCGCCCCGTCCACCAAAAATGCCGAGATGCCCCGGCTGCCGCGCCCTGGATCGGTTACCGCGAAGACCACGATCAGGTCGGCCACCGAGCCGTTGGTGATCCACATCTTGCTGCCGTCCAGGACGTACTCCTGCCCCTCTCGGCGGGCCCGAGTGCGCATCCCCGCGGGGTCGCTTCCGGCGTCCGCTTCAGAGAGGGCGTAGGCGGAGATCAGCTCGCCCGAGGCCAGCCTGGGCAGGAACTCCCGGCGCTGGGCCTCGCTGCCGCCCAGCAGGATGGGATAGCCGCCGAGGGCCTGCACCGCCAGGAGCAAGGAGGAGGTGGCGCACACCTTGGCCACCTCCTCCACGACCATCGCCAGGGTGAGGGCGGAGCCCGAAACCCCCCCGTACTCCGGGGGGAACGCCACCGCGTAGACGTCGTGGCTCCGGAAGAGGTCGACCACGTCCCAAGGGTATTCAGCGGTGCGGTCGATCTCAGCGGCTCGCGGCTCGATCCGCTCCCGAGCCAGCTCGCGCACGGCCTCGGAGAGCGCCAGCCCCTCGACCTCAGCTTGCACCGCCAACAGCTGCCCTCCTTCCCCGGCCCGACCCGGGCCTGCCGATTGTAGTCCCACCAATGCCGAGGGGCGAGGTGCGCTCCCCGGGCCGGGGGGGTGCGGTCAACCCGGGCTCGGCTCTCCGGGCCGCCCGGCGGTGGTCAGCCAGACGTCGGGCCACCAAGAGCGGAGCCGGCCCCGGCCCAGCCGGACCAGCAACTGGCCGCCCCGCTCGCGTTCCGCGTTACCTGTCCACCAGCCCAGTCCGAGCTGCTGCCCCGCCGCCATGGCCAGCGCCAGCTCCAGCGACACCGCCGTCAACGCCCCGCTGAAGTGGGCGAGAAGGGCCGCTGCCACCGGCGCCTCGAAGACCGCCGCGGCCACCACGGCCTCCCAGAGCAGGGCGGACCAGGGGAGCCGCTCCAAGGGAGGATGCCTCGGCCCCGGCCCGGCCTGCCGCCAGCGCCGGCGCGCCAGCTTGCGGGCAGGCAAGGCCCCGACCCCAACTCCGACCAGCACCCCCCCGGCGGTCCAGAGGAGCAGCAGGCCGGCTCCTGGAGAGCGGTGCCAGATGACTGCGATCTCCCCCAGCCCGCCTGCCGCCACCAGCAGGAGCACGACGGCCCGCGACAGAAAGAGGGTCCTGGCCCGCACCAGCCCCGTCAGGCTCTCCGGCCCGGCACGCACGGAGGGAGTGTAGCCCTCGTCAGATCAGTGGGCGGGCACCCCGCCGGACAGCGGCCGGGGCGACGG
>JAJYXT010000079.1 GCA_021801645.1 bacterium
TTCCCGGCCCGGGCGCACCACCGGCACCCGGCCCTCGTCTGCCCAACGGCGCAACGTCACCGGGTGCACTCCCAGCACCTCCGCCGCCGCCTTGAGTCGCAGTAATGCCATGCCACCAAGTCCTACACATCACTCATGTTCGCTTAGCAAGACACACCACTGCTACAGACCCTGGGCCGGCGGGGAGCGAGGTGGGGGCCGCGGCCCGGGCGAGTGCGGCCGGCGTGGGCCGTGGCTCTCCCGCTACTCCCCGATGCTCCCGTCGATGGCCTCGCGGATCAGGTCGGCGTGCCCGATGTGCCGCGCCGTCTCCTCTATGAGATTCAGAAGGATCCAGCGGAGAGAGAAGGGGCGGCCGTTGTGGGCGGGCATGGCCGACAGGTGGTCGGGGCCTCCGGCCTCGGCGATCACCCGATGGGTACGCTCGCCAGCCTCCCGGTAGCGCTGGCGCACCAGCTCTGGCTCGAGCTCCCCGCCGGTGCGGAACTCCCACTCGGGATCGGCGTCGAAGTCGACGACACGCCAGGGATCGGGGAGCTCCCGTCCGGCGTACCGGACCTCCATCCAGCTCTCCTCTACAAGGGCCAGATGGTACACCAGGCCCCCCAGGGAGAGGGAGGAGGTGGGCAGGCACCTCGCCATTCCCTCGCGGTCCAGCCCGGCGGTCTTGGCCAGAATGGTCTGGCGCTGAAGTGCCAGATAGCCT
Source organism: bacterium (assembly GCA_021801645.1). Classification (GTDB taxonomy): domain Bacteria; phylum Chloroflexota; class Dormibacteria; order Aeolococcales; family Bog-877; genus JAJYXT01. Next base: position 707 of record JAJYXT010000079.1, read on the forward strand.
TCGAGCATCTTCAGCTCCGCCTCCTGGGTGTCAGGCTCCTCCCGGCCGGCCAGGGCGAGGAAAGCCAGCACGCGCTGCATCAGCAGCCGTGCCGCCGCCGGGTCGAAGGAGGCGAGGCTGCGGTCCGCGAAGAGGTGCTGGTTGCCCGGGTAGAGGTACAGCCGCGAACCGTGAACCCGGGACACCAGCTCCCGGGCCACCTCCTCATCGCCCTCGTCCACAAAGTAGGGGTCGTGGTCCATGGCATGGATCTGCAGGCCCACGCCGGGGGGCCAGCTGCCATCCCCGAATTCGGTGGGGGGAACGCAGCCGTGGAAGAGCAGGGCACCATGAGCCCCAGGGCGCGACTGGGCCAGCATCTGCGCCGCCATCGCTCCCAGGGAGAAACCGGCATAAACCAGGCCCTCGGGGAGCGTCTCCGCTGCCTGCCGAGCGCGCTCCAAGACAGTGTCGAAACCGATCTCCCGGGCGTGGGCCACCCCCTCCTCCACCGTGGCGAAGGTGTGGCCCTCGTAGAGGTCGGGCACAGTGACGCGGTGTCCGGAGGCGCGCAGCTCCTCTGCGAAGTGCAGCACCCCCTCGGTGAGTCCCTGGGCATGGTGGAAGAGGATCACGTCACTCATGGCTGGCCTCCGGGTCCGGTTGGCAGTTCGCCCCACCTTAGGCGTCAATGCGGACACCTGACGTCCGCATTGACGCGATGATGGCCACATGCCGGAAGCCGCCCTCCGCCTCCTCCGCCTCCTGGACCTCCTGCACGGCACCCCGGGAATCCTCGGCCGGGAGCTCGCCGGTGAGTTGGGGGTGACCGAGCGCACGTTGCGCCGCGACGTGGACCGGCTGCGCTCCGCCGGCTACCTCATTCGGGCCTTACCCGGAAGGGGAGGTGGTGGCTACCGACTGGGCGACCGGGCGACCATTCCCCCGCTGGCCCTGAGCCGGGCGGAGGCGGCCACAGTGGCGGTGACCCTGGGAGCTCCTGGCCCCTGGGGAGCGGCGCGAGCCGAAGCTGCGGGCCCCCACTCTCTCGCCAAGCTGGACACCCTACTCCCGGCTGAGGTCCGCCGCCAGGTCACAACCCTCAGGGCCACGTCCATCTCTCTCGACCGCTCGCGGCCCCAGGTCCCCACAGAGCGGCTGGTGGCGCTGGCGGCCTGCTGCCAGGTGCGCGAGCGAGTCAACTTTGAGTACGAGGCGGCTGCCGGGCGTCGAGGGATCCGCCGAGTGGAGCCCTACCGGCTGGTGGCCACAGAGGAACACTGGTACCTGGTCGCCTACGATCTCGAGCGTTCGGACTGGCGCACCTTCAGGATCGACCGCATCGGCGAGCTGGAGCGGACCGGATGGACTTTCATCCCCCGCGACGGTCCCGAGCCCGGGCAGCTCGTTGCGCAGGCGGTGGCGGTGGCGGCATACCGGTTCCGGGTGGTGGCCGAGCTGGACGCGCCCCTCGACAAGGTGTCGCCTCACGTCCCCTCGAGCATCTCGATGGTGGAGGCCGCCGGAGAGCGAACCAGGATCACCTTCGGCGCCCACCGGCTCGACTGGGCCGCCGGCTTCCTGGTGGACCTGGGAGTCCCGTTCGTGGTGAGCACGCCGGAGGCCCTCCGCCGACACCTGCTGGATCTGGGGCTCCGGCTGGCGTCCGCCCATGGCCGACCAACTCGAACTCGGCGGGACCGGACGGGCCGCTGACGCCCTGGAGGCCAGGCCAGCTGATCCGGTTGCGCCCGAGACGGAATCCTAGAGCCCAAGACGACGCCCCGACCGGAGCACGCCGCCAGCTGGCTGACCCCCTCGAACCGGTCGTGGCCCGCCACCAACGCGATAAGTGCGAACCTCGTCGCTTCGCGTTGGTGGAGAGCGGTGGAGCACCGGACCTGGCCCCGGGACTGGTGTGCCCCAACCCGAGAACGTTATAATCCGGCCACTTTGGCTGTCGTCGGCGGGCGCCGCCACGGCTGCCGGTTCCGTTCCGGCAGGCTTTGCCGCGCCGCTGGGAGGTGTAGGACCCGATGACCCGAACCGTGCTGATCCCGGTGCTCTTGGCCGGCATTTTGGCCATTGTTTATGGGGGCGTGCTGGCCCGCTGGGTGCTCCGTCGGTCCCCCGGCAACGAGCGCATGCAGGAGATCGGCCAGGCGATCCGGGAAGGAGCCTCGGCCTACCTGAACCGCCAGTACACCATCATCGGCGCCATCGGCCTGGCGCTGGCGGTGCTTCTGGCCCTCGGTGGGCTGATCAACAGCTCACTGGGGTGGAAGACCGCCCTCCTCTTCATGTTTGGGGCCGCCCTCTCGGCCAGCGCCGGTTACGTGGGCATGAACGTCTCGGTCCGCAGCAACTACCGCACCGCCGAGGCGGCCCGAGGGGGGTTGGGTCCGGCTCTCCGGGTGGCCTTCAACGGGGGGGCCGTCACCGGCTTCTTCGTGGTGGGGTTGGGGCTGCTGGGGGTCACCATCGCCTTCTGGATCCTGGACAAGCCTTCGGCCATCGTCGGACTGGCCTTCGGCGCATCCCTCATCTCCGTTTTCGCCCGGCTGGGCGGCGGCATCTACACCAAGGCAGCGGACGTGGGGGCCGATCTGGTGGGCAAGATCGAGGCCGGGATCCCCGAGGACGACCCGCGCAACCCGGCGGTGATAGCCGACAACGTCGGGGACAACGTGGGGGACTGCGCGGGCATGGCCGCCGACCTCTTCGAGACCTACGCCGTGACCGCGGTGGCAGCCATGCTGCTCGGGGGGCTTCAATTCCACAACTTCGGCCTCACCGTGTACCCGCTCCTGCTGGGTGCGATCAGCATCGTGGCCAGCGTCGTCGGGACCTTCTTCGTCCGCATCGGCAAGGGTGGCTGGATCATGGGCGCCCTCTACCGGGGGCTGGTGGCGTCGGCCCTGGTGGCCATAATCGGCTTCGCCATCCTCACCGGGGTCCTCTCCAGCACGGGCAGCATCTCCTCGGCGGTGCTCGGCCACCCGGTGATCAACCTGTTCTGGTCGGGGGTGATCGGGGTCGTGATCACCATCCTGATCGTGGCCATCACGGAGTACTTCACGGGCGCTCAGTTCAGCCCAGTTCGCGGGATCGCCCGCAGCTCCCAGACCGGCCACGCCACCAACATCATCGCTGGGCTGGCCGTGGGATTGGAGGCGGCCGCTCCTCCGGTATTCGTGATCGGCGTCGGGATCCTCGGTGCCTTCGCCCTGGCCGGGCTTTACGGGATCGCGATCGCCGCCATGGCCCTGCTCAGCATGGTGGGGATCGTGGTAGCCATCGACGCCTACGGACCGATCACCGACAATGCCGGCGGGATCGCGGAGATGGCCGACCTACCGGAGTCGGTGCGCAACGTCACTGACCCCCTGGACGCAGTGGGCAACACCACCAAGGCGGTCACCAAGGGGTACGCCATCGGTTCTGCGGCGCTGGCCGCCCTGGTGCTCTTCGCGGGGTACACCGAGACCCTCGGGCACCACCACTTCGACTTCAGCCTCAGCAACCCGCGGGTGATCGTGGGACTGCTCTTCGGCGGCATCCTCCCGGTGCTCTTCGCCTCCCTCTCGATGCAGGCGGTGGGCCGCGCCGCCGGCGGCGTGGTGGAGGAGGTGCGCCGCCAGTTCCGCGAGATCCCCGGGATCATGGAGGGGACCGGTCGGCCGCTGTACGGACGGGCAGTCGCCATCGTGACCGCGGCAGCCCAGCGGGAGATGATCCTTCCCGGGCTGATCCCGGTCGCCGCCCCGCTGCTGGTGGGCTTCATCCTGGGACCCGTGGCCCTCGGGGGCATGCTGATCGGCACCATCGTGGTGGGGCTGTTCGTGGCTCTGCAGATGACCTCCGGAGGCGGGGCCTGGGACAACGCCAAGAAGTACATCGAGGAGGGTAACTTCGGGGGCAAGGGGACCGAGACCCATGCCGCGGCGGTGACCGGGGACACGGTCGGGGACCCCTACAAGGACACCGCCGGGCCAGCCATCAACCCCATGATCAAGGTGGTCAACATCATCGCCATTCTCATCGCTCCGATCATCGCCACCCACTTCCTCATCCACTGAGGTAGCGCGGGCCGCGGTAACCTGGTCCTCGCCATGGACGACGCCGAGCAGGTCGAGTACCTGGAGGAGATCGCGGACCTCCGGCGGCGAGCCCGGGTGCTGGAGGAGGCGCAGGGGGCGGCGGAGCTGATTGCCGAGTACATGGTCGAGGTCCAGCTCCTGGAGTCCCTGTTGCTGGCGGCCAGGGAGCTGCGGGACCAGTTGATCCAGGAGCCGGAGCTGGGGGAGATGCTCCTGCTCAGGGGCTTCTCTCCGGCCAGCTTCCAGGACGTCTACTCCTTCGTCTACGAGGCGGCGATGGAGATCGACCTCTCCGGTGAGCAGCTGGCCCGGGCGGTGTCCGGCACCGACTTCGCCAGCCTCCTGCGGAGGCCGGACGTGGTCAGCGGCTGAGCTCGACTCCGGCGAGGCCGGGAACGCTCAACCAGACGGCCATCCCCATCACCAGACCGGCCACCAGGAAGGGAAAGCGCAAGCCAGCCGCCTGGGCCAGCACTCCTCCCAACGCGGCCCCCAGCGGGTAGGCGCCGATGCCCACCACTCGGAAGGCGCTGGTGACCCGGCCGAGGAGTGCGTCGGGGGTCTCACGCTGGCGGTAGGAGACGACCGTCACGTCCCAGAGCGTCCCCAGGAAGCCGAGCAGGAGAAGGACCGGGATCACCAGCCAGATCCGCGGCAGCACCCATATCGCCAGTAGGCCCAGTCCGTTCACCACCAGAATGGCGCGCAGCAGCGCGGGACGCCGCAGCCGGGCGCCGGCCCGGTAGGCGAACAGGCTGCCCAGAAGGCCGCCGGAGGCAAAGACCGCCAGCAGCACACCGTACAGGACTCTCGGGACCCGCAGAACCTCCAGCACGAAGAGCACGAAGGTGCTGAGGACCATGCCAAAGGCAAGGTTCTGCAGTCCTACCAGGACCGCCAGGAGTCGCAGGGGGCGGTGAGCCCACAGCCACCCGGCCCCCTGGGCAACCTCTGCCGTGATCCGGCCGTCACCCCGGGAGTCGGGTGGGAAGGGGCCGACCACGGCCAGGAGCAGAATCCCGGCGAGCGCGAACGAGGCGGCATCCGCGCCAAATGGCAGTTCCCTGGCTATGGTGAAGAGCAGGGCGCCCAGCGCAGGGCCCAGCAGGTTCTCGCCGGTGGCATATCCACCCTGGCTGATGGCGTTGGCCCGCTCCAGCTGTGGCCCCCGCACCAGCCGCGGCAGCAGGCCGGAGGCGGAGTTGCTGCCCAGCGTGTCCGCGGATCCCAGAAGGAATCCGAGGACGCACAGCCAGGCGATGTCCGCCAGGCGCAGGCCCACCATCACCACCAGGGTCACGGCCAGGGTCACCCGGACCACGGTGGCCAGCTGCATCAGCGAGCGGCGATCGTGCCGGTCCGCTAGGGCCCCGGAGAACGGGTTGACCAGCAACCAGGGGACGGACTGGCAGGCCGCCACCGCCCCCACCAGCGCGGGAGAGGTGGTGAGCGACGCGGCCAGGAGCGGCAGGGCGGCAACCCGCACCCCATCGCCCAGCCCCGCGGCGGTGTTGGAGGCGGCGTAAGCCCAGAACGAGGAGCCCAGGGCTAGCGTGGAATGCGGCGCGGACCGGACGCTCAAGTCGACTCCAAATGCTCGACGACCGAGGGTTGGGCGGCAGGACGGACTCTCGGGGCTGGATGGGACCTGGCCCACGCCTGCAAGGGGCATGGGTTCGCCGGCAGATGGGGCGGGGCGCCGCCGGCGCCGCGTTGGGCGGGGGCCGAAATGTTATCAGAGGGCGGGGCTGACCTCAGCTGGCCCTCAGCCCCCGCCGCTCCCTCTGGGATAAGTTGTAGACTACCCTACAAAGTTCCGGGTGAGGAGGATTCTCATGACAGAGGAAGATGCGGCCGCCGCGCTGATCCTGGCCGCCGAGGGCCTCTTCGAAGCTGGCGTGATGTCCGCCAGCGGGCACGCCAACCTCTCCGCCCGGGTGGGGCGGGAGCAGATGCTGATCACCGCCCAGGGCGGGGTGCGCGGGCTCCAGTCGAGCCAGCTGGCGCTGGTGAACCTGGATGGAGAGGTGATTCGGGGAACGCTGGAGCCCACCATGCGCGAGATCGTGGACATGCACACACTGGTCTACCGCCAGCGTGACTCGGCCGGGGCGGTGATCCACACCCACTCCCCCGGGCTGCTGGCCTTCGCCATGGCCAACCGGGACCTCCCCTGCCGCTACGAGGCGCTGCTGCGCTTCGGCCAGGCTGAGCCGGTGCCCGTGGTTCCCTGGGCCCCCCGGGGTTCCCACCGCTCGGTAGAGGGCATCGCCGAAGCTCTGGGGCGCAGCACCGGAACCATGGCCGTGCTGCTGGGGAACCATGGGGTGCTGGTCTTCGGCCCCGACCCCGCCGGAGCCCGAGCCCTCCTCGTGGTCCTGGAAGAGGCAGCGCGGGGAGAGCTCGCGGCCGCTGGGCTGGGTGGCTCCATTGAGTTCCCGGAGGGGGCGCTGGAGGAGGTACGGCGATCGATGGCACGGGCCCGGCAGTGACGAGGGGCGGGGCCGATGCCGGCGGCGGGTCCCACCACGAAGGGGCGGCTGGGCCGCAGCCCATCGGCTTCAGGTTGAGCCGCGTGGCCCGCACCCTCCGGCTGGCCTGGGCGGAACGCCTCTACCCTCTCGAGGTGTCACCTCCCCAGGCAGCGGTCCTGCGCTCACTGCTTGACCACGACCGCACCGGCATAAGGGGACTAGCCAGGCTCCTGGCCACCGATCCGATGAACGTGAAGCACCTGGCAGACCACCTGGAGGAGGCGGGGCTCATATTGAGCGAGGCCGACCCAGCGGACCGGCGCACCCGCTGCCTGACCCTGACCCCCCGAGGCCGCGAAAGGGCGGCCGAGGTGGAGCGACTGGTCCAGGAGCAGGAGCGCTGGCTGGCAGCTCGCCTCGGAGAGGTGGGGATCGCTGGCCTGGCAGCGGGGCTGTCGGCTCTGGAGGCGGTGCTGAACTCGACCGACCACGGCCCCTCCGCCTGGGACGAACGTCACCGCCAGCGCCCCTTCTCGACGGAGCCAGATCCCCTGGTGCTGGAGGTGGCATCCGCACTTCCGACCGGGAGGGCGCTGGATTTGGGATCCGGCGCCGGCCGCAACAGTCTGGGGCTGGCCGAACTGGGCTGGACGGTGACCGCGGTCGACTTTTCCAAGGTCGCACTCGACCAGCTGCGCGGCGCGGCTAGCGAGCGGGGGATCGAGGTGGAGGTGGTCCAGGCGGACCTGCTCAACTACCGCCCTCCCCGGGAGGCGTTCCAGCTCTGCCTGCTCGCCAACATCCACCTGCCGGAGGAGGAGTTGGCAGGTGTGCTAGAGGTCGCGGCGTCCTCGCTCACCCACGGTGGTCACCTTCTGGTGATCGGCCATCACGCCGAGGCGCCGGGAGGGCACGGACCGAGGCACGCGGGGCTGCTCTTCACCGAGGAGCGGATCTCCCGTATAGTTCCCCCGGAGCTGGAGGTGGTGCGGCTGGAGCGTCACCATAGGAGCCATGGCGGCGACCGCTCAGACACCGAGGATCTGACCCTTCTCCTGCTGGCCCGTCGCCTGTAGGGCTATCGACTGGGTCGCTCGGCCTTCAGGCCAAAGATCGGCTGCAGGCCCGGCACCTACCGTGGCCAACGAGCTCCACCTGCTCCAGCTCGAATCCGATCTGGGAAGTGGCGGAGCGGACTCCCTCGAGCAGTTGGGGAACCCGGATGTCGGTGGTCGACCCACAAACCTCACACACCAGGTGTTGGTGCAGGTCGCTGCCGTCGCGGACCGCCTCGTAGGCGCTGGCATGCCCCAGCTGAACCCGGCGCGCCAGGCCGAGATCGACCAGGAGGTCAAGGGTGCGGTAGACGGTGGTCCTCTGGAACCCCGGAACCTTGAGCGAGATCGCTGAGCAAAGCTGATCGGCGGTGGCGTGGCCGGCATGCTCAGCCAGGGCCGAATAGACGAGACGGCGCTGGGGCGTGAGTCGCAGCCCTCGGTCCCTTATGGCCTCGAGTGCGTCCATTGGTGCAAATGGTACCAAACAGCGGCTATTGCAACTCGGCGACGGGGACAGTTGAGGCGCACGGTGGGGCCGGGGGATATGCTGTGTTGGTGAGTGGGGAGAGTTCGGTGCTGGCTCAGCTGGAGGATGCCCTGGCCCGGATCGAGGATCCGGAGCTGCATCGTCCGATGATGCAGCTGGGGATGCTGAAGAACCTCCGTCTCGAGGGCACCGTGGCCCGGGTGAAGGTGATCCTGACCACCCCAGCCTGCCCGCTCAAGGACCGCATCCAGGGGGACATCGAGGCCGCGGTACTGGGCAAGGTGCCCGGAGTGGAGTCGGTCCAGTTGGAATGGGGCTCGGACGTCTCCCGCACCCGGGGGGTCACCGGCCGCCAGGACGTCCCCGGAGTCCGCAACACCGTGGCGGTGAGCGCTGGCAAGGGGGGTGTGGGCAAGACCACGGTGGCGGTCAACCTGGCCTTTGCCCTGCTCCAGACGGGAGCTCGGGTGGGGCTCCTGGATGCCGACATCTACGGCCCCAACGTCCCGATCATGTTGGGCATCACCGAGGCTCCCGGTGCCGTCGAGGGCCGGATGATGCCTCACTTGGTGGACGGCCTGAAGGTGGTCTCGATCGGCACCATCATCGACCCCGAGAAGCCGGTCATCTGGCGCGGCCCGCTGCTCGCCGGCGCACTGCGCCAGTTCCTTTTCGACGTCGAGTGGGGCGAGCTCGACTACCTGATCTGCGACCTGCCGCCCGGCACGGGCGATGTGCAGCTGACCCTGGCTCAGTCCATACCTCTGACCGGGACTGTGATCGTGACCACGCCCCAAGACGTTTCGCTGGCCGATGTGGGGCGCGGGATTGCCATGTTCGAGCAGCTGCGGGTGCCGGTGCTGGGGGTGATCGAGAACATGAGCGGCTTCGTCTGCCCGCACTGCGGGGAGGTGACCGACGTCTTCAGCCGGGGCGGCGGCCGTCAGCTGGCGGAGGCGCGGGAGCTGCCCTTCCTCGGCGAGATCCCGCTGGATCCCCGGGTGCGCCTGGGCGGAGGGGCTGGACGCCCGCTGATGCTGGACGATCCTGAAGCCCCGCAGGCGCGGATCTTCCGGGATCTGGCGGCCGCGGTGGCGGGGCAGATCAGCCAGGTCAACTTCGCCTCGCAGCAGGCACCGGAGATGCCTGCTGGGCCGAGGGTCAGGCTGGGCTAGTCCCGACCCAAGACCGGTCGGCCGGGGGCCTCAGCCGCCGGTCCGACGGCCTGTCCGGAAGGTGACCTCGGTGGCGGCGGCGCGGATGGCCTCGCGGTCCCGCACGGTATCGGTGTACACGCGAAGCCACACCGTCCGGGCGGGCAGGAGCCTGACCAGGAGGCGAGAGGCGGCCTCCATCTCCACGCGACCGGACATGGGGTCGTAAAGGCGGAGCGGCTGCCGGTCGGCAGCGGGGTTCTCCGGCCGGGGAGCCGTGCTGGCGAGGTCGACCGCCAGGCCCACGCCCCGCAGCTCGGCGGGAAGCGCCTCCCGGATGGCCAGCTCGATCTCCGCCGCGGGGGGCACCGTGGGACTGCCGAGAGTGTCCGGTTCGTGGTAGGCCTCGTAAGCCAGCCGCCAGGGCAGCCGGCGTTCGGTGACGTCCCGCCACCCCTCCCCCAGCCGGCGTTCTTCGGCGTCGGCCGGCTGTCTCTGCCAGCGCTCCACAGCCGCCAACAGCGACCAGTCGGTGAGGAGGAGGTACTCGTCCAGGTGGTCCAGGGGGTTGCCGGGCGGGAGCAGCTGAGCGCAGGTGGCCGCGAAAAGTGGGCGCATATGGAGGTCGATACGCCGGACGGTTCGGTGGAAGTAGACGTGGTTGTACATGTAGAGCCGGGCGGAGAGGAACATCTCCAGGGCGGGCACCCCATGCTGATGCAGCACCAGCTGTCCGTCCTTGATGAACATGTAGTGGCGCAGCCGGGGCAGGTCGACCGGGCCCACGGCGACCCCGCACATGTAGGCGTCCCGGGGCACGTAGTCCATGTTGTCCGTGCTGACCGGCCCGCAGAGCACCGGTTTTAGGGCGGCTAGCCAGGCCGGCGGCTCGAAGCCCTCCAACTCCGCAGGGGCCATGACGTAGGCGACATGGCGTGGGTCGACCCACTCCCCTGGGGCAAAGTCACCGTCCGGGCTGCGACGGAGCGAGGCGATGAGGTCGGCCAGCCGGCCGAGCACCAGCCGGCGCCCCACGTCCTCGTGGTCTAAGTTGAATGAGGAGAGTACCTCGCTGTCGAAGAAGTGGCCGAACGGGCCGTGGCCCACATCGTGGAGCAGCCCGGCCACTCGCATCGTCTCCACCACCAGGGGCTGGCTGGGAAGGTCGGGGAGGCTCTCCCTGAGGCTGGGGTAGAGGTGCTCGGTGAAGCGCCCGGTGAGATGCATCGCTCCCACCGCATGCTGAAAGCGCGAGTGCTCAGCGGTGTGGAAGACCCACCAGGCCGACTGAAGCTGGTGGATCCGGCGCTGGCGCTGGAGCCAGGGGCTGTCGAGGAGCGCCTGCTCCGAACTGGCTCCGTCCCCCAGCTGCTTGGTGATGCTGCAGTACTCGTGCAGCGGGTCGGCCAGGAGATTGACCCGCTCGTAGGCCTGCTCTGGCAGGCTCATCGGGGGCACTTCCGGGGAACCCCACCGGCAGCGGTCATCCTCGCAGAGCCCTGAGCAGGGCGGAGCCCACGGGACTGCCCCAACCGGTGCAGGCGTCCCACCCCACCCTGGCCGTGTAGGCGCCGTTGTCGCCCTCGGTTATGTCGCGCAGAGCCGCCTCGGCCGCGATCTGGGAATAGAGGAGCGGGTTGAGGAGGCCCAGTCGTCGGCCTAGCTGGGCGGCACAGACCAGCAGCAGTGCCCCCCACAGAGGTGCGACCGCACTGGTTCCTCCGAACACCGCAGCCTGCCCGTCTACGAGCACGCGGTAGCCGGTCTCGGGATCAGCGTTGCCAGCCACATCCGGCACCCCACGGCCGCGGTATCCCCCGGGGTCGACATCCGGGGGGACGCCGGCACCGGACTGCCAGGTGGGAAGGGGGATCACCCGGCTCACCCCGCCCCCGCTGGCGCCGCCGGCTGGGAGGTCGTTCCAGACCACCTCAGAGCTGATGGTCCCGCCAGCCGCCAAGAGGCGCGTTCCCCCACAGGCCAGCACCAGCGGACTCGCCGCCGGGTAATCCACGTGGGCCAATCCGTCCGTCATCCCGTCGGAGGAGCCGCTGTCCCCAGCCGCCACGCAGACGGTGATCCCCGCCAGTGCTGCGTCCTCGAAGGCATGCTCAAAGGCGCTCCTCACCCCGGCGGGCCAGCCCGGCTCAGGACCGCCCCAGCTGATGGAGAGCACCTGGGGGCGGTTGATCAGGTCGTGGGTCGCCGCCTGGATGGCGGCGAGGAAGCCCTGGTCAGTATTGGGCGCGAAGTAGGCTGCGAGCCTGGCTCCCGGGGCCAGCGAGCCGGCCACCTCAAGGTCCAGGGTGACCTCGCCGTCGGGCCCCTGAGGGTCGCCGGTGGGCAGGTTGCCACCACCCATCACCGGGACGCTGGCCACCTGGGGAGGCGGGAGGCCGAGACCTTGGAAGTAGGACGCGAGGGATGATGGATCGTAGCCACCGCCCAGCTCGACCAGACCCAGGCAACCCAGCCCACTCGAAGGCACCGCCGGAAACTGGTAGAGGGCGCCGATCTCTGGCGGCGTGAAGCTCAGGGGAGCTGCCTGGGGCAGTGGAAGATCGGGCAATGGGAAGGGTCGGAAGTGGGATCGGGCGAAGGGGGTCGGCCCCAGGCCGAGAACCGCGACCACGGAGTCGCGCAACGCCTCAGGCGGCTCTAGGCCGCCCGACGCCCCGAGGCCCCGCCCCAAGACAGCTCGAATTTCAAGCTCTGACCCGGAGACCCGAACCCTCCGATCTCTGGGTGAGGCGTCCACCACAGCCAGTCCGTGGGATCGGGCCCAGCCGGCAGCGCGCTCGATATCCTCAGTTCGAGCGCCGCGAAGGCGCTCCAGCTCCTCCAGCTCCAGGTGGTTCCGATGGAGAGGCGGGCGGGATCCCAGATCGGAGAGCCCAAGTGCTTCGCCATCCGCCCGCGGTCGGAGCACGAGCCAGACCTCGACCCGGTTCTCGCTGCCAGCCGGCGTCGGGTTCTGTGCGGCCATGGGGGTAGTATCCGCCGACAAAAGGGACGATCAGGCCTCGGCAGCCAGCTGGCGGGTGATCTCCAGCACGGCCACGAAGTTGCGGAAGACCTCGAGGCGGTCAGACCCGGAGACCTCCAGTTCCAGTTCGCCAACTCGGGCCACGCCCCGCACCCGACAGGCCAGCCTCGCCAGGTCGGCGTTCCTGGTCGTGACCCGGATGCGGCAGTCCGGTGGCACGCGGGGAGGGGCGAGCTCGGCGAGGCGACCGATCGCCCGCGAGGCACTGGCGCGGATGCGCTCCCTGGCCTCCTCGGGGTGGAGGCTCTGGACGGCGAACCTGGTGATGGAGGACTTGACCGTCACCACCTCCAATCCCGGTGCCAGGGCAGAGAGCTCCACCCCGGCGTACTGGTCCCCGCTGAGCAGGGCCACCGGCACCCCGAAGTGGGCGGCCACCAGGGAGTTGAGGCCGGCCTCCCCCACCGCCAGGGCGTCAACGGTGGCACCGGCGACCACCCGGGGGCTGTAGGTGTGGGAGAGGATCGCCGGGGGCGCATCGACGGCACCGTGGTAGCCGATGAAGAAGACGGCGTCGAAGGTCTGGTCCAGCCCCTCCATCATGTAGTGGGGCTTGTGCCAACCGGCGAGGTAGCCGGCCCTCCCCGCCAACCGGGCCGGATCCAGGTTGGCCATCCGCCCATGGGAGTCGTTCACCAGGAAGCGCCGCGCGCCAGCCTCCAGCGCCCCCTCGATCGCCGCGTTCACCTCCGCCAGCATCAGCTCCTGCCCCAGCTGATATTGGGGGCCGGGAGTTACCTGGCTCCAGTCAGCGATCCCGGCGACGCCCTCCATGTCACAGGAGATGTAAACCGAGGGTCCGGAAGCGGTAGCGTCAGAGGGCACCCTGGCCACCAAGGGTGATCAGGTCCAGCTCCGCCCAGTCGGCGGTGCTCGGCCGCCAGCTGGCGGCTGCGCAGTTGGCCGCGACCTGCTCGGGGCTCATGGCACCGGCGATCACGGAGGAGACCTGGGGGCGCCCGAGCAGTGACCCGATGGCCACCCCAAGAAGGGACACATGGCGGTCCGCGGCAAACCGCTCCAACTGCTCCACGACGTCGAAGGTCGCCGGATCGTCGAGCGGGGAGCCCTGCCCAGAGCCGGCCAGTCGGGTACCCGGGGGAGGTGGCTCTCCCCTCCGGTATTTCCCGGTGAGGAGGCCGCTGGCCAGAGGGTAATAGGGCAGAAGGCCCAATCCCAGCTCGTCCAGGGTAGGTAGGACCTCGCTCTCCAGCGACCGCTTCAGCAGGCTGTATTCCTCCTGGGTGGAGACCAGCACCTCGAGGCCGATGGCCTCGGCCGCGGCCACTGCCTCCCGGAGCTGTAGGGCGCTGAAGTTGGAAACCCCCACCCAGCGCACCTGGCCCGCCGTGACCGCCTCCTGAAGGGCGAGAAGGGTTTCGGTGATGGGCGTGTTGGGGTCGGGTTCGTGCATCTGATAGAGGTCGATGGTCTCCACCTGGAGTCGGCGGAGGCTACCCTCCAGCGCCCGACGGACGTACTCATGGGAGCCTCGCCGGTCAGAGGGCTCCAGCCCCGGCTTCCGCATCCCGAACTTGGTGGCCAGCACCGCCCGATCGCGCCGTCCCTGCAACGCCTGCCCCAGGAAGCGCTCACTCTCCCCGTTGCCATAGATGTCGGCGGTGTCGAACAGGTTCACGCCCAGGTCGAGGGCCGCGTCCACGACACGCCTCGCCCCGGCCTGGTCGAGGCGGCGCCCGAAGTTGTTGGTCCCGACTCCGACCTCGCTCACCTCCGGTCCACGCGCCCCCAGCCGACGCCGGCCGAGCTGCTCATCCAAGTCCGGCACCTCCGTCCGTGTCCGCCCAGCGCCGAGAGCGCTGGGGGCTCCGCGTTACTACCGATTCCTGAGCCTCAGCTCCCCGAACGCCGGCCACCACCTGATCGAGGCGATCCGCCAGGTGGCTGATGTCCGAGTCCGACAGGTAGCGGGCGAAATCCTCCTCGGCGGCCAGCTGCATTATCGCCAGCGCCTCCCACATCACCTCGCGCCCGATCGGGGTAACCTGCATCAAGGTGTGCCGGCGGTCCTCGGCGGAGACCCGGCGCGCCACCAGCTGACGCCTCTCGAGCCGGTCCATGATTCGGGACACACCGCTCTTACTGAAGCAGGTGTCTTCGGCCAGGTCGCCGATGCCGCGGCTGCCGTCCGGTCCGGACCCCAGGCGCACAAGCACCTCGGCCGCCGAGGACGACAACCCCACCGCGGCCAAGAGCCGGCGGTCAAGGGCGGATGCCAGCAGCCGCTGGGCCTGGAAAAGGCTCAGGGTGGCTGCCACGGGCGATAGGCCCGCCTCCCGGGTGAGGACCCTCGGCCGCCCCTCGGGCATCAGCGGATGGTCATCCAATACTGGCCAACATCCAGATCGCCGGTTGTCCCGGAGCCGACGCCACCGGCGCCCAGCTCGGGGGTCGCTCGCACCACCCCCATGTTCAAGGCCAAAGTCACTTCCTTCCCCCCCTTGGCTGACATTCTAGGATCGACCTCAGGTGGTTGTCCTGAACCAGAGGACGGGCAGCCCAGTCAAGCTCGAGCCACGAAACATGGCGCGACGGGCTGCCGTTGTAGGGATGAACCCGCGGTGTCCCCGGTTCCCATCCGCGGCGCACAGGAGTCACCGTGAGCATCCATACGGCAGTCGGCCTCATCTCCCGCTGGCAAGGCGGGCCTAAGGGGCGTCCCCAGCGGTGAAAAGGGGCGGACGGTTTCCCCGCCTCGGGGTGCTGGCCATGGCCGTGGTAGGACTGGCCGCGGTCTCCGCCACCGCTGGCGGCGTTCTCAGCTCCGTCCCGTCGCCCGCGGCCCCTCCGGCAGCCGCGCCGCAGGTGGCCGCCGAAGAGTCGGCCCCCGTCTGGTCCTGGCCGGAGCCGGGCGAGGGGGATCACGCCCTGCGGCTCTCCACGGCCCAGTACCAGCTGGCGGTCGAGCCCCGTACGGGGATTCTCACCGTGACCTCGACGGAGGGATCCTTCGCCTTCCCGCTCACGGCCCTGGTGGGCCGGCTCCAGCTTCCGGCCGGGACCCGCTTCCTGCCCACCACCGACGGGGCCACCCTCGACCTCTACGTGGTCAGTCCAGACGGGCGGCTTCTGGAAAGGGCGCTCCTGCGCCCCCACCGCGGCTTCTTCACCGTCACCTTCAGCTCCCAACTCGGCCCGGACCGCTTCGCGGCTCCGGCCTTCTTCAGCAACGGCCGGCAGGCCCTCCCACCGTCCGCAGTCCTCCACGCGTTCAGCCCCGACCCGGTCAGCCAGTCCCTAAGTCCCTTCCCCATCACCTACCTCGGGGTGCACCCTCCGTACCACACCGCCCCTTTCGCCCCCCCTCCGCTTGACCTTCAGTTCAAGCTCAGCCACGGATGGGCCGGAGTGGGACTGGTCCAGGTCCCCAACGCCACTGCGCTCAGCATCGACTCCCGCTCCGCGGTCACGGTGAACTACCCGCTGAGCGAGCTGGCACGCTTCCGCGACGCCGGTGCCGGCGGAGCCGTCGCCCCTCCGCGCAGCGGACCCGGGAATCCGATGGCGGGGAGCTGGCTGGAGTTCCCCAGCTTCGTGTTCACCGTGGCGCCCGACCAGTACTCGGGGCTCTACCAGTACCACCTCGCCCTGTCGTCCCTGGGGATGGCGCCCACCGCCGCACCGCCAGGGCGACGGCCATCGTGGTGGTCCTGGCCGATGGTGGACACCTGGGGCCAACAGCTGCTGACGGGCGCCTCGCGCAACTCGCCCAAGTACACCTCAGCCTGGGTGCTCAACTTCGCATCCCAGTGGCGGCAGCAGTTCCGCGTGCGCCACTTCACCCTGGTGATCGACGCCCAGTGGCAGGCACGCCTGGGGGACCCCACGCCAAGCAGCCGCTTCGGAGGCTTCTCGGGGATGAAGGCCCTCATCGCCAGGCTTCACTCCGAGGGGATCCGGGTGATGCTCTGGTGGAAGCTCTGGACGGACCAGCTGCCCAACGGGAAGGTGGTGAGATACGACCCCACTCAGCCGGGCTTCACCACCCTGCTCACCTCGCAGGTTGACCAGATGGTGGGGCCGGGGCCTAACTCTTTGGGCGCCGACGGCCTCAAGCTCGATTGGGGATTCCTGGTGCCGCCGCCCTCGACGGAGCAGCTGGCCAGGCCCCAGCTGGGCATGGGCGCCGCGGCTCTGCTGCGTTACATGCGAGTACTTTCCTCAGCGGCCTGGCACGCCGACCCGACCAGCCTGATCGATGCCTCGGCGGTGGCACCCCAGTTCGGCGGGACGGAGGACACGCTTCGTCTCTACGACGCCCACCGCGCCTCCACCTGGAGCTACCGGGCCGCGATCGTGAGCGCTGTCGACCCCAATTCCGCGATCGACGGAGACGGGTGGGCGCTGCTCAGCTCCCAGGCGATACCCCACATCGTGGCCAGCTCGGTCTTCGGGATCCCGTCCATCTACTACGTCGGGCGCTGGGCCAAAGGGACCCGCTTTGCCCCGGGACTGGCCCGGGACCTGGGCGCGGTGATCCAGGCGGCGCAGAGTCGTGGTCAGGGTCGGGCGGTCCCCACCGGGACCGGGTGGGAGTACGTGGTGGCCGGCAGGGTGAGCGCGCGCACCCTGGCCAACGACCGGGCCATAGTGGTCTATCACTACTCGAACAGCGGGAGCTGCCTGGACGCCACGGTGGTCAGCGCGGTCGAGGCCACCCTGGCGGTCCCCGGCTGCGCCGACCTGACAGCCGTGGCGGCCACCGCGGCTGGCGCCCGGCCGGTTCGGCTCGCCCGCTCGGACCTCCAGGCCGAGCCCGGGGTCCCCTACCGGATCAGCTTCGCCCGGGAGCCCAACCCCAAGAAGGAGGTCCGCCCGGTTCAGCCGCCGGTCCGCGCGGCCGCAGGTGGCCATCACGGGAAGGTCGTTTCCAGCGAGCGTCGGAGCCACAGCAGCTGAGGCGTTGAATCAGCTCCAGGGCAGCTCCGCCCGCCTCCCCCAGTAGTCGGTCGGATTCTCGGCAAGCTCGGTGAGCTCGCTCAGCTCACCGTCAGCGAAGGTGACGCCCATAGCCTCAAGGTTGGAGTCGAGCTGCTGGGGGGTGACCGCGCCGGAGAGAACGACATCACACCAGGTCTGGCTCAAGATCGCTGCCAGCGCCAAAGCATCCAACGTGACCCCGTGCCCGGCCGCGGCCTGGGCCAAAGCGCCGGTGGTATCACCCGCCTCGACCAGCCGCCCGTTGGCCAGCCCCTCCTTGACCAGGACCGCCCAGCCTCGGTCATGGGCGGCTCGGAGGGCTGGGCCGGCCGACGTCTCGAGCAGGTTCCAGGTGGCCTGGACGGCGGTGAAGGGATTGCGCCCGTCCACCGACACCGCCATCGCCCGCTCCACCACCTCGGCCTGACGGGGACCGCTCACCGAGAGCCCGACGGCCACCCCCTCCCCGCTCAGCTCCAGGAGCCGGGAGAGGACCCCGCGGTCCTCGAGCACTCCACTCTCCAGAGTGGCGGAATGGATCTGGTAGAGGCGCAGGTCCTCCCCCAGAAGGCGGCGGCTCTCAGCCAACTGAGAGACCAACTGGTTCAGGGAGTGGTCCTTGACCTCCTGAACCAGCGCGTCCATCCGCCACCCGCCCACGTACGTGTAGCCCCATTTCGAGCCGCAGACCACCGCCCCGCCCCGAAGCCCGCGGAGGTCCAACCACCCCGCCAGAAACTCCTCGGCTCGGCCATACGATCGGGCGGCGTCGAAGTAGCGGATGCCGGTCTCGAACGCGTGGTCCAACAGGCCGTTGGCCCGGGTGCGCATCGCCGCCACGCTCCGACTTCCCGGCAAATCGCGGCCGCGGTGGAGGTTGATGTAAGCGGGACGGCCGATGGCGGCCAGCCCCAGTCCGAACCGCGTCACCATGGGTCCGCCCGCACCCAGCCGCCTCATCTCCACGTCCCGAGTTTAGGTCGGACGGAAGAGGCGGCCCCCGTGCGGTGGATCCTGGGTGACGCGACCCTGTGGGGCGACCCGGCCATCGCCGAGCTGCCGTGGCATTGGAGCGGCCCGGAGACGAATGCGGCCTACGGGTCGGGCGATGCAGTGCCTCGCCACCCTGCGCAGCTCCCCGAATGGCACCCGGTCCCGGATACCGGGCGGGGAGCTCCGTCGGCCTGGAAGGTGGTTGGTGCCGGGGGCAGACCAGCTGCGCGCCGGGGGATGGGCCCCAGACCACGGACGGCCAGCGGTACAACCAGGACCAGTCCGCCCGCCCTCGGATCGGATGCCCCAGTAGGATGGTGGGTGGCTGATGGAGGTCGACGTCGCACGAAGGCGCTTGCCGGTCTCGGAGGGGAGCACACTCACGGTTCCCGGCGATCCACGGCTCCCTGAAGAGTGCCCCTCCCCAACTCGCCGGCCGGGGGGCTGCTGGGGGAGGGTTGGGCCCGGGGTGCTGGGCCGCCGCCTGTTGGCCCACCCCGTGCGATGAGCACCTTGGGGGACGGCGGCTACCGGAAGCCGGGCCCACTCGTCCGCAGGGTTTTCAATCCGATGGTGGTGGGACTGATGCAGCTAGGCATCAGCCTCAAGGGGAGTCGGATCCTCGAGGTCAAGGGTCGGAGCACCGGCCTCGCCCGCAGGACCCCGGTCAACCTGCTGAGACATGGGGGGAACGAGTACCTGGTCTCCCCGCGCGGCAACACGCAGTGGGTGCGCAACCTGCGAGCCGGTGATGGCCAAGTGACCCTGGTTCTCGGCCGCCGCCACTGGGAGCGCTGGGCCAAAGAGGTGCCGGACGAGGACAAGCTCGAAGTACTGCGGGCCTACCTGCGCAACTGGAAGGTGGAGGTGGGGACCTTCTTCGACGGCCTGGGGGCCGATGCCCCGGACCCCGAACTGGCCCACATCGCGCCACTCCATCCCATCTTCCGGCTCAGCGATTCTCAAGAAGCGGGGGTACGGGTCCCGGGCGACGCGGACGGGTGATCGGCTGAGGGCGCGACCCGGTGGCATCGGTTGGATGGCCGTCGTCAGGACGACGGTGGTGCCAAGCTAGCCCGCCCAACCCGCTTGATTGCGGCACGGCCGGGGATGCGTGCGACGTCGCGAGCCTCACCCCCGGCCCGCCATCGTGGTACCTGATTGTGGAACCACACCGCGCGGGCCCGCTGCGGAGCTTAGGCGGACCGGCCGAGCCGGCGCCAGCGCCGCTGACGCTCCTCGGCAAGCACCAGGCGAGCGGCGTTGCGCCCTGGAGCCCCCATCACTCCGCCTCCCGGGTGGGTGCCTGACCCGCACAGGTACAGACCGCGTACCGGGGTGCGGTAAGCGCCGACCTGGGGGGCCGGCCGGAAGGAGAAGAGCTGATCCAGGGACATCTCGCCCTGGAAGATGCTGCCCCCGATGAGGCCGAACTCCCACTCCATGTCCGGTGGGCTGATCACCTGCCGGTGTACGACCGCACCGGGAAGGTTGGGGGCATACTCGCCCAGTAGCTCCACTACCCGGTCGCCGAGCCTCTCCCGCTCCTGCTCCCAGGTGGACTCCTTGAGATCGAAGGGAGCGTACTGGACAAAGCAGCTGAGGATGTGGCGTCCGGCGGGCGCCAGCGAGTCGTCCTTGGTGGTGGGGATCACGCAGTCGAGCATCGGGCTCCGGCTGAAGATGCCCGACCTGGCGTCGTCGAAGGCCCGCTGCAGGTACCCCAGGGATGGGTTGATGATGAACTCGGGATGCTGGGGCCCGAGTTCCTTGCCCGGCAGCGCCCGGAAATCAGGGAGCTCACCCAGCGCCAGGTTGACCTTGGCCGAACCTGACCTGCTGCGGTAGCGGCGCAGCTCGGTGGTGAGGTCCGAGGGCAGACGGTCCGCCCCGACCATGCCCAGCAGCGTGGTGACCGGGTGGGCGGACGACATGACTCGGTCGGCACCGATCTCGGTACCGTCGTCAAGTGCCACCCCCGTGGTGCGGCCATCACGGGTCAGGATGCGTTCCACCGGTGCCGAGGTCCTGACCTCGGCACCGAAGGCCCGGGCAGCTCGGCTCAGCGCCTCGGACAGAGCCCCCATCCCTCCGCGCACGAATCCCCAGCCACCCCGCTGGCCTCCGGCCTCCCCCATCCGGTGATGGAGGAGGACGTAGGCCGTCCCCGGAGTCTCCGGCCCCGCCCAGGCTCCGATCACCCCGCCCGGGGACAGTGCCCCCTTGACCGCCTCGTCGGTGAACCACTGCCCGAGATAGTCGGCGACCGACATGGTCATGATGTCGACCAGCTTCGCCCAGGTGCGGGAGTGCCGCATCAGCTGTCGACCCAGGCCCAGGGCCTCGCGGAAGTCGCCGGCACGGTGGGGCGGGAGCTGGGGAGGGATCCGGTCCAAAAGTGGCCGCACCAGCGCCACCAACTCCCCCAGGGTGCGGTCATAGTCAAGGAGGGCCAGGGCGTCCCTCTCCGAGAGGCGGGCTATCTCGGCCGCCGCCCGGGGCACATCCTCCCAGTACAGGAGATGGCGACCATCTGGGAAGGGCATGAAGTACGCCGGGTCCAGGGGGTAGACGTGGTAGCCGAACCGGTGCAGCTGCAGCTCCTCGACGATCGCGGGCCGAAGCAGGCTCACCACGTAGGAGAGGACGGACACCCGATAGCCTGGCCAGACCTCCTCGGTCACGGCCGCTCCGCCCACCCGCTCCCGCCGCTCCAGCACCAGAACCCGCTGACCGGCGCGTGCCAGGTAGGCCGCACAGACGAGTCCGTTGTGGCCCCCGCCGATCACCACCGTGTCGTATCGGGTCGCGCCCCCTGAACCAGCGCTCACACCGTAATCCTCGCAGAGCCGGGCGCCGTTCTGGCCGGGGCGTGGTGGCGCCGCGCGGCCCCACAATGGAGGGGTGGAGGAGGTCAGGAAGGCGCCAGAGACCGTTCTCGTGGTCTTCGGGGCCTCCGGGGACCTGGCTCGCCGCAAGGTCCTGCCGGCGCTGCAGGCAGCCCGGGCCAGTGGCCAGGTCCGGGGTCCGGTGGCGGTCCTGGGGGTCGGCCGTTCGGACCTTGACGACGATCGGTTTCGCGAGCTCCTCGCCTCGGATTCCAACACCGCGGCGCTGGCCGAGGACTCGGGTTGGGTTCGCCTCGCCTACGCCGACGAGTCCGCCTACCAGAATTTGGGCGCAAGGCTGGAGGGGGCGGCCCAGATCGTCTTCTACCTGGCCACTCCGCCGGAGGTCTTCGCCGTCATCGTGGGGGGGCTGGCGGCTGCGGGGCTCAACCACCCGGGCGACGACACCCGGAGGGTGGTGGTCGAGAAGCCGCTGGGCCGGGACCTCCTCAGTTCACGGGAGCTGAACCTGGCTCTGGGGCGGGCCTTCGACGAGAGCCAGATTTATCGGATCGATCACTACCTGGCCAAGGACACCGTGCAGAATGTGCTGGCCTTCCGCTTCAGCAATCCCCTCTTCGAGTCTGGTTGGAACCGCAACCTGGTGCAGAGCGTGCAGGTGACCGCCGCCGAGGAGGAGGGGATCGGGACCCGGGCCGGCTACTACGACAACGCCGGCGCGGTGCGGGACATGGTGCAGAACCACGTTCTGCAGCTGCTGGCGCTGGTGGCGATGGAGCCGCCGACCACCTTCGACGCCCGGGATATCCGCAAGGCCAAGCTGGAGCTGCTGCGGGCCGTCCAGCCCATCGACCCCCAGTCCGCGGTGCGGGGACAGTATCGAGGCTACCTGGACGAGCCGGGTGTGAGCCCGGGTTCCCGTCGCGAAACCTTCGCCGCGGCAGCGATCCGGGTCGAGAACTGGCGTTGGGACGGGGTGCCGTTCTTCATCCGAACCGGAAAGGCGCTGCGCCGGCGTTCGACCCAAGTGGTGATCCGCTTCCGGGACTCCCCGGCGCTGCGTCTGGAGGGGGTGCGGCAGCGCCCCATTCCGACCCTGCTTCAGCTGCGAATCCAGCCGCATGAGGGGATCACGCTGAGGATCGGCGCCAAGCGTCCTGGGACCCGCTTCGAGATGGTGCCCGCCGGCCTCGACCTGGAGTATCAGGGCCTGGCGGGCGCTCCCCTGCCCGACGCCTATGAGCACGTCCTGGCGGAGGTGCTGGCCGGAGTCCACACGGTCTTCCCGAGCGGCGAGGAGATCGACCGCTCCTGGGAGATCGTGGGCGATCTGATCTCAGCCTGGGAGGCTTCTGGCCACCCCGAGCTGTACGGTCAGGGATCCTGGGGGCCGGAGGGCTCGCAGGAGCTGGTGGCTCGGCTCGGGGGCGCCCGCTGGCTCAATCCCGAGGACAACCTGGGAGGGGTGGGCGGAGGCTGACTACCCGGCCTCCTCAGTTGACCGGTGGCGCCGCCACCCCCGGTGGGGCCACGTCGTGGACCCGGAACTGGTGCTGCCGAGGCGAGGAGATGCCCAGTCTGGCCACCACCCGGTAGTCACCGGCCGCGGGGAAGACCAGGTTGAAGGTCAGGGCCAGCGAGATCCGCTGGGGCTGGCCCGGTGGGAGCCCCGGGGGCCGCTGCTGGTTGATCTGGGTCTGCATCCCCGCCACCTGGCGGCCCTGGTCGTCCTCGATGGCCACGGCGAGTTGCTGGGGGATGGCCGGGGCCGAGGCCGGGATCACCACCGTGACCGCCACTCCGAGGTGGCTGACGATAGGTGGGCCGCCGGGTGGGGGCTCCGGGCGCCAATGGTCGGTCCATCCACCCCCGGCGATGTACAGAAGCCCGTTCACCGCCTCCACGTGATTGGCGAGGATGAGGTTTTCGATCTCGGGCATCTCCACGCCCCCAGTTTGGCAGCTCCCACCTCCAGGGGCACGGGCGGTTCAGGCCAGCCGGCCCATCTCCTGGCGCAGCTGGTCCAGCCCGAGACAGCCCAGGGCCAGCGCCTGCTGGTGGAACTCCTTGAGTTGAAAACGCTCACCCTGGCGCTGGCGGACCATCTCCCGGACCTCGAGCCAGACGCGCTCGCCCAGCTTGTAGGAGATGGCCTGGGCCGGAACCCCGAGGTACCGATCGACCTCCCCGGTGCAGAACTCCCGGCTGCGGCGGCTGGACTCCATCAGGAACTGAACGGCCAGCTCCCAGCTCCAGCGCTCCCCGGGATGGAAGGGCTGGCCCGAGGGGATTGGGAGCTGCAGGTGCAGGCCGAGATCCACCACCACCCGGGCGGCCCGCATCGCCTGGGCCGAGAGCATCCCCAGCCGGTAGTCGTCCACCTCCAGGAACCCGAGCTCACCCATCAGCCGCTCGGCGTACAGCCCCCATCCCTCGAGATGGCCGGAGACGGCGCCGCGAAGCGTCTGGAAGGGGGCAAGATGGCTCTGGAGGAAGCAGATCATCCCCAGCTGGAGATGGTGTCCGGGGAGCCCCTCGTGATAGGAGGTGGTCACCTCCTGCCACAGGGGGAAGCGGGTCCTCCCCAGGGTCGGGTACCAGGTTCGGCCGGGCCGGCTGAAGTCCGCGGACGGGGCCGTGTAGTACATGGCCGGGCTTCCTCCGGGAGGGGCGATCA
The DNA here is from genome assembly GCA_021801645.1 of bacterium. Lineage (GTDB taxonomy): Bacteria > Chloroflexota > Dormibacteria > Aeolococcales > Bog-877 > JAJYXT01. The sequence goes on from JAJYXT010000079.1 coordinate 24,465, forward strand.
TCGCCTCCACCCGGCGCACCGGCGGTGGAATGTCGAAGTGAGTGCCCTCCAGCTGGCTCAGGGTGGCGTCGAGCAGCTCCTGGCTCCAGGCCCGGAAGCGGTCCACCCCCTCGATCGCCCGGGCGGGATCGGTCTCCAGAACGGTTACGGCGCCATCGATTCCCCCACCGGGCGCGATCCGCTCCGCGACCTGGGCCATCTCGGCGGCCAGGCGGGCGAGCTCCGACCAGCCGAACTCGTAGTCGGCCGCGGGGTCGAGTCGGGTTCCGAGGTACCGGCGGGCCGCCAGCGTGTAGCGCTCTGGCCCGACGCCATCCACCTCTCCCGCCTTGGGAGCGTAGCTGTGCTCCAGGTAGTCCGCGAGATCGAGATAGGCCTGGTCAGCGGCCGCGGCACCTCGGGTCAGCTCTGCGCGCAGGGGGGCGGCGGGGCCCATGTAGGCGGAGACCAGCGAGGCGAAATACCCCGAGGAGCCGCGAGAGCCGCCGCCGAAGGCCCTGGACTGGTGGGCCGCGACCAACGCCTGGCGCCGCTCGGACGGCAGTCCGTGCTCCAGGCCGTACTCCAGGGCCCGGCGGAATCCCGCCAGCGCCTCCGGCACCTGCCCGAGCTTCACGGCGGTCACCTCCCACTCCTCCTCGGTGGTCCGAGGCAGCAGGTCGAAGCTCTGCCTCACCTGAACGTGGGGCCCGAAGACGTGGAGAGCCCGCGCCCACTCGCCAGCCTCAAAGAGCTCCAACTCCACCTGCAGGCGGTCCACCATGGCCCGCAGGGCGACTCCGTCCTGCTCCCCGACCTCCGTCTGGGCGCGTCTCAGGTACCGCCGAACCAGTCCGTGGCGCTCCTGCTCCACCTCCGGCGAGAAATCGGTGAGCTGCCGGGAGTACTGGAGGTCCCCCCTCATGAACGCATCGATCGGGTCGAGCCGGTCCGCCGCCTCGGCGTACTCCTCCGCCAAAAAGCGGCCGTCCATGCTCATGCCCTCACCCAGCTCGGTCGCGGCGCGCTCACTCCAGCGCCTCCACCACCGCCGCGATCCCCTGCCCCACCCCGATGCACATGGTGGCCAGACCCAGGCGGGCCCCTCGTCGGCGCATCTCGTGGACCAGAGTCACCAGGATCCGAGCCCCCGAGCATCCCACCGGGTGCCCCAGGGCGATCGCTCCCCCATTGACGTTCAGCCGGGGGTCGGAGGGATCCATCTCCCACTCCCTCAGGACCGCCAGCGCCTGCGCGGCGAAGGCCTCGTTGAGTTCGATGAGGTCGATGTCGGCGAGGGTCAGGCCGGCGCGGTCCAGCGCCTTGCGGGTGGCTGGGACGGGGCCGATCCCCATGATCCTCGGGGGCACGCCGGCCACGGCCAGCGAGCGCAACCTGGCCAGGGGCCGCAGTCCCCGCGACCGAGCGGCCTCCGCCGAGGCGAGGAGCAGCGCCGCGGCGCCGTCGTTGAGCGGGCTGGAATTGCCCGGGGTCACGCTGCCGCCGGAGCGGAACACCGGGCGCAGCGCCGCCAGCCGCTCCAGCGAGGTGTCAGCGCGGGGACACTCGTCCACCCCCACCTCGCCCTTCGCCACCGGGACTGGGATGAGCTCCTGTTCAAACCGCCCGGCGGACTGCGCCGCCACTGCCTTGCGATGACTTAGCAGAGCGAACTCGTCCTGGGCGGTGCGGGGGATGGAGTACATCTCCGCCAGGTTCTCCGCAGTCTCACCCATCGACTCGGTGCCGTACAGCTCCTCCATCCTGGGGTTGACCAGCCGCCAGCCCAGGGCCGTGTCCTCCATCTGCTGGGGCCCGCGGGGGCGCGGACGGTCGGGCTTGGGCATCACCCAGGGCGCGCGGCTCATGGACTCCACCCCAGCGCCGATGCAGAGCTTGGCATCGCCGACCATGATCGAGCGGGCAGCCTCGGCTACCGCCTCCAGCCCGCTGCCGCAGAGACGGTTGACCGTGCATCCGGCCACCTCCACGGGGAAGCCGGCCAGCAGGAGCGCCATCCGGGCGACGTTGCGGTTGTCCTCCCCCGCCTGGTTGGTGCAGCCGCAGTAGACGTCCTCCAGCTCCGCCGGGTCCAGCCCGGCCCTGGCCACCACTCCCGACAGCACCCTGGCGGCGAGGTCGTCGGGCCGCACCGAGGCCAGCACGCCGCCGTAGCGACCGATCGGGGTGCGGACGGCGTCCGCGATCACAACCTCTGCCATGGCAACTCTCCCAGGAAACGGGTCCCCACTCCATTGTCAGGCGCGCTCCGGTCGGGGCCGGGGCACCGGCCCAACGGCCAGGGCCTCAGAGGTGGCCGGCCAGCCAGGAGTGAACTTCCCCGATGCGGGTGGCGGTGATTGTCAGGTGGCCCAATGGGGGATCGAGATGGGCCTCGGCTCCGGGGATGTGGGCGGCAAGCCAGGCGCCGTGGGCGGCGGGGACCATCAGGTCCTGCTCCCCCTGCCAGACCTGCACAGGAACCGTGATCGAGCTCACGTCGAAGCCCCAAGGAGCCAGGAAGGCCAGATCGTCGTCGGCCGACCCTGCTCCGCCCCTACGCAACCCTTCCGCAGTGGAGGCGACCAGGAACTGCCCGAAGGAGGTGTCCATCACGGCGGCATCCACCGGGGTGAGGATGGTGGCCATCTCCTGGGCGAGCTGTTCGGGTCCGGCCCCCCGGAAGGCCTCGGCCATGGCGTCGGCGGAGGCCAGGACTGCCGCCCGGTCCCCGGAGATCGCCACCTGAAACTCCTGAACGTTTAGCTCCCCCATCCCCTCCACCCAGTCCAGGCCCTCCACCCCGTAAGGGGCGACCCCGGAGATGCTGGCGGCGGCCACCACGCGGTCCGGCAGGAGGGCGGCGCAGGCGAGGGCGTGGGGTCCGCCTCCAGAGACCCCCCAGGTAGCGAACCGGCCCACCCCGAGGTGGTCGAGGACGGCGGCGACGTCACCCGCCACCTGGCCCACGCTGCGGCCCTCCAATCGATCGGACGCGCCATAGCCGGGGCGGGAGTGGCCGATCAGCCGGAGCCCTCGGGAGGTGGCATCATCCATCCACTCCGGCGCCAGAATGCAGGACCCAGGCGTGCCGTGGTGGTAGTACACCGCCGCGCCGGTGGGCTCCCCGGCGTCCATGACGTCGAGATTGCGACCGTCGGGAGTCTGCACCCTGTGCCTCCTGGGCTCCATCTCGTCCTCCTGTGCCGCTCGGTCAGCGTGGACGGGATCATCGCAGGTCGCTCCGGTCAGGGCGCCAGGTTGGGAGAATCGAACCCATGCCCGACAACCCCGGAGCGAGGCCGCCCTCGCGGTCCTGGTGGGAGCTGGGGATCGTCGTCGCCGCGGTCACGGCCATCACCCTGCCCACCTTCCTGGTGGGGACGCTGGCGGTGCAGATCAGGGCCAGCATGCACTTCGGAGCCACGGAGCTGGGGGTGGTGGTGGGCTTCTTCTATGCTGCGGCGGCCCTGGCCGCCGCTCCCTCCGGCAATCTGGCCGAGCGGGTGGGCGGCACGCGGCTGCTCCGCAACTCCGTGCTGGCCAGCGCGGCCAGCCTGCTCCTGGTGGCGGGGGTCGCCGGCAGCTGGCCCGAGCTGGCAGCCATCATGGTGCTCGCCGGGCTGGCTAGCTCCGCCGGACAGGTGGGGTCAAATCTCTTCCTGGCCCGCCGCATCGCGCCGGCGCGCCAGGGGCTGGCCTTTGGGGTGAAGCAGGCCGCGGTTCCCCTGGCCGCGCTTCTGGGGGGCCTCGCGGTGCCCACCCTGGCGCTGACCGTGGGATGGAGATGGGCGTTCGCGGGCGCCGCCGCGCTGGCGCTGGTCTCGGCCGTGGCCCTGCCCCGGCCCCGGCTGACTTCGGCGCAGCGGCGGGCCGCGGCCCGGGCGCGTGGACCGCGGGAGCCAGCGGGGCCTCTCATCCTTCTCGCCCTGGGCTTCGGCCTGGCCCTGACCGCGTGCTCTTCCCTGGGGGCCTTCCTAGTCACCTCGGCGGTGGCCGGTGGCGTGCCCGTGGCGATGGCCGGCCTGCTGGCGGCTCTGGCCAGCGGGACGGCGGTGGCGGTGCGGGTGGCGGTTGGCGCCCTGGCTGACCGGCGGCGGGGTCGGCACCTGGTGTTCGTGTTCGGCATGATCTTGGTGGGGGCGATTGGTTTCTCCCTGCTCAGTCTGGGATCGGCTCTTCAGCGGCCGGCGCTGCTGGTCCCGGGATCGGTGCTGGCCTTTGGGGTCGGCTGGGGCTGGAACGGCCTATTCAACTTCGCCGTGGTGCGGGCCCATCCGGCTGCTCCCGGACGGGCCACGGGGATCACCCAGACCGGGGGGCGGGTGGGCTCCGTCCTCGGCCCGCTCCTCTTCGGCGTACTCGCCAGCCACTTCGGATATGGCTGGGCGTGGGCGCTGGCGGC
>JAJYXT010000045.1 GCA_021801645.1 bacterium
CCGGAGCCGGTGCAGCGGGTCATCTTGGTCGCCTTCGACCGCGAGGCGGAGGCGGCGCTGCTCAGGGCCATCTCCAGCTGACCTCGTCGGGCGCAGGCCCCGCAGCCACCCCGCCGGCCTCGAACTTGGAAGGGGCGCGAGACCGACATGGCGGAGCTGGTGATCTGGGCAGTGGCTCCGCCGCAGCCGGAGGGACCAGAGCGTGGCGGGCGGGACGGGGGTGCTACGGAGACACCCCATCCCCGCCTCGCCTACACCTCCGCCGCCGGCTGCGCCAGCTCAGCCAGGCGGGTGACGGTGGCCCAGTTGCGGGTGGTGGCGCGGACTCCCAGCTTGCGTTCGAGGAAGGAGTTGGTCAGCTTGCTGTCGCTGTACCGCCCGGAGCACCGAAGGTACACCTCCCGTCCGACCACCAGGAATCGGTCCGGTTCGCCGGAGGCGGGGTCGAGGGACGAGAGGCGGGCGGCGTCGGGCTCGGCCGTCAGGAAGGTCACGTGCCAGCCTCCGGGGTCTCCTCCCAGCGGGTTGGTGCGAGCCACAGTCGCCATCTGGTCCGCCGACCGCACCAGCACGTCCACCTGATCCAGCCCCAGCTCCGCCAGCTTGGCGGCCAGCCCCCGAGAGACCCCTTCCTCGCGCGGGACGGCCGGGATGAAGACCAGGTTGCCGCTCTGGAGGTGGGTCACCACCTCGGTGTGGCCGAGATCGGCGGCGAGATCCGCCAGCTGGCGCATGGAGATGCGGTTGTGAGCTCCCAAGTTGACCGCCCGCAGCATCGCCACGAACCGGAGGCGCCGGTCGCCCGGGGCCGGTACGCTCTTGCCGGACCGGGGACCGGTCAAGGGATGCGCCCGGCGGTGGGGCTGGGATGGGGAGGAGAGGCGGTGGACACGGTGGAGCTGGTGCTGGACACGAGTGGCCGCAGCATATCCGACCTCACCCCGGAGCTGCGAAGCTTCTGCCGCGGACGGCGGGACGGTCTGGTGAACGCCTTCTGTCCCCACGCAACCGCCGCCCTGGTGCTCATGGAGACGGGCGCCGGGAGCGACCTTGACCTACTGGATTGGCTTCAGGCCCACCTGCCCCGGGACAGGGGCTATCGCCACCAGCACGGGTCCCCGGGCCACGGCGCCGACCATCTCCTGCCGGCCCTGCTCGGCGCCTCGATCACCGTCCCCGTCCTGGGAGGCGAGCCGCTCCTCGGGACCTGGCAATCCCTCCTCCTCCTGGACACCAATCTGGAGAACAACCGGCGTCGGGTGAGGCTAACCTTCCTCCCCGCCGGCTGAGCCGCACTCCGGCAGCTCGGGGCGGTAAGGTGGCCGTGCCATGAGCGGTCCCCGTGAGCCCGCCGACCTGTCGGCGCTGGAGCTCGCCGGCGCCATCCGGCGGCGCGAGCTCAGCTGCACGGAGGCGCTGGAGTCGTGCCTCCGGCGGGTGGACGAGCGGGACGGGGAGCTGGGCGCCATCATCTGGCGCGATGACCAGGAGGCGCTGAGCGCCGCCCGGCGGGCGGACCAGCAGGTGGCCCACAGCATCCCGGAGGACCTCCCTCCCTTCCTGGGAGTGCCGATCTCGGTGAAGGACCTGACCCTGGTCGAAGGCTGGCCGGTCACGTTCGGGTCGCGCGGCGCCCCGCCGGGGATGTCTGACCACGACGAGCTGGTCGTGGGCGCCCTCCGCCGGGGTGGCTTCACCCTGGCCTGCCGCACCAACACCCCGGAGTTCGGGCTGATCACGGCGGCCGAGAACCTCCGCTACCCCTTCACGCGCAATCCCTGGGACCGCACCAGGACTCCCGGCGGCTCCAGCGGGGGCGCGGCGGCGGCGGTGGCTGGGGGCTTGTTTCCTCTGGCCCACGGCAATGACGGCGGCGGCTCGATCCGGATCCCCGCCTCATGCTGTGGCCTGGTGGGCCTCAAGGTCAGCCGTGGGCGCGTTCCCACCCTGGTGACCTACTGGGACGGCGCCGCGGTGGAGGGGGTGCTGACCCGCACCGTGGCCGACACGGCCGCGGTCCTGGATGTGATCTGCGGCCCCGATCCACTCTGCTGGTACAACGCCCCCCCTCCGGCCCGCCCGTTCCTGGAGGAGGTGGGCCGGGATCCGGGCCGGCTGCGGGTGGGGGTGGTGACCGCGGCACCTCTCGGGATGCCGGTGGCCGATCCCTGCCGGGAGGCGGTCGAAGCGACCGCACGGGGGCTGGAGGCGCTGGGCCACATCCCGATCGAGGCCCGGGTGGAGCTCACCCCTGAGGAGGTCGCGGCCTTCATGCAGGTCACCGGAGCCGGGCTGGCCGACTTCCCCGGGGTCGCCTGGGACGAGACCGAGCCTCACGTCCAGGCCTCCTACGCTGGGGCACAAGCCGTGACCAGCCTGGAGTACACCGCCGCCACCCACACCCTGCAGCGCTTCTCCCGGCGGCTGGTGGCGAGGTGGGGCTCGGAGTTCGACCTGCTGATCACCCCCACCATGACCATCGAGCCCCCGCCGGTGGGCGAGGTCATGGCCGCCGCGCACGAGGCCGGGCCGGGGCCGGCCCTACCGGTCCTGCAGATGGCCCTGCTCACCTCCATCTTCAACATAACCGGCCAGCCCGCCGTCTCCCTGCCGCTGGGACAGACGGGAGAGGGGCTCCCCGTGGGAGTTCAGCTGGTGGGGCGGCCCTTCGATGACGCCGGCCTTCTGCGGGTCGCGGCCCAGCTGGAGTCGGCAATGCCCTGGTCCGAAAGGAGGGCTGCCTAGCCCAGGTCGGCCACCGGGCCGGCGGAGCTCGGTCCTGAGATGGTCCGGAAGGGAGGTACGGCCACCCAGAGGCCATTGACCCGGAGACTCTGGTGCCTGCCGGGCCAAGCCGAGCAGACGGCGCACCCGGCGCCCTGCGCCCGTCCCGACCTGGTCACTGGGGGCGGTATCCTGCCGCCATGGTCCAACCGACTCCGGGCCTGGGGGGAGAGGGAGCGGCGCTGCCGGCCCGGGACGGGCCTGCGCTCCGGGTATCGGGGCTCACCAAGCGCTTCGGGGATCGGGCGGCCTTCGAGGACGTCTCCTTCGAGGTCGCCCGGGGCGAGGTCTTCGGCTTCCTCGGGCCCAATGGGGCCGGAAAGACCACCACCGTCCGGACGCTGGGGACCCTGATCGCCCCCACCTCGGGGTCGGCGGAGGTGGCCGGCCTACTCCTCTCCCCCCAGAACGGCGAGGCGATCCGGCGGCGGATCTCGGTGATGCCCGAGAACCCCGGGCTCTACGCCCGGCTCACCGTCCGGGAGAACCTGGAGCTGTTCGCCTCCCTGTACGGCCTGCGCTCCCCGGGCGAGCGCATCGCCATGGCGCTGGACGCAGTCCGGCTGGCGGAGCGCTCCGATGACCGCTGCGGGCGGCTCTCCAAGGGGCTGCGGCAGCGGGTCGGGCTGGCCCGCGCCCTTCTCAACGATCCTGAGGTCATTTTCCTTGACGAGCCCACCTCCGGGCTGGACCCGGTGGCGGCCCGGGAGGTGCATGACCTGATCAACGGGTGGCGCCAGCGCGGGGTCACCGTATTCCTCACCACCCACCGGCTGGAGGAGGCGGAGCGGCTCTGCGACCGGGTGGCGATCCTCAACACCCGGCTGAGGAGCGTGGGAAGCCCCAAGGACCTGCGGGCGAGCCTCTTCGGCGGCTCGCTGGTGGTGGAGACGGCCACGCCCCTGCCCGACCCTCGGGCGGTGTTCGCCGGCGTGGCGGCGGTCCGGGAGTGGACTGATGGGGGTCACGGTGCCTACGTGCTCAGCGTCGCCGACCCCCGCCAGGCGGCGCCCCAAGTGGCCCGCGCGGTGGTGGCCGCCGGGGCCGACCTGGTCTCCCTGGCCGAGTCCCAGCACTCCCTGGAGGATGTGTATCTGCAGCTGATCGACGACGACGGGTCGGCGCCGCAGTGAGCGGGCCGGACCTCGGCCGCCTGCTGGCCATGACCCGGAAGGAGGCCCGGGAGTTCCGCCGCACCCCCTTCATCCTGGGCGCCATGGTGGTCCTTCCGCTGGTCTTCATCGTCGAACCGCTGATCGACATCTTCCGGCTGGGCAGCTCGACCCCGGCCAGCGCCGTCCAGAAGGTGGTCGGGGTGACCTTCCTTCTGATGCTGATCGTCCCCGCGGTGCTCCCCTCGACCATCGCCGCCTACTCGGTGATCGGGGAACGCGACCAGGGCACGTTGGAGCCGCTGCTCACCACCCCGGTGCGCCGCTCCGAGCTGCTCTTGGGCAAGGCGCTGGCGGCGATGATCCCCTCGGTACTGGTCTCCTACGTCATCTTCGGGGTGGTCCTGCTCGCCGCCCACCTCTTCGCCGCCAACCAGACCGTGGTGGCGACCCTCTCCAACGGGCCGGAGATCCTCGCCGAGGTGCTGTTCGCGCCCCTCCTGTCCGGCTGGTCGATCGCCGTGGGCACCGGCATCTCGGCCCGGGCCAGCGACGTGCGGATAGCCCAGCAGCTGGGGACGCTGGCCAGCCTGCCGCCGCTGGCGGTCACCGCCCTGGTCTCCTTCCAGGTGCTCACCCCCAGCGTCCCGGTGGCGGTGGGCTTCGGTCTCGGCTTCCTGGTGATCGACATCGCCATGTGGCGGGTGGTGGCGGCCATGTTCGACCGGGAACGGCTGATCACCGGGGCCCGGGCCTTGGCGGCGCGAGGTGGTGGAGGCGGCGGGACGCCACCGGGCACCGTGCGCCGGATCCAGATGGTGCAGGGAGGGGACCATGAGTGAGGGAACGCTGAGGCTGGAGCGGGTCTGGGGCGGGATGGGTTTCGGCGGACAGAACGAGAGCTGGCAGATCGAGGTGGATGGGAAGCAGGTGGGGACGCTCGCCAGCCGCGAGGTGGTGGAGGTGGCAGTGCCTCCCGGCCACCACACCGTCCGGCTCCGCTCCGGCCGCTACTGCAGCCCGGAGCGCAATTTCGAGGTGGCCGAGGGCGAGACCGCCGACTTCACCGGCCATGGCCCGAGGTACTGGCCCCTGGCGCTGGCCTCCCTCTTCAAGCCCGACCTCTGGATCTCCCTGCACCAGCGCTGACGTGAGCGGGACCGCATCGATCGGATCGTCCTCAGGGTGGCCCGCGCCGGAGGGCTGACTGGGGAGATTTCGGAGCTGGGGCCTGGGAAGTTCTGAGTTCGACGCGGACCCGAGCCGTCCCGCGCCTCGGCTAGATGCCCACCCGGCCGTCTATCCGCTCGCGCAGGAAGTCGGCGTGGCCGGCGTGCCGGGCGTACTCCTCGATCATGTGCACCAGCACCTCCCGCAGGTTGAGGACCAGCCCATCCGGGGTGGTGCCGGTCACCTCGAAACTGGGGGCGCGGTCCACGAAGTCCTCCGCGATCCGGACCTCCTCCCGCCAGGCCGACCAGGCCTCCTCCACCTGGCCCGGGTCCGGGGTGGCGTCGTTGAAGGCGGCGTCCCGGTCGTCCGGGCGCCTATAGCGCGGGTGAGGCGCCTCCCCGCCCAGCACCTCCCGGAACCAGAAGCTCTCCGCCTCGGCGAGGTGCCGGAGCAGCCCCAGGAGCGAGAGGTTGGAGGGTGGCACCGAGCGACGGGCGAGCTGCGCGGCGTCCAGCCCCGAGCACTTCAGCTCGATCGTGAGCCGGTAGTCGCGCAGGTACCCCACCAGCAGGGAGCGCTCATCGAGGAACCCGCCCGGGCTGCGGGGATCGTCCCCCGGGGCGACGAACATCTGGCCCGAGCCGAACTTGCGCTCGGGAAGCTCTACCGGGCCGTCCTGCGCCGATGGGACATCACCTTCAGCCACCCCGGCAGTATGCCAGGCCCAGGGAGAGCTCCCGGCCTCAGGAGCGGTGGGCGCTGTCCCGGGCCGGAGCACCTACGGGGGTGGCGCCGTCAGCCGCAGCCGTCGCTCTATCGGTGAGCTCCCTCATCCGGACCATGAGGGCAGCCGAGGGGATCACCTTGCCGGAGATGTAGGTGGACAGGCGCGAGCGTGAGGTGCCAACTCTGCGGGCGAACTCTTCACGGGCGAGCCCGGACTGGTTGACCAGCTCCCGGACCTGGGTTGCCACCTGCTCCCGCTCGGCGGCGGCCAAGGCCCCACGGGCACCTTCGATGATGCTCTCGAAGAGTTCGGTGGTGCCGTACGGCCGAGACAGCCGCAGCGCCGCGAGGATCTGTTGGGCGACCGGGCCGAAGGGGTCCTCCCGGACCGCGGCGGCCAGCCGCCTCCAGTCCGGAAGGGTGCCGCGCTCCAGAGCCGCCAGGATGCCCTCGAAGGGCCAGGTCTCCACGGGGTCGTCCACCGAGGCCGTGATGTTGCGGAACCTCAGGGAGCTCACCGCGCCATCTCCACAGCCAGCGACCGGCAGACGCCCTTGATGGCCAGCCAGCTGCTCCAGCGTTCGTCCACGTCCGTGTAACTGCCCAGCTGGCGGGTGGTCCAACGATCCACCGGTTGCGGATCGGCCAGCTGCCGAGCCAGCTGGGTGGCCACCCCCTGGGGGTCCGGACCCCGCTGATCGTTGTAGTACTGGTCGATCTGTTCCAGGACGCGGGCGGACGGGGAGACGCCGCAACGCTCGGTGAGGGCGGCCACATCAAGGTAGTCCCGGACCTGGTTCCGCCGGACGATGAGGTAGGCCTTGATTCGCAAGGTCTCCTCCCAGGTGGGCACGTTGATGCTGTGTCCGGAAGGCAGCGCCATCCTGGTGAACTCGAGCGGTCGGGTCCGGAGCAGCTGCCGGACCCCGGACTCGATTCCACCCAGCTCCCCGAGAATGACCTCTCCCGGGACGATCCTGTTGGTGACCCATCCGTCGGTTGCCTCGATCCCCTCGAGGACGGTGCTGAAGCGATCTCGGAGATCCAGCAGCACGTGGTCATGGTCGGTGGATGTGCGATGACCAGCCCAAAGCGCCGCGGCCGTGCCGCCGACCAGGACCGCGTCGGGCACGGCCACCTGAAGGCGCGCCGCCGACTCGAGCACCTTCAAGAGGGCAGGTCGGGCAATCTCCGGGGCGCTGTCCCCTTGCTCGTTCACTCTGTGGACTCCTCGCTCCACCGGGAAGATCCGTATCAAATACGATACACCGTGGCGCCGGAGCCGGCTCCTGGGCCGAGATCGAACCCGCCCAGGACCTCCCTGGGGTCCGAGGAGCGAGCTGGAGGTACCGTCAGGGCGCCAGCGGCGTGCCCAGGTCCAGGTGGGCTGCGGGGATCTGCCCCAGCCTGCCGGCGCGGTAGTCGGCGAAGGCCTGGCGGAGCTCCTCCTCGGTGTTCATCACGAACGGTCCGTACCAAGCGACCGGCTCCCGGATCGGCTGGCCGCCGAGCACCAGCACCTCCAGCGCCGGGTGACGGCTCTCCTGGTGCACATCCGCCGCCAGCCGCAGGCCGTCCCCCTCGCCGAAGACCGCCAGCTGCCCGGAGCGCACCGGGTGGGCGCCTCCCGCCACACCGCTCCCGGCGAGCACGTAGGCCAGGGCGTTGAAGTCGCGGCGCCAGGGAAGGACCAGGGTGGAGCCGGGGGTGATGGTGGCGTGCACCATCACGATCGGGGTGTGGGTGACCCCCGGGCCCTCCTGCCCTCCCAGCTGGCCGGCGATCAGCCGCACCAGGGAGGCGCCGTCGGCGGATCCCAGAAGCCGGACCTGGCCACCGCGGATGTCCTGGTAGCGAGGCGGGCTCCACTTGAGCCGGCTGGGCAGGTTCACCCACAGCTGGATTCCGTGGAACAGCCCTCCGCTGGCGATCAGCGGCTCCGGGGGCCGCTCGATGTGGAGGATGCCGGCGCCGGCGGTCATCCACTGGGTGTCGCCGTTGGTGATCAGGCCGCCGCCCCCATTGGAGTCCTGATGCTGGAAGGTGCCGTCGATCATGTAGGTGACGGTCTCGAACCCCCGGTGAGGATGCCAGGGGGTCCCCTTGGGCTCACCCGGCTGGTACTCCACCTCGCCCATCTGGTCCATGTGGACGAAGGGGTCGAGGTGGCTCTGGGCCACCCCAGCGAAAGCACGCCGGACTGGGAACCCCTCCCCCTCCAGCCCGGTGGGGGCGGTGGTCACCGAGATCACGGAGCGTTCTTGGCCCTCGCTCTGGGGGAGGCGGGGCAGCGCGATGGGGTCGGCGGAAATGGCGGGCATGGGACGCTCCAGGTCAGGCGGCAGATACTTGCATAGACAACTATACCCCGGAAGGCCCCGGCCTGCTCAGGAGGCGGCCGCCTCCCGGGTGTGGCCGGCCCGGCTGGCCTCGATGATCGGCTGGGCCACCTGCGGGGGCACCTCCTCGTAGTGGTGGAACTGCATCTGGTAGCGCCCCCTCCCCTGGGTCATGGCCCGCAGCTCGATGGGGAAGTGGTACATCTCAGCCAGCGGGACCTGGGCGGAGACCCGCTCCAACCCGTCCCCGGCCGGGAGCATCCCCCCGATCCGACCCCGACGGGAGTTGAGGTGGCCGATCACGTCCCCCATGGTCTCCTCGGGGACGATCACCTCCACCTCCATCACCGGCTCCAGGAGGTAGAGTCCGGCCTTCTCGGCCCCCTCCCGGAGGGCCATGGCCCCGGCCAGCTGGAAGGCGATGTCCTTCCCGTCCACCGGGTGGGTGGAGCCATCCACCAACCGGACCTTGAGGTCCACCAGCGGGTATCCGGCCAGCACCCCCTCGGTGAGGCTCTGCTGCACCCCCTTCTCCACCGACGGCCGGAACTGCTGGGGGATGGCACCGCCGAAGATCTTGTCCTCGAAGACGAAACCCGAGCCCCGGGGAAGCGGCTCCAGCTCCAGGGTGCAGTCCCCGTACAGCCCGGCCCCGCCGGACTGCTTCTTGTAGCGGTGCTGCTGGCGGGCCGTGCCCCGGATGGTCTCGCGGTAGGGCACCTTGGGGGTGGCCAGGACGGCGTCCACCTGGTACTTGCGGCGCAGCTTCTCCAGGGTCACCTCCAGGTGCACGTCCCCCAGGCCGTGGAGCAGCGTCTCCTTGGTGGAAGGCTCCCGCTCCAGGCGCAGCGTCCGGTCCTCCTCCAGGACGTGGGCCAGGCCGGCCTGGATCTTCTCCTCATCCCCCTTGCTCTTGGGCCGGATGGCCATGGTGTAGGAGGGGGCGGGGAACTCGATCGCGGGCAGGGGCGCCGTGCCCCGGGGACCCAGGGTGTCTCCGGTGTTGGTGTGCAGCAGCTTGGTCGCCGCTCCCAGCTCCCCGGCGGTGAGCCGCTCCTGAGGTTCGAGCGCCTTGCCCTTGGGCCGGAGCGGGCGGGCCAACCGCTCCTCCTGCCCGCTGCCAGCGTTCACCAGGTGGGCGTCCGGTAGGAGGGTGCCGCTGATCACCTTGTAGTAGGTGACCCGGCCGAAGGGGTCCGCCATAGTCTTGAAGACCTGGAGGACCGGGGGGCCGTCGGCGTCCGGTGCCCCCTCCGGCGCCAGGCAGCTGGCGAGGTGGTCGAGGATGGCGCCTGCCCCCATGGCCCGGGCCGGCGCCCCCACCAACAGGGGGGCGATGCTGGCCGAGGCGGTCGCCTGGCGGAGTGCCGAGCGCAGCTCCTCCGGCGCCGGCTCCTCCCCCTCCAGGTAGCGCTCCAGGAGCCGGTCGTCGGTCTCGCAGACCGCCTCCACCAGCTGCTGGCGCAGCTCCTGGACCGCTCCCATGAGCTCCGCGGGCGGATCCTCCTCCCGCTGGCCGCCGCGCTCGTCGAAGATGAGGGCCCTCCCGGTGATGAGGTCCACCGCCCCCCGGAAGTCGTGCTCCTCGCCGATGGGCAGCTGGACGGCCACCGGCCGGGGGCTGAGCCGCTGCAGGCCGGCCAGGGTGCCCCGAAAGTCGGAGTGCTCCTTGTCGAGCTTGGTCATGACCACGATCCGGGGCAGCCGACGCTCGGCGAGATGCGTCCAGGCGGACTCGGTCCCGACCGCCAGGTGGCTCCCCGAGCTGGCACCCACCGTCACCAGCGCCGCGTCAGCGACCGCCAGCGCCTCCAGCACCTCCCCCTCGTAGTCCTGGAACCCCGGGGTGTCGAGCAGGGTGACCCGGCGCCCCGCCCAGGTCAGGGTGGCCAGGGCCAGCTGCACCGAGATGTGGCGTCGCTGCTCCTCGGGCTCGAAGTCGAGGATGGCGCTGCCCTGGTCGGTCGAGCCCATGCGGGGGATGGCCCCGGCGGCGAACAGGAGCGCCTCCGCCAAGGTGGTCTTCCCGTCGTGGCTGTGGCCCAGGATCGCGAGGTTGAGCATGGGCCGTTCCCCTTCCTCCGCCATGCTCCGTCGATTCTAGGGAGGACAGGCCAGGCGCCGTTGGCCCTCGGCGGATTGAGGTGGCCTTGGCCCAGGCACGACGGGCCGGCCCCGGTCGGTCAAACTGGCGCCATGCCGCAGATCACCACCCTGGCACCGCTGGCCCGCGGTGTCGGCCCCGAGGGGCCGTGGGCCAGGCTCGCCCTCCCCGGCCAACCGCTGACGGCACCGGTTCCGCAGGGCTGCCGGGTCGAGGCGCTGGACGATGGGCTCTCGGTGACGGCCGGGTCGGCGGCGCTGCGCGCCCTGGCGCACGGTCTGGAGGCCGGCGACCTGCGCTCCGGCCTCCTCCGGGTGGCCGCGGCCTTGGAGGGCCCCCCGCGGGCGCTGCGCCTCGGCGGCCGATCGTGGCCCTTCGGGGAGCGCACCTACATCCTGGGGGTGGTGAACGTCACCCCGGACTCCTTCAGCGGAGATGGTGTGGGCGACTCCGTGGAGGCGGCGCTGGCCCGCGGGCGGCAGCTGGTGGCCGGGGGGGCGGACGCCCTGGACGTGGGCGGGGAGAGCAGCCGCCCCGGCCACCAGCCGGTGTCCGCGGAGGAGGAGCTGAGGAGGGTGGGGCCGGCGGTGGCCGCTCTGGCCGGGGAGCTCGACGTCCCGCTGTTCGTCGACACCTGGAAGTCGGAGGTGGCGGCGGCCGCCCTGGCGGCGGGCGCCTGCGCCGTCAACGACATCTGGGGGCTCCGCCGCGATCCCCGGATGGCCGGCGTGGCCTCCGCCGCCGGGGCGGCGGTGGTCTGCATGCACAACCAGGAGGGCGTCGAGTACGCCGACCTCGGTGCGGACCTCGCTACCTCCCTGCAGGCGTCGGTGGCGCTGGCCCTTACGGCTGGGATCCCCCCCTCCCAGGTGGTGCTGGACCCGGGGATCGGGTTCGGCAAGACCCCGGCCCAGAGTCTTGCCGCGCTCCGGCTTGTGCCGCTCTTGAAGCTTTTTGGGTTCCCGCTCCTGGTCGGGACCTCCCGCAAGTCGCTGGTGGGATGGCTCCTGGGCGACCGCCCCGTCGGCGAGAGGCTCATGGGCACCGCCGCCACCGTGGCCTGGGCCGCCTCCGCCGGCGCCGACATCGTCCGGGTTCACGACGTGGCCGAGATCCGCGACGTGGTCCGGGTGGTGGACCGGCTGGGGAAGGGTGAGACGGGGGCCCGCGCCTAGCCGTGGCCGGCCGGGCGCTGCTGGCACTGGGCTCCAACCTCGGCCCTCGTGAGCGCAACCTCGATGCCGCCTGGGTCCATCTGGCCGACGCGGGGGTGCGGGTCCTGGCCGCCACACCGCGGTGGAACACCACGCCCATCGGGGCCCCGCCGCAGCCGGACTACCTCAACCAGCTGCTTCTCGCCGAGGGCCGACTGGACCCTTGGGAATGGCTGCTCGCCGCCCAGGAGGCGGAGGGGGAGCGCCGCCGGCTCATCGCCAAGGGGCCCCGGCGGCTGGATGTGGACGTGATCCTGGTCGAGGGGGAGGAGAGCTCGGACCCCCGCCTCCTCCTACCTCACCCCGCGCTTCTGGAACGGCCCTACCTGCTCTTGGGTGCGGCCCTGCTCGTGCCCCGCTGGCCGGTGCGGAGGGGCGGTCCCGGGGCCGTGGAGGTGGCGCGAGAGACTCTGCCGCCGGGCTGGCGGCTGGATCTCCCCAACCAGCTGCCGACGGTCCCGACGTCGGGGAGCCAGCGGGCTGGGCGGGCGCTCTGACCACCCGGCCTCGCTGGGGAGGTCGGCTTCCCTCGAATCAGACCCGCCGACTCGCTGAGTGGCGCTGACGGGGACCAGATGGAGCGCCCCGGCGCTGCCGGTCAGCGTTACGGATGCCCGCAAAGCGGGATCGCGTCCGGTCCCGGTCAGTCGGCGAACAGCGCCGACAGTGGCGCCAACGTCACGAGACCAGCCGCCTTGGCCGCGAGATCCGGATCGCCGGCTATCAGCGCGTCGGCTTGGAGCCTCGCCACGGCGAGGTACTCGGCGGAGTTAACCGTGGCCCAGCCCCGCTCCCGCGCGATCTCCCAAGCGGATCTCCGCGAGACCCGGTCCCCGAGGAGTCGCATCTTGACCTCGGTGAGGCGCTCCAGCAGTCGCAGGGCGGCCTCCTCCGTCAGGTCGCCTGCCCGCACCCGGGTCAGCAGCAGATTGAGGGCGTCGGAGCGGATCGAATTCGGGGCCACCAGTTGGTGGCGCGGGTTCACCGGCCGGGAGCCACTGGCGATCTCCACCAGCGTCCCAGGATCGATGACGAAGCGGGTCATGGGGCGGATCCTAACTCCGCCCGGTCAGGCAGTGTCCCGGTTCGCCACTCAGCGAAGGCAGCAGCCTTCAGTGCCCTGCGGACTGCAGCACGTCATGGGTTATGTCCATCTGCCCCCGGTGACGGGCCAGCTCCTCGTAGATGTGCAGCAGTGCGCCCCCCTGGGTTCCCGTGATCTGGGGCATGTCCGGGTCGGAGTCCACGGCACTTCGAGGGGGGGAGTCCGGCTCTGCGCCCTCCACGTCCCGGACGAGGTGGTCACGGGCGGCCCGGGCGCGCTGGACCAGCTCCCTGACCTCCCCCTCGGCGGCGAACTCGCTGGCGCGGTGCCGCTCGGACGGCCGGCCCGCCACCACGTGCCCTCCCCAGTACTCCATGACGCCGAGGCAGTGGGTGAGGATCACGAAGGGAGAGTTGGACCCCGGCGCCTTGAGCCGCCGGTTGGCCAGATCGTCGCCCAGCTCTTGGACCATCCGGATCATCGCTTCCAGCTGCTCGTCGACAAAGCGCAGGTAGTCGGGCTTGGAGATCAATCGCGGCCTCCTCTGGCGGCTGTGGCCCCGCCCGGTCGCGCCGGATAGGCCGGCGCTGATCCATTGTCGGGCGGGCAGGGCCGGCGCTGTAGGCGGGATCCCGGCAGCGCGGAATGGCCTTGCGTCGCTGCCTCCCCGCCACACCGGGGAGCCGGGCGCCCCCGCCCCGAGCCGTCCGCGTCGAAGGCCCCCTTCCAGACGGACGGGAGCAGGACTCCCCTCAGCTCGCCCGAATCGGCTCGCGCCCGGCAGCGGGGAGGAGAAAGAGCAGGAGCGCGTAGGCCAGCATCGCCAACCCGCCACAGCTCGCCATCGCGATTGAGGAGGCGTTGCCCCCACCCCCCAGAGTGCCTGCTCCAAAGGCCGCCGCTGCACCTGTGGCCAGGGATCCCAGGGTCGCCGGTCCCACCGTCCGGAGCTGCCGCAGGGCCACGGCCCGCACCAGAGCGGCCGTGGCGCTGGCCAACAAGAGCACCCCGAGGGTGGCGTGGAGGGCGAGTGGCAGCGGGCCGCGGGTGAACAGTGCCGGCAGCTGCGCCGGGAGGCCCCGAGCCACGCCTGACAGCGGCCAGCGGACGGCGACACTCACGGCTACCCCGAGGGAGGACTCCACCACCAGCATGGTCAGGGCGGCGAGGCAGTTGGCACGGAGGGCGAAGACAGAGGCATCGCCGGAGGGGCGGCGGGCTCCGGCTGTACCGGTCACAGCATCACCTTTCCGCCGGAGATGTCCAGCGTGAGCCCGGTGATCCACGAAGAGGCGCTCGAGGCCAGGAAGACGGTGGCCGCAGCCACGTCCTCCGGCTGCCCGAGCCGGCCGAGGGGGAACGCCCCTCCCAGGGCGCGACGCTCCTCCTCGCTCATCCACCGCCGCATCCGCTCGTTCTCGACGGCCGAAGGCGCAAGACAGTTCACCCGGATGCCCTGCCGCGCGTACTCCCCAGCCAGGTGACGGCTCAGGGCGATTACCCCGGCCTTGGCCGCCGCGTAGGCAGCGGAGGAGCCGGCCGCCTGGCGGGCCGCCGAGGAGGCCATGGTCACGATGGTCCCGGAGTGGCGTTCCAGCATCGCCGGAAGGAAGGCGCGGATGGTGGCGAACGTCGAGGTCAGCTCGGAGTCGGTCACTCGACGCCAGTGGGCCGCGGTCTCCTCGTGGGTCGGTAGCGGCATGCCGTCGCCGCCGGCGAAGGTGCAGAGGATGTCCGCCGGGCCGAGTCGCGCTGTGACCTCCCCGGCAAGCTCCTGCATCTCCGGCTCGCTGGTGCAGTCCGCGCGAACGGGCAGCACCGTGCGGCCACCCACGCTAAGCTTGGCGGCCACCTCCTTGAGCGCCTTAGGCGTGCGCCCCACGATCGCCACGGCCGCCCCTTGCCCTATCAGGGCTGCGGCGGTGGCAGCGCCGATGGACCCCGAACCGCCGGTCACGACCGCCACTTTTCCCTCGAGGGTGAAGTCCGGGAGGGCCACCACCTTCGCGCCCGGGCCGCTCAACCCCTCGCCTCCAGGAGTGCCACGACGGTGGGAACCTCCAACCTGGCCGCACCGCCCGTGGGCGATGTCCGGTCGGAGCTGGGTGGGGTAGTGGGCCGATGGGCGGGGGATGTGGTCATGGTCGATACTCCTGGTGCACTGCGGTCCGGGCCCGGGAAGAGCCAGGGAAGAGGTGTATTTAGTCAGACAATGTGTGTGACTATAACTGCGTTTCCAGGAGCCGTCAAGCAAGGCATGAGCCCGCGACCGTATCAGCTGGGGCGACGTCAGGCAGAGGTCGACGAAGGCAGGCGCCGGGTGTTGGCCGCCGCGCGGGCGCTGCTCGGCGCCACCGAGAACTTCGGATCCTTCACCGTGGAGGCGGTGGCTCGGGCCGCCGACGTCGCCCGAGCCACCGTCTACTACCAGTTCGGCTCCAAGAGTGGGCTCCTGGAGGCGATCTGCGACGACCTGGCCACTTCCGCCCGGATGGACACCTTGGCGGAGAGCTTTGCTCTACCAGACCCCCTCGCGGCGCTGCGCAGCTTCGTCTCCGTCTTCGGCCGCTTCTGGGATTCCGACCGGGCGGCGATGCGGCGCCTGCGGGCCCTCGCCCACCTCGACCCCGACGTGAAGGCGGTGATCAGCGCCCGCGATGACCGCCGGCGGCAGGGCCTCAGCGTCCTGCTCGGCCGGCTGCGAGATCAGCGCCAGGCGGCGGCAGGCTCCGAGGAAACGATCGCGGTCCTCATGGCCCTCACCAGCTTCGAGACCTTCGATGCCCTGGCTGGTCCCACGGCGAGTTGCTGCGAAGCCCTCCCCGTGATCTACCGGCTCATCGACGCGGTCCTTGGCGCCCCCGCCTCGCCATCTCCCGGGCATGCGGTGCGGGGCCCTGGGCCGAGGGAACAGCGGGCTGCCAGGCGGTCAGCGGGCCCGGCGCCGGCGCCTCACGAAGATGCCCAGCGCCGCCAGGAGGGCCAGGACCACCACCCCAACCGCGTCCCACCAGCTGAGGGCGACGGCGGCAGCGGCTGACGCCCTTCCTGGGGAAGCCACCGCGGCACCGGTACCACCGTCTCCCGCTCCGGTCGCGGGGGGTGAAGCTCCGCCGGCACCGCCGACGCCGCCGACACCGCCCGGGGCCGATCCCGGCGTGGAGGTCACGCTCCCGACCGTGAGCTGGAACTGAGCCGCGGTCTGCTGGGGGACCGCGGAGCTGGCGTCACGGACGGAGATGGTCACCGGCTGCGCTCCGGCCGAGGTTGGAACCCCGGAGATCAGGCCAGCCGGGCTGAGGCTGAGCCCTTGGGGGAGGGACCCACCGGTGAGGGTCCAGGTGAGGGGAGCCGTTCCTCCGGACGCCGTGAGGGGGAAGCTGTAGGCCTGCCCGAGCACCCCCGGGGGCAGGGTGGTGGTGGTGATCGTGAGGGGCGCCACCACCAGATCGCTGGCCTCCGCAGTCGCGGCCGCGTAGTCCGTGGAGCCCGAGTAGGTGGCGGTGACGGTGCCGCTGCCCACAGGCAGTTTGGTCGTGCTGCAGCTGGCCGCGCCCCCGGCCAGCGGGGCCGAGCAGAGGCTGCCACCCTGGGCGGAGAAGGTGACCGTCCCCACAGGCCCGGTGGATCCGCCGGTCCCCGTGATCTTGGCGGAGAGGGTGACCTGGTGACCCGCCACGGAGCTGGAGGGGGTCACCAGCAGGGAGGCGCTGGGCGTCTGCCGGTTGACCGTGAGGGTCTCCTCGTGGGTGGCGACCTCCCCCTCCGCATCGGTGGCGGTGACTTGGAACTGGAAGGTCCCCACCGCTTCGGGGGTGCCGGCCAGCTGCGCCCCGGTGAGCGCGAGGCCGGGCGGTGCCCCCGAGCCGATGGCCCACTGGTAGGGGACGGAGCCGCCGGTCGCCACCAGTGCCACCTGATAGGGAGTGCCATAGGTGGCCGCCGGCAGCGTCACGGGCGATCCAACCGCTGGCAGGCCCAGGTACTGCACCACCGTCGAGGCGGTGCTGGGCAGATAGGACTGGTCGCCGGAGTAGCTGGCAGAGACAGTGACCGTCCCGGTGGCCGGTGCTGAGGCCAGGGTTCCCGAGCAACTTCCCCCGCCGGCGGCGAGGTGGATGGTGCAGATCTGCTGCTGCTGGGCCGATACGGTGACCTGGCCAGTCGGCTCAACACCCTGGACGGCGCCGGTCACGGCTGCGGTGAAGCTGAGCTGGTGGCCGGCGTCCGCGGGGTTGGGTGAGGCGGTCACGGAGAGCCCGGTGGGATGTCGGTCCACGACCAGCGTGAACTGCTGGGTGGCCGAGGGGTCCACCGTGTTCTCAGCGGAGAGGGTGATGGGGTAGCTTCCGGCCGCGGCCATGCCTGGGGCCCCGGAAAGCAGACCCCGAGGCGAGAGGGTGAGCCCCAGGGGCAGTGTCCCGGTCGCGAAGATGGCGGGCGCGGGCGACCCCGTGGCGGTCACCTGAAATGTCTGCTGCACTCCCACCGTGAACGTGGCCGTGGCTCCGGAAGTGATCTCGGGCGGGCTGGGGGAGGTGGACTGGGGTATGCCGGAGATGGGCTCCACTGCTCCCGGCGAGCAGTCGACCTGGCCGGGGAGTGGCCGGGGCTGCAGCACCTGGTCCAGCGACGGGCACACCAGCACCCCCCCGAGTGCGGTCCCGAAGGGTATGACATAGTCCTCCGGCTGCCCAGGAGATAGGCCATAGGCGTTGGGGGCGTCCTCGTCGCTGATCCCGCCGTTCTGCACCCCGTCGGTGGGCTGACTCAGCCCACAGTTGGCACCGGCCCCGCTGTCGGCCGCGTTGTACCCCAGGCTGGTGGGAGCGGGGGCTCCGATCGCCCCGGCACACTCCGACCCGGCTGCGCTGCCCACGTTGCCCACCACCAGGGATG
Organism: bacterium; assembly: GCA_021801645.1. Lineage (GTDB taxonomy): Bacteria > Chloroflexota > Dormibacteria > Aeolococcales > Bog-877 > JAJYXT01. Next base: position 17,397 of record JAJYXT010000045.1, read on the forward strand.
CTCCCAGCGCCAGCTGGGGTACGCCGATACCCGAACCCTGGTAGATGCCCGAGCCCACCGGGGCGTAGTTGCCGAAGATGGTGGAGGCGATCACCACCGCGTCGGAGGAGAGGTTGTAGATGCCGCCCCCCGCCGCATCCTGCTGCACGGGGAACGCGGACACCGGTGCCTGGTTCTCCGCTATGGACGACTCCTCCACCAGCAGGGAGCCCTCGTTGTATATGCCCCCACCCTGCAGGAACAGCTGCAGCCCCGCGGGGGGGGCCGTGGTGTACAGGACGTCCTTGACCTGATCGCTGACCACCGCACTTCGGAGGATCGATAGGCTGCCAGCGTTGTAGATGCCACCGCCACCGGCCTGGCCCTGGCAGAAGTTGGTCGTGCTGTTGCATAGAAGGGTTGAGGGAGTTGCAACACTGTCGTCCACCAAGACGCCGTCCAGGGTGAGGTTGCCCCCGTTATAGATCCCCCCGCCGAACTGGGCCACGCCGAAGCTGACCTCGAGGTTGGAGATCACCACCGTCTGCCCGGGTTGCACGGATATGGTGCTCCCCATGGTCATGGTGACGAGCCCGCCCGTCAGTCTTGGCGCCACGCCGATGCCCACGATGCTCAGCGAGCGGATCGAGGTGGGGATGACCGCCCCCCCGGTGGCCGTGGAGTCGGAAGCCATGACCGACCGTTCAATTTCGATGGTGTCTCCGGTCGCCGCCTGGTCGAGCGCGTATTGCAGGGTGGAGCAGGGGGCGGACACGCAGTTCCCCGAGTCGACTCCGGTCTGGCCGTTGACCACCAGGGTGGCCGTTGCGGCCAACGCCGGAGAGGAAGCTCCCGGCATGGCTGCGGAGGCCAGGATCAATAGAAGCCCCAAGGTGACAGGTCGCCGTAAGCCGGTAAGGCAGTCGAAGCCCAGCGGGAAGGACAAGTGCCACTGCTCCTGAGGATCTCGCTTGCGTTTCAGTCTACTTAGTGGACCGCAGGTTTCGGACGGCTCGGGAGGTTCCTGTTACCCGCCCGTCAGCTCCTTTCGAACTGGACGCTGGTGCCCGGTTCGCTGGCTGTGGCCTCCCCGACCCGGCACCCCAGACGGCCCGGTGCGGCCTCTAGAGCGGCAGCCGGTCGGCCAGGGTCGGGGTGGCCCTCAGGGTGGCAGCCACCATCTCGCAGATGGGGGAGAGATCGCGCGGCTCGCTGAGGTCCAGGTACCAGCTCTGCTCGGCGGTGAAGCGCTCCACCCACACAGCGCCTTCGCGAAAGGCGAGGTTCAGGTGCACCACCCGGCCATCGTCGTCGGGAAGCACCCGGGACAGAAGCGACTCCACGGTCGAGATCCAGGCCTGCACCTCGCCCAGGTCGGACAGCTGGTATCCGCTGTCCCCGAGGTCGTACTCCACGACCAGGTCCACGCCCGGATGGGGCCGCTGGGCGCGGTGGCTGCACGTCTCGCCCGGCTCGTGGTACAGGTCGCACTCGCTTCCCGGCCCGTAGGTCCCGAGATAGGTGAGCAGGGCGTCCCAGTGGAAATGCAGCGAGGCCTGATAGCGCGGGGCCGCCTCCGAGCTCCCGACGTGAGCGGCGCAGCGGAAGGTGCGGTCCCCCGTGCTCGGCTCCATCTCGTGGCCGATGTCCTCAACCACCAGGCCCGTCCGATCCAGCCCCTCCAGGAGATCTGAAGCCAGCTCCTCGTACACCGGGAAGTAGTAGCCGTCCTCCTCGGGCAGCTCGCCGCTCACCGCGCTCTCCGATTCCGGCCGGTGAGACGGATCCGGTCGAGGGCCATCAAGAGCGGCACCCCGCCGGGGACCAGCGGGCGGCGGCGGCCCCCGAGGTAGCGGACGCTGCGTCCGGCGAACCCGAGCTTGAACTGGGCCAGCCCGTGCCACGGGTGGTCGGGGCGGTCGTCCTCAGGAACTCCCCAGAGGTCATAGTCGGTGCAGCCCTCCTCGCGCCCCTCCATCATCGCGCGCCAGTGCAGGAGGTGGTTTGGCATGTCCTCGCGATGGTCGCCGGTGGCCCCACCGTAGAGGTACACCAGCTCCTGTCCGCGGCGGGCCAGGAGAACGGCCGCCGCGGTGGTTCCCCGGACCTCGGCCACCCGCACCCGGGCCAGCGGCCCCAGCTGCTCCAACACCAGGGAGAGGTGGCTGCGCGGTGGCAGCCTCACCCCCTGGCGGCCCTCGGTGGCCCTGAGGCAGCGGTCGAGCTCGTCCAACCCTCCCTCCCGGACTCGGACCCCCCGGCGCTCGGCCAGGCGCACGTTGTAGCGGGTCTTGGAGTGGAAGGAGGCCAGGATGGCGTCGGGCTCGGGTCGGAGATCGACGATGGTGGTCGCCACGGGCTGCCGGGAGGGGCAGGGCGCCCAGGCGCGGATCGGGTGCCCCGCCGGGACCGCCTCCGCCTCCCAGTTGGGCTCCACCTCGATCGCCAGCGCCCTCTCCTGCCGGCCGAGCCGCACCAGCTCCCGCTCCACGGCGAGGAACGTGGCGTCGTCCTCGGGAGCGCATGCCGGCCCGCGCGGCAGGTAGAGGCGAAGCGCCCGCGGAGGGCCGAGCGGCCCCACCTGGACCGAGAGCGGAAGCGGACCGCCCGGAACGTCCACCACCAACCGCCGCAGGCGCCAGCCTGCCCTCGCCTGGACTTCGCCCCAGCCCTGCGACTGCAGCAGCGACGGGGCCGGCCAGCCGGCCAGCAGCCTGTCCCAGTCGGCGGCTCCGGGGCTCGCTTCCATAAGGGGCGACAATACCGGGGGGCGGCACCGCCGGAGGCGCTCCCCGGAGATCGGCCCCGCCTGTGCTAGTATCGCGCCGACCGACCGGGGAGGGTTGGTCCGCCGCGGCGGACCCTCAGGAGAGATCCACAAACTTGCAGAACCAGGGCAGCATCGGGCCGGCCACGGTGGCCGAGCTTCTCCAGACGATGCAGCAGGACCGGGCCACCGGCACGCTCCTCTTGGAGAACGGCTCCAGCCAGTGCTCTCTCCATTTCCTCTTCGGACACCTCTTCCACGCCACCGGCGAGGGGGGAGAGGGAGAGGGCGCCGTGATGACCGCCCTGGGGTGGAGCAGCGGCGCCTACACCTTCAACCCCCGGGCCAAGCTGCCGCCGGAGGAGACCATCAACAGCTCCACCGACGACCTGCTCCGTCAGTGGGAGCGCCAGGACGGCAAGGGCCCCGTGGCGGAGGACCTGGAGGCCGCGGTCCCCGAGCCGGTAGCAGCGGGGTCCACCGGAGGCTGGCCGGAGCAGGCGGAGGTGGACGAGGTGGAGGTGGCTGACATCGAGCCTTTCGCCGCCCCACCGCCTCCCACGCCGTACGCGCCGCCTCCCCGGCAGATGCAGCCGCCACCGGCTCCCGCCCCGGTTCGGGCGGCGGCTCCTCCGGCTGTCGCCCCGCCGCGGAAGGTCCCCGTCCCGACTCCGCCGGTTCCGGCCGCCCGACCCCCGGCGGGGGCCACCAGGGCCCAACTCTCGGTAATGGTGCCCATGCCCAGTGGGCCGACGCTGCATGCCGGCCTCAAGGCCTCCTTCCTCAACTTCCCGATGCTGCTGAAGACCCTCAGCCAGGACGGTTTCTCGGGCTACGTCTCGGTGACCGGCGAGACCGACCGGCAGCGGCGCGGCGACATCCTGTTCAAGGATGGGGAGATCCTCCAGAGCCAGCAGCGGGGGGAGGGCAACTACCGGAGGGGAAAGCAGGCGATCCAGGAGCTGGTGGCTCATGTGGGGCGTGGCCAGGGACTGATCGACGCCGTGGAACTTCCTTCGGAGCTGGTGGCGGCCGTAGCCCCCCTGATCGTGGCCACGACGGTGTTCATCAACCTGCCGGCCCGGATCGTGGACTTCCAGTCGCTCATCGAGTTCATCGCTGACCAGCGCGTGAGTGGCGGCATTCTGGTCAGCCACGGCGAGCAGGTGGCGGTGGCCCTGCTGGGGGAGGGAACCCCCAGCGGCAGCTACAGCACCCAGGCTCCCGAGCTGGCCGAGGGGCCGCAGGTGGCAGCGGCAGCCTGCGGAGAGCGGGAGGCCCGGATCGACGTCGTGGCCTCGCCGCCACAGCCCGTGCCGGCGATCGACCTGGCGGAGATCGGCTGACCGCAGCGGCAGGGATGGCCGGGTCCAGGCGGGCCCGCTGGCTTCTCCTCCTGCTTCCCGGGCTCCTGGCCCTTCTGCCGGTTCTGTCGGCGTGCGGGCCGGTGACCCCCCCCGAGATCACCGCGGTGGCCCCCGCGCCCAGCCAGGGCGGGACCCACACCAACATCGTCTTCACCATCGTCTTCAGCGTGCCCATGGACCCGCATTCGGTGGAGACGCGGCTCACGATCAAGACCCGCCGGGGCAAGCCGACCCCGGGCTGCGACATCAGGCTGGCGGCAGAAGGGCGGCGCACCGGCTGCTACTTCAGGTGGTCGGACGGTGGCCGGGTCATGCGCCTCCTGCACCCCAACCATCCCCTGGCGGTGGTCACCACCTACCGGATCAACGTGGCGGGTGGCATCCGCGCGGCCTCGGGCGCGGTCAACGACCTGGCTCACTCCTGGGGGTTCTCCACTGAGGGAGGGCCGTCCCTCTCCTCGACCTTCCCGGGCAACGGCGGGAGCCTGGGGCCTTATCAGGCTCCCGCCCTGGTCTTCGACCGAGCCATGAATCCCAAGGCGGTCGCCGCCGCGGTCTCCCTCGTCCCCGACCCGCCGGGGGGCTATCAGGTTCTCCCCAACCCCCTGGTGCCCGGGCGCTTCCTGGTGGAACCGGCCCGCCCGCTGCTGCCCGACCAGACCTACCAGGTGACGGTCACCCGCGCCGCCCTCGACGTGGACGGGAACCACCTCCAGACGGGTGCGCGGTTCAAGTTCAAGGTCACGGGGTACGGCTCCAGCCCCTCCCTGATCTTCCCCGCCGGGCCGGCGGTGGGGCAGTACACCGAGGTCCTGGCCACAGCCACCCCGGAGCAGGCCGGTGACCCCCCGGGCCTTCGCCTGCTGGTGTCGCCCCCGTCGGGCAGCACTTACTCCCTGGCGGTGGCTGCCCCGGACGGAGAGTACCTGGCCACCGAGCTGGCGGGGGCTCACGAGCTGGAGGTGGTCAACCTGGCCACCGGGAAGTCGACTCCGGTCCTGGGGAGCACCTCCAGCACCATGGTGGCCTGGGCACCCACCAGCCAGCAGCTGGCCTTCATCTCCGGCGGGGCGCTCCGGGTGTACACCCTGGCCAGCTCCCAGACGGTGACCCTCTCCGCCACCTCGTCCTTCGCCGGACCGCTGGGGTGGAGGTCGGACGGTGAGGTCCTGGCGGCGGTGGCCAGCTCTCCGGGGCTGGCCGCCCGGGTGGCCCTGCTGAGCCCCAGTCTCAGCGCCGTCACCTACCTCTCCCCGCCCGGGACCGCGCTTCCCGCGCAGAGCCCGGTCTGGAGCCCCCAGGGCGATTCCCTGGCCTTCGCCGTGGGCCAGCCCGCCGACCCATCCACCTGGCTGTACGCGCCCGGGGTGGGAGCCAACCCCTTCCGGCAGCTGGCCTCGGGCCTGCCCGTGGCCTTCCTCAGCAGCTCGGTCGTGCTTCTGCGCGAGCCCAGCGGCGCCCTGGCCACCGTCTCCACTGCGGGCGGGCCGGTCTCGTCGCTGGTCGGGCCGGTGGCCGGCCAGTACCCGGTGGCGGTCACCTCCACGGCGACCGGCCGGCAGCTGGCCTTCACCCGGCTCGAGGGCCACTACCTGCAGCTCTACCTCACCAACGACGGAGCCACCACACAGGACCGGCTGACCGCCTTCGACAGCGCTACCCCGCTCAACGCCGGGCCCCCGGTCTTCGTGGGTGAGCCAGGATGAGCGCGGCGGCGGCCCCGCTAACCCCAGCCCGCCTCTGGTGGCACGCCACCCGCCCAGCCACCCTGGCCGCCTCCGTCTCCCCAGTCCTGATCGGCATCGGCATCGCGGCCCGCGCCGGGGACGCCCGCCTGGCCCCCAGCCTGGGGGCGCTGGGGGTGGCGGTCGCCCTGCAGGTCGGGGTCAACTACGCCAACGACTACTCCGACCACCGGCGCGGTGCCGACCGGACTCGCGTCGGGCCGCCGCGAGCCGCCAGCTCCGGGGTGGTGCCACCGCGCGCGGTGCTGGCGGCCGCCGTGGTGGCGTTCGCGGCGGCGGCGGTCCTCGGCCTCTGGCTGGCCGCGATCACGACCTGGTGGCTACTGGCGGTGGGGGCGGGCTGCATCCTCGCCGCCGCCCTGTACACCGGTGGCCCCTTCCCCTACGGGTATCACGGGTATGGCGAGGTGGCGGTGTTCCTCTTCTTCGGGGAGGTGGCCACCTGTGGCACCGCCTTCGTGGAGATGCGCTCCGTCCCCCTGGTGGCTCCCCTGGCCGCCATCCTCCCCGGGGCCTTGGCCGCCGCCCTGCTGCTCATCAACAACATCCGCGACATAAAGACGGACCGGGAGGCGGGCAAGCGCACCCTGGCGGTCGCCCTGGGGGCGGCCCGCGCCCGGCGGCTGTACCTCGGCCTTCTGGCCCTCGCTCTCGCCGTCCCTCTCATCCTGGCCATCCCCGCCGTGACCCACGCCGAGGTGCTGCTGGCCTGGGTGGTCGTGCCCCTGCTGGAAGGCCCGGTGCGCAAGTCCGGCTCTCAGGACCCGGCGGACCTGGTATCCGCCCTCAAGCAGACGGCGCTGGTCCTCCTCCTCTCCTCATCGTTGCTGGCCGTGGGGATCTGGATGGGCTGAGGGCCGGGGCGCGGCGGCGGGGAGCTTCTGGCTGTGCCGGAAGGGACTCGCTTGCATCCTGGAGCCGGCTCCGGAATCACTCCGAGACGACTTCCAGCCAGCCCAGGGAGGGATCGCTGGCATAGGCGATGCGCGCCCCTCCGCGGGCCGCGGCCCTGAGGACGCGGAGGTGGTGCGCGGAGACGACCTCTCCGGGAGCCAGGATGGGGATACCCGGGGGATAGGGTGCCACCAGTTCGGCACACACCCTCCCCGCCGCCAGCTGCCAGGCAACTCGCTCGTGGCCGGCGAAGAAGGCCTCCCGTGGGCTCAGGGCCACCTCGGGGCGCACCCTCCAGGAGAGGGGGGGCCGCACCGGCCGGGCCGGGCCCCGGCCGGTGGCCCCCACGGCCCGGACGATCTCGGAGACCAGCCTCCGCACCGTGCCGCAGTCGTCGGCCAGGGTCACCACCGGTGCCAGGAGGTCACGGTCGGCATACTCCAGAGCCACCCCGCGGCGCAGCATCTCCACCTCCACGGCTCTCCCGTCGGCGCCGAGGGGAGCGAGCTGGACCACCAGGCGCAGGGGGTCGAAGAAGGGCCCGTCCCTGCCGGGGAACTGGCTCTCATCCGGTACTCCCACCCCAGGGAGCGCCTCCCGAAGCTGCTGGCGGGCGGCGCGGACCAGCTCCATGGCCCGACCCAGGAGCTGCTCCCCACGGGCCGCCATCAGGGCCAGCGAGCCCTCGATGCTGGCCAGAATGGATCCCGCCGGGCTGGTGGTGTGGGTGGCGTCGAAGCCGCGCTCCAGCCGTGCCAGCTCCAGCCGGCCCGTCCGGGCGCACGCCAGGCTGGCCTGGGTGTGACCGGTCCCGGTCTTGTGCACGCTGGTGACCAGGGCGTCGGCGCCGACAGCGAGGGCGTGCTGGGGCAGCTGCGGATGGAAGCCGAAGTGAGCCCCCCAGGCCTGGTCCACCACCAGCGCCATCCCCGCGCCGTGGGCGATGCGGGCCAGCTCAGAGATGGAGGAGAGGGTTCCCAGGTAGCCGGGGTCGGTGAGGATCACCGCCCGTGCCTCCGGCGCCAGGGCTACGGCGCGGAGCAGGGCTGTGGGTGTTACCCCAAGGGGCAGGCCGGTGGCCCGATGGGTGCTGGGTGGGATCCAGACCGGCTCCAGCCCGGAGAGGACGAGCCCGGAGAAGAGGGAGCGGTGCAGCGCCCGGCTCACGATCACCTGGTCCCCGGGCCGTCCGAGGGCGAGGCAGAGCGCCAGGTTGGCCTGGGTCGAGCCCCCCACGCCGAAGCGGCACCAATCGGCCCCGAAACGCCGGGCCGCCATCCGCTCAGACTTCTGCAGGGCTCCTCGGGCCAGCTTGGGCGTGTCCAGCCCGCCGTGCAGCGGCTGGTCCGCGGCCAGCGGGCCCGCGAGTTCCGGCGCGATCTCCTCGATCCGTCCCTTGTGGCCCGGGATCGTGAACTGGGGAGCCCCCCGGGCCTGCGCCTCGTGGAACGCGGTGACCAGCGGCCCTTCGAGCTCCGTCAAGGGCGCCCCATCCGCACTCCTCGTCGGTCCGTCCATCCGGTGGAGATGATGCCATCCGGGGGCGGGCTAGCCCCGGCCCCCCGCGCTCCCCGAGCCGCGGGCGCTGTTACCATCCGCGAGCCGGGCCCGTCGGGTCCGGCCCGCCACCCCAGCGCTGCCATCCGCGCAGGAGTTCCTGTCATGCCCTCCGACGTCCCCCCCGCCGAACCGCAGGACGGGGACGGCACCCCCGGCCACGAGGGCGGCGACGCGGGGGCAGCGCCGGTCGCCCCCGGACCGCCGCTTGAGCTCCGTCCCCACTTTCCCATCCGCACCTCGCGGCTGCTGCTGCGGCCGCTCACCGCTGCCGACACCGACGAGCTCCTCGAGTACCGCTCGCTGCCGGAGGTCTGTCGCTACGTCCCCTTCCTGCCCATGGACCGCGCGGCTGTCGCCGAGAGGTTGGCGGACGCCTGGGCTCGCACCGAGATCACGGGCGAGGGCCAGGGGCTGATCCTGGGAGTGCAGCTGGCGGAGACCGGCCGGCTGGTCGGCGACGTGAACCTATTTCTGCACAGTCAAGAGCATCGCTCTGCCGAGGTGGGCTGGGTCCTGAGCCCCCAACACTCCGGGCACGGCTATGCCACGGAGGCCGCCCACGCCATCCTCCACCTCGCCTTCGATGACCTAAAGGTGCACCGGGTGATCGCCCGGGTGGACGCGCGCAACCTGGCCTCCGTCCGGCTGGCCCAGCGGCTGGGGATGCGCCGGGAGGCCCTTCTGTTGGAGAACGAGTGGTTCAAGGGAGGGTGGAGCGACGAGATCGACTTCGCCCTCCTCGAGTCGGAATGGGCCACCCAGCACCGGGAGCCGGCAGCCACACCCTGAGGGAGGCGACGGGGGGCGGGCCGGTCCCGGGCCGCACCCCGGGGATGGGGCCGGCTCAGGCCTCCCTGCAGGCGGCGGCCAGGGCGGGGGCCAACCCGTACTCGGGCAGCAGGATGTCGACGGTCCTCTCCCAGGTGAAGCGCTCGGCCCGGCGCCGGGCCGCCCGGCGCATCTCCCGGTGGGAGGCGGGGTCCGCGGCCAGGATCTCGGCGATGGCAGCGGCGTACTGCCGAGGGTCACGGCCCTCCACCAGCCGGCCCGTCCGGCCGTCCGCCACCACCTCCCTCAGGCCGCCCACCGCGGCGGCCACCACCGGGGTGCCGCACGCCTGGGCCTCCAGCGCCACCAGCCCGAAGGACTCGGAGTGGGAGGGGACCACCACCAGGTCCGCGAGGCAGTAGAGCAGCGCCAGCCGCTCCTGTGGCTGGGCTCCGAGGAAGGCCACCTCTCCGGCCAGCCCCAGCTCCGCCACCCGCTGGCGCATCTCCCTCCTCTGGCCGACCCGCTCGCCCTCGCTGCTCAGCTCGCCCACGAAGAGCAGGCGGACTCGATCGCGGAGCCGGGGATCCTCCCGCACCAGGGCGAAGGCATCCACCAGGGTGTCCGGCCCCTTGAGCGGCTCCAGGCGGCCGGCGAAGAGGATCACCCTCATGTCCTCCAATCCCATCCGCCGCCTCAGCCGCTCCACCTCGCGCGGCTGGAAGCGCACCAGGTCCACTCCCGGAGGGGCCACCACGCACTGCCCGGGACGGGCCGCGTAGTGGTGGCGCAGGGCATGGGCCTCGCCCGCCGTGTTCACCACCAGCCGGGCACCTGCGGCCACCGTCCGGCGCTCCTCCAGCAGCCGCTCCGGAAGGTCACTGTCAAACCCGGCCTCTCCCTTGACCGCGGCCAGGGTGTGGGCGGTGTGCAGCCAGGGCACGTCCAGGTCACGGGCCAGGGCGGCGCCCGGCTCCCCGCTCAGCCAGTAGTGGCTGTGGACCGCGATGTAGCGGCGGCGGGCGGTGCTGGTGAACTCCCGCACCGCCTCCAGATAGCCAGCCCGGGTCTGGGGAAGCTGGTGCTTGGCCAGCGGCCGGGCCGGGCCGGCATCGACGGCGATGACCCGGCTGCGTGGCCCCATGGCCTGCTCCCGCGGCTGGTCCGGATCGCTCCGGCGGACGAAGACGTCAGTGTGAACCCCGCGCGCCCCCAGCTCCTCGCAGACCGCCCGCACGTAGACGTTGAGGCCGCCGTTCTCGCGCTTCCCCAGCCGCGCCAGCGGCGAGGCGTGCAGGGAGATGAAGGCGATGGTCGGCTCACCTCCGCCGGGCGGGGTCATCTGGCCTCCTGGGTGAGGGAAATCCGGAGATTGACCAGGAACTGGTCCTGGGCCCCGAGCCGGTACTTGTAGCCCTCATTGCCCCGCAGCAGGTCGGCCTGCTGGCAGCCCGCCTCGATCGCCCCCCGCAGCCCCTCGGCCACGCACAGGAGCCCGGGGGAGAGGTGGGCCTGGGCCGGGTCGTATCCCGAGTTGTAGAGGTACCAGACCCGGCCCAGGCAGAACCCGAAGGTCCCGGCGGCGAGCACTCCCCCCTCCTCGAGGAGAGCTAGCCGCAGCCATCCGCGCCGCTGGAAGCGCTCTGCCACCTCCCGGAAGAAGCGCTCCACCTTTGGGGTGAGGAACTGGTCCTTCGCCTCGCGGCTGGCGCGGAGGAGGTGGAGGAACTCGGTCAACGCCGCCTCCAACCCGAGCTCATCCGGGCCCACCAGCCGCCAGCCCGGTCGCTCCTGGTCCAGCCGCCGCATCTTCCGGCGCAGCTCGTGGCGGTCCTTCTTGCCCAGCCGGAGGGACAGGTACTCGTCGAAGGAGGGGGGCAGGTCGATCGCGGGGCTGACCTCCTCCGGATGCACCTCACCCCGGAGTCCCTGCCGCTCCACGGCGCGCTCCAGGGCCGGCAACTCCCACCCCCAGTCGCGCAGGAAGTGGAGGTCCATCTCCGTGGCCCCGGAGCTTCTGGCCCACCCCACGACGGCCTCGGCGACCTGCTCTTCGAACCCCGGGAGGGCGAGCAGGCCGAGCTGATCCGAGAGGTCCTCACCGCCGGCGAACTGCAGGGTTCCCTCGCGCTCCGGGTGGATGCAGAGCGGGGCTATGCCCACCACCTCCCCCTGCTGGGAGAACACCAGTGTCCTGGGACGGTAGCTGGCGGAGAACACCG